>JBIIVI010000112.1:0-10513 GCA_044339555.1 Cyclobacteriaceae bacterium | reverse complement strand
TCCCGTGTTGTTTGTTGATACGGCCGGTTGCGGCTTTGCCGAATGGCAAGACCCCGAAACGCTTAGTCGAAACAATAAAGAAGAAGGGCGTTTACTACTAAAAATGATTGAAAACCTGATTGAACAGGTAGGTGTTGATGTCTGGCTGGACAAATGCTACACCCTGGGCATCATTACACCCTATAGCGCACAGGTGGAGTTCTTGCGCCAGGAAGCGGAAAACTCACCCACACTGGGCGCCATTGCTCATCTCGCTACCATCAATACCGTAGACGCGTTCCAGGGCCAGGAGCGAGACGCGATTGCAGTGAGTTTTGTACGGAGTAACGATACCGGGGAGGTCGGCTTTTTGGCCGATATCCGCAGAACCAACGTGGCCATGACGCGGGCACGAAAAAAATTGATACTCGTGGGCGATAGTGCCACATTAGGCGCTCATCCGTTTTATCTGGAATTAATCAACCACATGCAGCAACAGGGCAACTATAAAAGTGCCTTTGAGCTCCCTTAAAATCACTTTCAATCGCGGATTTTTTTTTCGTTCTTGAAGGAAAACTCGTGTGCCGTGAACCTGAACATCCGCGCCAACGCGCAAAATACATTTGATGCGATTGTAGTTGGCTCCGGCATAAGTGGGGGCTGGGCGGCAAAAGAACTCACGGAAAAAGGACTTCGCGTGCTGTTGTTGGAGCGCGGTGGCCCGGTGCAGCACCCGAACTATCCTACCGCCACCAAACATCCGTGGGAATTGGAGCACCGGGGCCGCATTACCCAGGAGGACAGACAAAAAAGCTACGTGCAAACACGCCACTTTTCTTTTCAAGGCGACAACAAACATTTCTACATCAACGACCAGGAAAACCCGTACGAAGAAAAACAGCGCTTTGATTGGATTCGCGGCAATGTGGTGGGCGGGCGATCGTTGTTATGGGGGCGCCAAAGTTACCGTTGGAGTGATTTGGATTTTGAAGCCAATCTGCGCGATGGTATTGCCGTGGACTGGCCCATCCGCTACAAAGACATTGAGCCCTGGTACGCGTACGTAGAAAAGTTCATTGGCATTTCCGGCCAGGCCGAGGGCATTCCGCACCTGCCCGACAGCGTGTTTCAGCCACCCATGGAAATGAACTGCGCAGAACAGGATCTCAAAACCCGGATGAAAAAATTCTTCCCTGACCGACATCTGATCATCGGGCGGGTAGCCAATCTCACTGCTCCGGTAAAGGGACGCGGCATGTGTCAATACCGCAACGCCTGCCACCGCGGCTGTCCGTATGGCGCATACTTTAGCACAAATTCCAGCACGCTGCCGGCTGCGTTCCAAACCGGGCGACTCACACTGCGACCCAACTCGATCGTCAACCAAGTGTTGTATGACGAACAAAAAGGCAGCGCCCGGGGCGTGGAAGTAATCGATGCGGAAACAAATGAAGTGATGGAGTTCTCGGCTCGGATCATTTTTCTCAACGCGGCCACGCTGGGTACCACGTTTATCCTCCTGAACTCGCGTTCCAGCAGATTTCCCAACGGCCTCGGCAACGACAGCGATCAGGTAGGCCGCAACATCATGGATCACCACAAGCAGGCGGGCGCTTCGTGCGACGTAGAAGGTTTTGAAGATCAGTATTACCACGGGCGCAGGCCCAACGGGCTCTACATCCCCCGGTTCCGAAATCTTACCGACAAACACGCAGCGTTTATCCGTGGCTATGGAATTCAAGGCGGTGCAAGCCGCGATGGCTGGTGGGATCAGGCGGGCGACAAACTCGGGCCCGAGTTGAAAGCAGCGGTTCAAAAACCCGGTCCCTGGGGTTTTTGGTTTGGAGGGTTTGGAGAGTGTCTTCCGTATGCTGATAACCGGGCCATTCTCAATACCGAGCTGCGCGATAAATGGGGCCGCCCCACGCTCACGCTCGATGTCTCATTCAAAGCCAACGAGCAAGCCATGAACAAAGACATGGCCGTGGCCATGGCCGAAATGCTTGATACCATGGGCTACAAAAATGTGCGCCCGTACCAAAACATGTCTTTCCCCGGTAACGCCAACCACGAAATGGGTGCTGCCCGCATGGGGCGCGATCCAAAGACCTCGGTGCTAAATGGTTTCAATCAAATGCATGAGGTAAAAAATGTGTTCATCACCGACGGATCTTTCATGACCTCCGCCAGTTGTGTAAACCCCTCGCTCACCTACATGGCCATGACCGCCCGGGCGTGCGATTACGCGGTAAGACAACTGAATGCAATTAACTTATAGCCACTACCATGACGGGAAACGAAGTTCTGCTTCGAGTAGCAATGGCCTCAGTAGTTTTCATCGCCAAGTACACTACGCTTCTGGTTCTTTGTTTGTTTAACAGGTCGCTACATCCGTTTCGCGAAAACGAATACCAGGATGATGCTATCCTTTTTGTTGTGCTGGCTGTTTTCTTAAGCTTTGGGAGTATCATTTTAACTCGGCTAATGGTACAAACACAGGGAATTGTGATCGCCCTGCTTAGCTGCCTTTTTGCAAGCATTGTGCCCATTACTTCATTTGTTGTGACCCCCTTGCTCTTTTGGATTCGAAGCCGACATGATCACCCCTACCTAAGCTCCAAACTCACGCATCTTACCCGTGCGCAAACCGGGAAAAAATTTCGGATAGTTGTCTCAAAAGCAAATATCGTAAACGCGTATGCCTCCGGAGTACTTCCGTTTACGAAAGTAATCATGGTGGGGAAACCACTTCTTGAAAAGATGGAGCAACGCGTGATCAACGCCATCGTATGTCATGAAGCAGGGCATCTTGAACAACATCATCTATTAAAGCTCCTGATCGTAAATCTGATTTGGATGACTTTTTCGATTCTTGGATTTATCACCTTGCAGCCGCACCTGAATCCCAACTACATGGCGTTATGGGTAGGTCTTTACTATGGGCTTGTATCCGGGGGCGGAACCTATATGCTAATGGGTTTTGTTCAAAAAAAGCTAGAACTTGAAGCTGATGCATGGTCCGCAAAGAAAGTCGGAGCCGCGCTGATGATTGAATCGTTAGAACAATTGGATAAAATCACAGGCGGCCAAATGGAAAACTGGAGTTGGAACTATCCAAAACTTTCCGAGCGAATCCACGCGTTAAAAGAACGATCATGAACAGGATCAAAATCTCATTTCTCGTGTTGGCATTTCTGTCGCTGACGATCGTTTTTTCGCAATCGAGGAATGTTTCTGAAATGCTATTTAATGGAAAAGACCTTTCCGGCTGGAAACAAATCAACGGATCGGCCACGTACGAAGTGCGAGACGGCATGATTGTGGGCACTACCGTGAACAGCCCCGTCAATTCCTTTCTCGTTACCGAAAAAACCTACAGCGACTTCGAGTTGGAGGTGGAATTCAAAATGGACTCCGTCAATTCGGGTATTCAATTTCGGAGTGAATCGAAAGGTGGAGTTCAAAATGGCCGGGTCTTTGGTTACCAGGTGGATTTCGATCCTACCGCCCGCCAGTGGACCGGCGGCATCTACGATGAAAGCCGCCGCGGTTGGATTTATCCTCTGACCTATCATCCACAGGGAAAGACCGCGTTCCATGCGCAGGAGTGGAACCATTGCCGAATCCGGTGTGTAAAGAATTCTATTCAGGTGTGGATCAACCACCAGCCCACCGCTTCGCTCGTTGATGATGCCACCTTAACGGGATTTATCGGGCTTCAAGTGCATGGCGTGTATCGGCCCGAAGACGTGGGCAAAAAAATCTATTGGCAAAAGCTGCACATTCGCCCGGCTACGGCACGCGAAAAGATACCTGGAATCTTTACAGCGGATTTAATCAAAGCCCGAACGCAACCGGGCTTTCAGGTGGCCGAACTTCCGGCTGAAAAGAAAGTTTCGATTCGCTGGGCCGACCAATTGATCGCGGAATACGTCTATCCCGACTCGCTCTTCAAACCCGTGCTCTACCCCTTGCAGACTTTGTCGGGGTTGAACGTAACCCGAAATTATCCATTCAAACGGGTAGCGGGCGAACGTGCTGACCATCCGCACCAGGCGGGAGTTTTTTTCACACACGAGTCGGTAAACGGTTTTGACTTTTGGAATCTCAGCACCGCCATCCCACTGAAAAATCGCTCCGCGTACGGCCGCATTGTACATACACGTACCGTTTGCGCACAAGGCCTTCCGGATCGCGCCACACTCATTACCACCAGTCGATGGCAATCCTACGATGGCAGCGAAGCATTGTTGGAAGAGCTGACCACACATGTATTTACGCGGCAGGAAAACTGGTTGATCTACGATCGTACAACCGAACTGCGTGCGTTGCAGCCGGTGCAATTCAAAGAGCAAAAGGATGCACTGCTTGGTATTCGGGTCGCACGGGCGTTGGAGCTGCCCAACGAATGGGTTGATCCTTTTGTAGAATCCAACCTGCAGATTGGAAGCCCGCGGAAAGACAACTCACGTGCCACCGGCAACTTCTTGAATCAATCCGGCCAGCAAGGCGAAACGGTGTGGGGCAAACGATCGCCCTGGTTGGCACTCAGCGGCCAGTTGGAATCGAAGAACATTTCGTTGTTGGTATTCGATCACCCTGCCAACCTAAATCATCCACCGCATTGGCATGCACGTGGGTACGGGCTTGTGGCGGCCAACCCGCTGGGCACCTCCATTTTTAGCGAGGGGCAGTCACCCACCAATTTACAGTTACGTCCGGGCGAGCGCATCGCGTTTCGCTACCGCCTGTTGTTGAGCGAAGAAAAGCTAACACCCGCCCAAATCGAAAAAAGATATCAACAGTTTTTACGGCCCTAAATTTTTGGACGCATCTTAACGAAATGAATCTCACACAACCATGACAAACCTGAAGCCCTGGAGTCTGCGCCTTCAATCCGCATTTTATTTCTTTGCCGGTGTAAATCATTTTGTTAATCCGGGTTTTTACCTGCCGTTAATCCCGCCTTACTTTCCGTACCCGGAGGCAATCAATTGGCTGAGCGGCGTTGGTGAGATTGTGCTCGCGATTGCCTTACTTTTTTCTTCCACGCGTAAACCGGCAAGTTACCTGATCATTGCGATGTTGGTTGCGTTTATTCCTTCGCACGTTTATTTTATTCAGGTGGGTGGTTGTATTCCCGACGGACTTTGCGCTCCGGAATGGGTAGGATGGTTTCGATTGATTGTTGTACACCCGCTGCTCATCGCGTGGGCGTGGTGGCATAGCCGATAACGCGGCTTTAGGAACTCGTTCTGCGCTTCGCACCACGAACGGCTTGCGCGGTCCACGGATCGTCCGGCCAGGAGTGCTTGGGGTAGCGCATACGAAGTTCTTTTCGAACCTCATAATACGTTGTATTCCAAAAATTCTTGAGGTCTTGAGTTACCTGCACCGGTTTATAGCCTGGCGACAGCAAATGCATGGTGATGCGGATCCGACCTTCGTTTAAGGTAGGCGTCTCGGCCATCCCAAATAGTTCCTGAAGCCGTACCTCCATTACGGGCGAGCGGCCATCAGCAAAATAATCAACTATTATCTTCGAACCACTTGGCACCTCCAGCCGAGCAGGAGCCAGTCTATCGAGCTGTTGCTGCTGCGACCAATCGAGTTGGGTTTGCAGAATCTCCAGCCAATTCAATTTCAGCAATTCCGATTTTGATGTGATGCCCCCCAGAAAGGGACCCGCCCAGTCTGCCCACCTTGATAGCAACCCCCCGTCCGACAAATCGGGCCAACCGTCTTGTGGCCGCCATTGGCATACACTCATGACGCGCTGGCGCCAACGCGCAATCTCATCCGACCATTGCAGAAAATTCAATCCACGATCGCGAATGAGTTCACCCCAAACGGGAATTACAGCATCCGGATTGGCCAGCGGCCGGGCTTGTTGTTGCACCACCAGGGCGCCAAGGCTTCGAATCTCCAGAGAAAGTATCCGCCCCGCATTCTCATCCCAGCGCAACTCTTGCCGAACTGCACTACTGTGCAGCACCAACGCCTGATCGAGTGGCGCTGCAGAAAAGATTCGTCCCTCGCCACTACCTAAATCGGCTTCAGCCACCGCCAGCCATGTATTGCGACTCAGTTGATCCTGCTCGGGTAACCGCGCCACACGACCATTGGATAGCTTATAGCGAGACCCTTGAGGGTCGATTTGGCGAGCAATACGATCCGGATACGCCCAACTAATGAGTTGTCCCACAGCGAAATCATCAACCGCCTTGGAGTCGGGCACGACTGCTAGCCACCTCCGCCACTGTGCAGCCACTTTCTCGACACGCTGCCAGGCCACACGATCGCCTGCCACCCGTTCACTCTGGCGCCATTTCCGCAGGGCATCTATGCGAACACCTACATCTGCGCCGCTTTCCCGGCCGAGCGGGTCGCGCTCCTCCAACACGGCTAGTAGATCTGTGGTCAACGCTAATACAGACTTGTCTTTTTGTTGCTGGGCCTCCATAATCATGTGCGTGAGGCGGGGATGGTTGGGCAGAGCCGCCATCGCGCGGCCTTTGGCAGTGATGCGCTGTTGATCCACAGCCTCCAATGATGTAAGCAACTCCATTGCTTGCTGAAGTGGTCCGGTGGGCGGTGGCGTCATCCAGAATAATTCTGCGGCATCGCGCGCACCCCAGTTCAGTAATTCCAGCAAGAGTGGAGCCAGGTCTGCTTCTAAGATTTCTGGTTTGCGCTCCGCAAGTAAATGTTGGTGGGACGCTGCACTCCACAACCGGTAACAAATGCCGGGCCCCAGACGCCCCGCACGCCCGGCGCGCTGATCAGCGGAATCCTTCGTGACGGGGATAGTTTCCAATCGCGCCAAGCCGCTGCGCGGATCAAACCGGGGTACGCGCGCCAAACCGGCATCCACTACCACACCCACACCCTCGATGGTTAATGACGTTTCGGCAAGCGAGGTACTCAACACAATTTTTCGAACTCCGTTTGGATTTGGTTGAATGGCTGCTTGTTGTTCCCGAAACGGCAAATCGCCAAAAAGCGGATGAATAGCCGGATACCCTGCTTCGGATAACAGTTCGTGCGTGCGCTGAATTTCGCCCGCCCCTGGAAGAAAAACCAATAGATCGCCCTTCGTCTCGTCCCAAATCTGGCGGATGGCGCGCGCCACCCGCTTGGGCAGTGCCAAATCGGAGGCCTCGCTCCAATAGCGGATTTCTACCGGATGCTGGCGCCCGGAACTTACCACCAGTGGCGCTTGTAATCGCTCCGCAATGCTGGCGGCATCAATCGTAGCCGACATGATCAAAAGCCGCAGCTCCTCGCGTACCACGCGTTGCACCTGTAAGCTCAACGCCAGCGAAAGGTCAGTGTGAATACTCCGCTCGTGAAATTCATCGAAGATCAACAGGCCGTACTCATCCAGCGTGTTGTCGGCTTGAAGCATACGGGTAAGAATACCTTCGGTGACGACTTCCAGGCGCGTGCGCGGTGATATCACCGACTCAAAACGAATTCGATATCCCACCGTTTCTCCGGGCTCCTCCCCCAACTGTTGGGCGAGGCGTAGCGCAACAGAGCGTGCGGCCAACCTGCGTGGCTCCAGCATGAGAATCTTTCGATCCTGAAGCCATGACTCGTTCAATAATCGCAACGGCAAGACGGTGGATTTACCAGCGCCTGGCGGGGCTTGCAAGACCAGCGTGCGATGTGCATGCAAATGCTGCTTCACCTGCGGGATCACTTCTTCGATCGGAAAGTCGGTCATGATTCTTTTGATTTCCGTTTCCGAAACTCCCAAGGTGGAACAGGGCGATTATGTCGCCACAGACCTTTACGCTGAGTGCGAGCTTGTTGCTCCAAGCGGGTGAGCTGGGGGCTATCGCTGTAGCGGATGAAATGCCACGCCCAACCTTCCGCTACCAGTTGAGCATTGACATGCCTGCCGTCCGACAAATACACATCGCCTACCACACGCTTCCACCGGTCTAACCGATTTTCCACCACGCGCACGGTTTGCCCGGCTACCACAGATGCCAGAAAGTCTTTTGATTTTTGATAAAAATCCTGACCGCGTTCGGGCGCATCAATCGCATATAAACGCACGCGTGTTCGGCTTTTTCCATCCAGAATCTCGATCGTATCGCCATCAATCACCTTTACTACACGACCGCGTAGTTCGGTTGGCGGCAATTGACACGCCAGCAGAACGAAACCCAACAGCCAAAGTCTCATTGGGCATTAACATCAATAATCTTTTCCATGCATTTCAAAAAGTAAGTGCCGTTGCCAGGGCCGTACCAATTCATCAGCCGGGTTTCGTAGTGGTCTTGATCGTAGTAGGAATCGGGTGTGATATAGCCCATGTAACCGCCATTAAAAGATGTCGCCATCACATGCACGCCTTTCTTGCGGGCATGCTGATACAACGACAAGGCCAATTCGCCCGAAAAGTCGCACGGAGTACCGATCATCAACAGTGAGCCAACTCTCAAGACCGTGAATTCGTTGATGCTTTCGCCCATCAGGGCACGAAACAGCCACGGCCGTAGTCGCCAGTTTTTCGAAATCTTTGCCTGTGGGTCGGGCATTTGCAATGGCAGGTGTTGAACCTGAATTGTGCTTGTGTGGAGCGAAACTCGTGCGGCCGTATCGCGCAAGAAGGCAGTTGCTAATGTTTCAGCTGTCCACGCTACGCACGAGGGCGCATCGTCTGGCACATGTGTCGCCTGGCTACCGACAGCACCGGCCATGAACTGCACGTGGTCAAACCCCGACTGTTCCAATATGTCAACCAAACGACCCGGATAATCGCGCGAAAGCGTAATGCTATCGGCCGGAAAACACGTGGCATGGGCTGCAAACGTGGTAAGAAGAAATTTCTTCTGATCGTGCCGATCGATGCGAACCACATGTAGAATCGAGTCTACCGCACCACCCGCATTCAGGCGATTGCTCACGGCCTCCGGTACGTGTACTGCCTGATAGCTCATCACCGCGGGTTGAGTCTCCACTGCGGCTAGTTGAATAGACGCCAGGATTTGGTTACTGATAAAATGTACAATCGAATCCGAATAGGTGCCATACAGGAATGCAGAAATGCCGTGCGACCAATGGCCGAGGCTGTTATGAGAATGTGTGGCGCCCAGATACACCTGATCGAGTGTAAACCCAATCTCCGGCAAGCGCTGTTCTAATTCCGCCCGCACCAGAGGTGGAATAATCAGCAAGTCGGCCGCCACGATTGCCACCGGCTTTGCTGCAGATGTGATGACCAATGTGCGCACAAAAACAGAATCATCGATGTGTGTAAAATGTTTTCCGCGTCTCTTGCCGTAGCCAGCTGTCGCAGTTCGTTGCCGCGGTGTAATGCTTACTTTGGCAGCACCCGCGCGAAGTGTGGCCGTGTCCGGCAGATCAGGCAGCGGTTTGATGCTAGCAAGCATCTGTTGGTAAAAGGTTTGCTCTTGAACGGGATAACGCTTGATGGGCGCCACCGTAGCTGCTAACAATACCACTACCAGCCCCAACAAAATGAGTGAAAAGCGAAGTATCTTGCGCATGAAAATTCGAACGGCAAGATGGCACTTTTAAGTGGAACGTACCACCCACCCACACCTGTTAGTAGAAGTACCGAAACCGATTTGCCGCCCGTAAAAACTACACCCAAAGTGGATGTAGACGTGTTGGCGGCCATTGATACCGAATGGTTGGAAGATGCATTCATTTATGTGCATTGCCATGTGCCCGACCAATGGAAAGACATGTTGATCCGAATCTGGCGAACCACTTTCCTGATCGACCCAGAGGGTACCGCTCGCGCGAGTTTGCTTCACGCGATCAACATCACCTATACCCCGCTATGGACACACGTGCCCCGACACGGCAAATATACCTTCTTGCTGATTTTTGAAATGCTACCCAAATCGTGCCGTGCTTTTGATCTCGTTGAAGAAATTCCACAACCTGGCGGCTTCCACGTGCCGGGCATCGTCCGGAATCAAAGCGATGTGTACCACATCACACTCGACTGACGTTCGAATTGTTTCTTAACCTATCATCTACTTCCCATTCATGAAAAAATTGGCAAACTCCTGGCTTGAAGTGAAAATCTCGAAACTGCCGCAAGCTGGAAAGGGACTTTTCGCAAAACGCAGCTTTAGAAAAGGGCAGCGCATTACCGAATACAAAGGCAGACTGCGCAAATGGAAAGATGTGGCCCATGAAGACGCCATCAACACTTACCTCATGCGCGTCAACCGCTTTTGGGCGATTGATGCTAAACCCACTGTACTCACCTTCGGGCGTTATGCGAATGATGCGGCCGGTACAAAAGGAAAATCCAGAAAAGACAACAATGCCATTTATGTAACCGAAGGTGTTAGGTGTTTTTTGGAGGCTGATAAAGAGATCCTGCCGGGGGACGAGATTTTGGTCGACTATGGCAAGGAGTTTTGGGACTTACACCTTACGGGGATTCGATCGACCGAACGGTGATGATTGCTTCTTTATTGATCGCTCCGTAAACATGCGGAAACAACTCCCCACCGGTAGACGCTTCGTATCGACACGG
>JBIIVI010000001.1:0-47523 GCA_044339555.1 Cyclobacteriaceae bacterium | reverse complement strand
CTCAGCATTGCCCGCTTCCGCTTCATCCGGTAATCAAATGTAAAGCGATTTCAGGACTAACTAAAAAGTGTAAATTTGAATCAGGACTTCTAACCAAAAAGTGTAAACTTTTTTCAGGACGAGTCACCATGATACGCCATTGTTGGACGACACTGACAATTGCGCTATTGAGCTACTCCGGCTCGTCATGTAAAGTTTGCCGCCAAATCCGCGTAAGCCTCCTTGCTCTAATGTAACGGCAGACGGCGGCGGGGTGATTTGGGTTGCTACAAAGGTTGAAAGATTGACTCGATAATAACGCGCGGTTCCATCAAATCCGCCCATATAGAGCGTATTATCCATGACAAAAAAGGAAAGATTCGAGCTATTGAAATTGAAGGTTCCTGGTAGCCCGGTAATCGCAAGTTGCTGCCAGGAAACACCTTCGTCTGTCGATGAAAAGACGCGGCTTGTATTGGTGTTTGCATAAATCGTGGTTCCGTCACTGGCAATGTTGTTCAGAAACCCTTCCCCCGTAGCGAGTACCCGCGGTGTCCAGGTTGCCCCCTGATCGGTCGACACGTACAAATTCGTAACGTTTGGCGACACAGTAGTCTGATCTGCTATGGCTAACCAGTTTCCGCTAGGCATCTGAACAAATCCGCGGGGCGTTCCAATTAAACCGCTACTGCCCGTGCGCGTCCAAGTTACCCCATCGGTACCGGCTGAATATTGGGGATTTGTTCCGGTTACAAATCCCGTGGCTGATGGCCGCAATACGGGCGCGTTCAAATAAAAGTTGGAAAATTGTACCGCCTCTATACCCGTTACCGAGAGAGTCCATGCCGCACCGTTAGTAGAACGATTGAGTCCTATCGTCTCGCCCAAATAAAACTCTGTAGCCGACCGAGCATAAAACCGTGTGAAAGAATTACGTGCAGCTGTGCTGGTTACATCGTTCCAGGTAACCGCACCGGCAGCCGGAACGGTAAGGGTAAACAGTTGCGGAGTTGTGCCCAAATTATTATATACCTGCAGAGTTGACCCATAACCTGACATTTGAATGAAACTGCCGCTGCCCGTAGAAAAGGTCCCGGGCAACGATGGTGTCACCGTCCAGGTCTGTCCTATGTCGGTGCTTTCCGCTAAGCCACTTGAGCCGGCATTTACAAACAAGCGGGCGGGCGATCCGGCAAAGGCCAACGAACCGCGATGAAAAAACAAACTCGCGAGGGATGTAACACTTGAATTCGAAACCGCAAACGAACCTGAAAGACCTGTAGAACTACGAACAACCCCTTTGTTGTTCACCAACAGCACCACATTGTTGCCGGACGAGGTAATACCAGTTATCTCATTTGAAAATGAAGCCTCGGAGTACACTTCGCTCCAGGTTGCGGCGTTGTCAATCGAGCGAAACACCGACTGTTTACCAAGGAAACTGTTAAATCCCGTGACGATAAAAATGGGAGAATTGGTAGCCGTGCCGGATCGCTCGATGAGGCGCGGACTGTAATTGAAATCCCCAAACGGATTGGTTCCGGTACGTTGCGTCCAGGTAACACCGTTGTCGGTAGACAAAAAAACAACCGCAGAGCTACCTGTCAAGCTTGTTACAAGGTAGATGGCACCTGCCGGATCGATCTCAACATCAAAAAATCCATTATTGATACTAACTGTACTCGTTACCGTTACTTTCGACCACGTATTGCCACTATCAGTAGATCGAAACAGGCCGTTACCAGAAAGAATGGCATAAACAGTTCCCGTCGGGTGTACTTCAATATCAACAACATTGCCACCGGAAGGCGCACCCTTGCGGGTCATCGTCACGGTCTGCGCCTGGAGGCAAACAGAAATCATCAAGCTCAAAACACCAACAAAAATCCTTTTCATCATATACCTAAAAGTTCGCTCAAAAATCTTTTCTGAAGTTGAATTAGTTTCTTGGGAAATCAGGGTCTGGAATCTCATTAGCCGGCGGCGCAACCGGCCCACCACCGCCACCTTCGCCACCAGCAAGGAAGACAAGACCGCCCGCCAAGGCGGCCACCGGCAGTATCTTAAGTAAAAATGGAATTTTTGGCTTCACCTTAAAGGTGGGCGTGAACAGCACTTCGTCCGACTGTTTTGCGTCCGAAATTTTGATGCGATAATCCGAGCCAGGCTTAACTCCCGCGGGCAGATAAAACGTATGGTTGCCATTGTTGGGCTGATTCATCTCCCCGGCAATCCGCTGGCCGCCTTTATACACCTCGATGTGAATGGGATTGGTATTGCCGGACTTCCAATTCAGGTTATAGCTTTTACCACGTTTATAGGATTTATCCGCATCAAATCCCTGCAACTTCACAAATGGCAGATACACCTTGCCCCGGATTTCGAGCGCCAGGCGGCCTTTATAATTGCCGAGCTCTTCGCGCGCGTTCCACCGCACTTTTTTATCCGTGCCCGGTTTTACTTCGTTCCCGATGTCGCCCGTTACTTTGGTGAGGGCGGAAGAATAGTTATCGCGGGAAGCATACAGGCTTAACTGATATTCATTGGCCGGGTTGCTATCATCCAGATCGTAATAGACTACAATCTCATCGCCAGCCACTTCAATTTTTTTGATGGCCACGGATTGTGCCTGCATCGAAAAAGTGGCCAGCACTAAAAAAAGCAATAGAATTTGCCTCATAGGTGTCGGTTTAACATATAAAAGTATGGTTTTTTACGAATCCGCGAAAAAACATACATGGCGATACATACCAAAACACCCGCTCTGGTAAGTTGTTGCGCCTCCAAAAGCCCCAAAACCCGGCTTTTCAGCTAATCCGGCTCCAATTAACCACTGTTTTTCGCATCGAATCTACCTGCTCGCGGATGACCTGGTGGGCAGGGCTCGCCAACTCGGGGTCTGTTTGGAGAATGTTCCGGGCCGCTTCGCGGGCTTGTTCCAATACGGGGCCGTCCTTGCTGAGGTCTGCAATCAAAAGGTCGAGCGCACCACTCTGTTGGGTGCCCATCAAATCGCCGGGGCCGCGCAGTTTCAGGTCGGTTTCAGCAATTTCAAACCCATTATTGGTGCGTACCATCGTATCGATGCGCTGGCGGCTGTCTGCGGAGAGTTTGAAGTCCGTCAGCAGCAGGCAATACGACTGCTCCGCTCCGCGCCCCACGCGGCCGCGTAACTGGTGCAACTGCGAGAGGCCGAAACGCTCGGCATTTTCAATCACCATCACGGACGCATTCGGCACATCCACGCCCACTTCAATTACCGTAGTGGCCACCATGATCTTGGTTTCGCCTTTGACAAACCGCGCCATTTCAAACTCCTTTGCTTCGGGTTTCATTTTTCCGTGCACAATACTGAGGGCTACATCCGGAAAGGCACGCACCATGCTTTCGTAGCCATCCATCAAATGCTTCAGATCAACTTTCTCCGATTCCTCAATAAGCGGGTAAACCACATACACCTGACGCCCGGCCGCGATCTGGGTGCGCAAGAACGGATTTACTTGCAAACGGTGCGAATCAAACCGATGCTGCGTAACAATCGGCTTGCGCCCCTTCGGCAACTCATCAATTACGGAAATATCGAGGTCGCCATACAACGTCATGGCCAACGTGCGCGGAATAGGTGTGGCCGTCATGACCAACACATGCGGATAAACGTTTTCATTCTTTTGCCACAGCTTCGAGCGCTGGGCCACGCCAAAGCGATGCTGCTCGTCAATCACTGCCAGCCCCAAGCGGTGGAATTTTACTTCTTCTTCCAGCAACGCGTGGGTGCCCACGAGAATTTTTAACGTTCCGTTTTGGAGCTGCGCATGCAGCGGTTTGCGTTCACTTTTCTTAACGGAGCCGGTAAGCAACGCAATCGGCACCCCCACCAAGTCCGCAAAGCGTTTTAGATTTACGTAGTGCTGCTGCGCCAGAATTTCAGTTGGCGCCATTAATGCGGCTTGTGCTCCTCCGCCAATTACCAGCAACATGCAGATAAACGCCACAATGGTTTTGCCGGACCCTACATCGCCTTGCAGCAGTCGATTCATCTGCTTGCCTGATTTCAGGTCGGCATAGATCTCACGGATCACGCGTTTTTGTGCGTCGGTAAGTGGAAACGGCAAATGCTTGTTGTAGAACTCGGTGACAATGGACGCATCGTTGAACACCTGCCCTTTGAATTTTCCCTGGCGCACCAATTTGAGCTTGAGCAGCCGCAACTGGATGTAGAAAAGCTCCTCAAACTTTAATCGCTGCTGGGCTGCGGCCAACTGCGCAACGTCTTTGGGGAAGTGGATCTGAATCATTGCTTCCCGTTTGCCAATCAGCTTATGAGCGGTAAGCATGCTGGCAGGTAACGTTTCGCGGATGTACGTGTGCGCCAAGTGCAACAATTGCTGCTGCAACTTTACCAACACGCGGTTGTCGAGATGTTTGTTTCGCAGTTTGTCGGTGAGCGGGTACACCGGTTGCAGGTAACTGATTTTTTCGGAGCGCTCCGTAACCGCCTCAATTTCTGGGTGCGCGATCGAAAACGTGTTTCCAAAACGCGCGGGTTTACCAAACACTACGTACTCAACACCGGTCTTGATTTTGCCCAGCACCCAGCTGATGCCTTGAAACCAGACTAGCTCAATCTCATTGGTGCCATCCGAAAAGTAACCCACCAAGCGCTTCTTATAGCCCGTACCCACCATTTCCATGCGCAGAATCTTTCCGCGCAACTGCACCGTGGGCAAATCTTCGGTTATCTCGGCAGCTCGGTAAAACCGGGTACGGTCTTCGTGACGAAACGGGTAGTGTTGGATGAGATCACCGTAGGTAAAAATATGCAGTTCCTTTTGTAGCAGGGCTGCACGTTGCGGGCCTACCCCTTTCAGGTATTCAATAGATGTTTCGAAAAAAGCAGCCCCGGCCATTTCCCCACGCTTTTATGTTTGGGTTATTGGGCGCGCCACTCCAGCGTGTTGATTAAGTGCATGGCTTCTTTTTTCATATAGTCGATGGCGGGTCGTAGCGAATCGTTCTTCACTTCCGAGAAAAAATAAACCGCACCGCGCATAAAATGGTGAGTTGAATCGGTTACTGTAAACTGAAACTGGCTAGGCACTTCTCCTTCGATTTCTGCAATGACGGCTGTTTTTCCTAACGGTGTTTTTACAATGGTTTCATCTATCGCATTGGCTTTGATCTGATGCTTGGCCGTGAGCCGAAATGCATCGTTATAAAATGCTTTCAGCAACTCGTCTTTGTTTTTTACTGCCTTGTAGGTAATGTGAATGGTGGCTTTGAGTGTGGGATAGTACACCTCCACCCAATAGCGATCGCTGATGGTGGTTGTGTCTTTTAGCAAGCGCGCATGGACCGAATACTCAAACAAATAGGGTAACGTATCCGGACTCATTACATAAGCCGGCTCGGGCAGTAACAGCCGATTGTAGCCTTTCGGCTTCGGTTGAAAATCAGGCGTACAGGAAAACAGCAGCAGGGTTACGCAGCTTAGCAACGCCCACCTGCTGCTGGCTAACTTAAAACGGCAGATCATCCGTAGCGTTATCGGGCACTTTAAAATCCTCGGTCGGTGTGTTGTATTGCGGAGCGGATGGCTTGTATTCGCTATTGCCAGAAGAACCCGAGCCGCGCGTTGAGAGCATGGTCATGTTGTCGCCCACGACTTCAGTGGTGTAACGAGTAACGCCTTCTTTCTCCCACGAGCGGGTGCGCAGTTTACCCTCGATGTACACCATGTCGCCCTTATGCAAATACTTGGCAGCCACATCGGCCAGGCCGCGCCATAACACAATGTTGTGCCACTCGGTAATTTCCTTGCGTTCGCCAGTGTTCTTGTCTTTATAAGTCTCGCTGGTGGCGATCGTAAAATTCGCTACTGTGGCGCCACTTTCCAGATTACGCACTTCGGGATCTTTGCCGAGGCGGCCCACTAAAATCACTTTGTTTACTCCAGACATATTCGTGTTACTTTAATTTTTTCGGGTTGGTTTCCGCTGTCGCGGGATTTGTGCAAAAATAGAAATTAACAGCTATGGTGCGGGCTACAGGTAACCAATCGCTTCCAGGTACCGGGTAATGACGATGGGTTTCGGCAACTGATCCACTTGCCGCGCTGTATACCAACGAAAACCCGGTGGCGGTTTCTTCCACTCCTTCTTTAAATCAAAACGGTAAAACCGTACATGCAACACCTGATGCGATAGCACATGCCGCACTTTTTCAACATGCGGAGCCGTTGCCTTGCGAACTTCGGCCGGTAATGGCGCCAGGTCTTCTTGCAAGCGTTGCCAGGTTTTGGCGCGCGGCGTTTCTGCCAACCAAAAATCATTTAGCCCTTGCCAGATATCTCGTTCGGTTCGGGTGCGCAGCAGCAGTTTGTTATTCCAGACCAGTACCACGTAATGTAGGTGCCGGGTGCGGACTTTTTGCTTTTTGAGTTTCACCGGCAGTGCTTGTTGCAGGCTGTTCAGTCGCGCAAAGCAATGCTGTTCAAAAATGCACTCGTTGCACCGCGGTTGTTGGGGTGTGCAATGCAAGGCACCAAACTCCATCAACGCCTGATTGAATAAATCAGGCCGCTGCTGGTCGAGCAATTGATTGGCCTGCTGAAAAAAGAAATCGCGCCCCGCAGGACTTGCGGTGTCCTGGTCCAATCCAAAAACGCGTGCCAGCACCCGAAAAACATTTCCGTCCACCACGGCCACCGGTTCCTTAAACGCCAACGAAGCGATGGCCGCAGCGGTGTAGGGGCCAATCCCCGGAAGGGTTTTTAATTCCTGAAACTGGCGCGGAAAGTTCCCTCCATGCTTTGTTACAATTTCCTGTGCACATTTATGAAGGTTGCGCGCGCGGCTGTAATAGCCCAATCCCTGCCAGAGGCGTAGCACGGAAGGAAGCGGAGCAGCAGCCAAGGCTTGCACGGTCGGAAAGGCTTCTACAAATCGTTCATAATACGGAAGGCCCTGAGCTACCCGGGTTTGTTGCAGAATGATTTCGGAGAGCCAGATTCTGTAGGGATCGGTAGTTGTGCGCCAAGGCAACTGCCGTTGGTGGTGTTCGTACCAGCCGATGAGTTTACGGGCGAAATCCAAATGTTGCAGGGCCACCACGCGCGCGAAACTGAGCAAATGATTTCTGAATTGAAAGGAAAACAAGGGCTTTCCTTTGCTTTCTACGATTTAGCGTAATTAAAGCCCATCTAAGTGATAATCAGCAAATTCATTTTGCGTTTGTGAATTGCACTTCTAACTTTGCCGCCCTGAATTTTATTTACCTGTAACCCACGCACCTGTGACGAAGGCTGATGTAATCAATCAAATTGCGGATAAAACCGGCATCGATAAAGCCGATGTAACCGCGTCTGTAGAAGCGTTCTTCTCCATTGTAAAAAATAATATGGCTGGCGGCCACAATATTTATGTGCGGGGCTTTGGCAGCTTTATTAATAAGAAGCGCAAAAAGAAGATCGCACGAAATATTTCGCGTAACACCGCCATCGTAATTGACGAGCACTACATTCCCAGCTTTAAGCCGGCCAAGATTTTCATCAACAAAATCAAAAACAGCGAAAAGGTGAAGGAATTGGCCGACAAAGCTGCCGCTGAGGACATGGACGTAGATTAATAACGCTCGGCCCGGCGTTAGCTAAAGATGCTTAAAATCCGAATTCTTCTGGTTGTTGTAGCCGCAGGGCTGATTTCGCTCTTGTTTTTGCTACCCAAGGTAGTAGTAGAGAACGATAGCCAGCTTACGGCTGCAGATTCTGCCTCCTTGCAATTAATGCCCGCCGGCCACCAAGCCGTACCCGCCGCAGTGGCGGCCACCATTGGAAGATTGCGCGCCCAGTTGGGCCAATCTTCCCAAAATGAAAAAAGTTCTATCTTTGCCGACTCGTTGCAAAATCTGTATGCCGAAATCGGCAAATTTGATAGCGCAGCATGGTTTGCCGAGCAAGCCGCCACGTTCTTACAAACTACTGATGCGTACCGCGTAGCCGGAAACCGCTATTACGAAGCGTACACATTTGCGATGGAACCTGCCAAACAAACGGCGTTGGCAGCGAAAACCCGCGAATACCTCGAAAAGGTGACTGCTACCGATCCCAAAGATTTTGAGTCGCGCAATAAAATCGCGATGACGTACCTCAGCTCCGATTCTCCCATGCAAGGAATCATGATGCTGCGGCAAGTTCTGGAAGACGATCCCAAAAACGAGTTGGCACTTTTTAACCTGGGCATGTTGTCCGTACAATCCGGCCAGTACCAACGGGCCACCGAACACCTCTCCCGGCTATTAGAACTGAACCCTGAAAGCACCCAAGGGCGGCTTTTGCTGGGGGTGGCCTATTTAAAGAGTGGCGATAAAGCACGCGCCAAGCAAGAGTTTGAAAAAGTAAAGGCGCAAGACAGCGACCCATCCGTGCAAGCCACGGTGGATAGCTATCTGGAAGAAGCAAACCGTAAATAAATTCCGCGCAAGCGGCACATTAAATAAAAAGGTATTATGCCGAGTGGTAAAAAACGAAAGAAACACAAAATGGCGACCCACAAGCGTAAAAAGCGCTTGAGAAAGAATCGCCACAAAAAGAAGTAAAAAACCGGAGGAACGAGGTTCCTCCGCCCGCAAATTAATTTTCTAAACATCCAAAACTTGAGTTTTGAGCAATGAACTAATCATCAGCGCCACTCAAAACGGATGTCGTATAGCCTTATTAAAAGACAAGCAACTTGTTGAGTTCCACGAAGAGTCGGAAAACAGCAGGTTTATGGTGGGCGAAGTGTACCTGGGTACCGTAAAAAAGGTAGTTCAGGGATTGAACGCAGCGTTTATTGACATCGGGTACGAGAAAGATGCTTTTCTGCATTACCTCGACTTGGGTCCGCAGTTCGGCAGCCTTCAAAAATTCACCAAACTTGTTAAGGGTAAACGCCTCACCGGAGGAAAGTTGGATAAATTCCAACTCGAGAAAGACATCGATAAGCATGGCAAAATCGGCCAGCAGCTTGTAAAGGGTCAGCTCATTCCGGTACAGATCGTTAAAGAACCCATTTCTACCAAAGGCCCGCGACTAACGTGTGAGTTATCGATAGCAGGACGCTATCTGGTATTGGTGCCCTTTTCTACATCGGTAAGCATTTCCAAACGCATTGCCAGCAGCGAGGAGCGCAAACGCCTCCAGCGCATTATTCAATCCATTAAGCCCGAAGGGTTCGGAGTCATCATCCGCACCGTGGCTGAAGGCAAAGACACGGCTGAACTCGACCGCGACCTGCGCAACCTGGTGAAAAACTGGGAAGACGGCATCGCGCGCATGGTGGTCGGCCAGCCCCGCGAAAAAATCATCGGAGAGTTAAGCAAGACCAACTCCATTCTGCGCGACCTGTTGAACGAATCGTTCGACAACGTGCAGATTGACGACAAAAAGATGTTCGAAGAGGTGAAAACCTACGTGAAGACCATCGCCCCCGACAAAGAGAAAATTGTAAAACTCTTCACGGGCAAAGCGAAAATCTTTGAACACTTCGGCATCGAAAAGCAGATCAAATCCGCCTTTGGGCAAACCGTGAGCTTACGCGGCGGTGGTTATCTGATCATTGAGCATACCGAAGCCCTGCACGTAATTGACGTGAACAGCGGCAACAAATCCAACCGCGAAGAGAACCAGGAAACCACAGCCATGTCGGTGAACCTGGAAGCGGCCAAGGAAATTGCCCGCCAGTTGCGTTTGCGCGATATGGGCGGCATTATTGTTATTGACTTCATCGACATGCGTAGTCAGGATCACAAAAAGCTGATCTACAAAACGATGAAAGACGTGATGGCCGACAACGACCGCTCCAAGCACACGGTGCTGCCGTTGTCGAAGTTTGGACTCATGCAGATCACGCGCGAGCGCGTACGCCCGCAGATGAATATTGTTACCAAGGAAGTGTGCCCGGCATGCAACGGCACGGGCTCGATTACCGCTTCCATTTTGGTAACCGACCAAATTGATACGCACCTGCAACACCTGCTGGTGAAGCAGAACGAGGTTAACCTGGTGCTGGCCGTTCATCCATTTTTGTATGCCTACTACACCAAAGGAATTTTCTCGCACCGCGTGAAGTGGTTTTTAAAGTTCAAGCGGTGGGTGCAGATCGTGAAAGACACCTCGCTGGGCGTTACCGAGTACCATTTCCTCAACAAGGATGGTGAGGAGATTGATCTCGGGCTTGCGCAGCCGGCCGAGGCAAAAAAAGAAGAAGTAAGCTAGCGTTCAGTTAGCAGCTTCCGAATTACAGGCGCCATTCGATGGTAAACATCGTCTGGCGCTTTTTCGTCTGTACGACCACCACTGAATATCAGCGCCAACTTTCCGTTCTTGTCGATAATTAGATTCGTTGGCCAGCCCGCTACCACACAAAATTTATCTGCCCAATCGCCAGCGAAAGGAATGTGTTGATAGTTGAAGGACTTCTTGGTGAGAAACTTTTGAATATCGGCTGGCTGATCCCGGCCAAAAGCAAGGAAAACCACCTCTTTATCGCGAAATTCATTCACCATTCGATTAAGACCTTCAACTTCGGCTATGCAAGGTTTACAGGCTTCGAACCAAAAGTTGATTACCACTACTTTCTGTTTGAGGTCTTTCGAGTGCACACGATTACCCTCCAAATCGTCTGCCTGAATCTCGGGGGCTGGACATCCCACAAGAGCATGTAAAAGGGAGTCCGGATGGCCAATAGTCTTGGAATTTGCAAACAGTTTGCTGCAATCAGAAAAGCAAGCCTTTTGGGCGAATCCGGCTGAAGCCGCGAAAGTACATGTTGCGAAAAGCAGTGTTCGGAGTATCATAGAACATTGGTTCCAACAGAGAATTCACACTGTCCAAGAAAAGTCACAGACAATTCCTTGAACAAGTCGATTATCTTGGTTAAGTGAAGCTACTTCTGCCATCCTGACACATTCAAGCAACTGGAACAATCCTTGTCGCTTTCGCGGATAGAACAAAAAACACCCGATTATGGCAGAAGTGGCAGAAAAAGGCTCGATTTCCATTCATACCGAGAACATTTTTCCGATTATCAAAAAATTCCTCTACTCCGACCATGAGATCTTCCTCCGAGAACTGGTCAGCAACGCGGTAGACGCCACGCAGAAGTTAAAGAAGCTGGCTGCGCTGGGCGAATACGCGGGCGAAGTGGGCGAAACCCGCATCGAGGTGAGCTTCGATAAGAAAAAGAAAACCATTACCGTGAGCGATCGCGGCCTGGGCATGACGGGCGAGGAAATCAAGAAATACATCAACCAGATTGCCTTTTCGGGCGCAACGGAATTTGTTGAAAAATTCAAAGATAAAACCGATGCCAAGGACATCATTGGCAAGTTTGGCTTGGGATTCTATTCGGCCTTCATGGTCTCCGACCGCGTTGAAATCGTATCACGATCCTACAAAGTTACCGATCAGGAAGCCGCCCATTGGGAATGCGATGGCTCCACGGAATTTGAGCTGAAACCTGCCACAAAAGAAACCCGCGGCACCGATGTAATCTTGCACATCAATAAAGACTCCGAAGAGTTTCTGGATGAGTGGCGCATCAAAGGCATTCTGGAAAA
Source organism: Cyclobacteriaceae bacterium (assembly GCA_044339555.1). Taxonomy (GTDB): domain Bacteria; phylum Bacteroidota; class Bacteroidia; order Cytophagales; family Cyclobacteriaceae; genus ELB16-189. Next base: position 35,949 of record JBIIVI010000001.1, on the reverse strand, counting down.
GTATTGCAAATTCTTACCGGTTGAAATCAAGTTTGGCACCAAAGACGAAAGCGAAGAAGACGGGGAAGATGCCGAAGGCAAGAAAAAATACAAAACCGTAACCAAAGACCGGATCATCAACAACCCGAATCCGATCTGGACCAAAGCCCCCAGCGAACTAAAGGATGAAGATTACCTGAAGTTCTACAAAGAACTCTATCCCTTTAGCGAAGACCCGCTGTTCTGGATTCACCTGAATGTAGACTACCCTTTCAATCTCACCGGGGTGCTGTACTTCCCGAAAGTGAAAAACGACTTCGAGCTGAATAAAAACAAGATTCAGCTCTACTCGCGCCAGGTGTTCATTACCGATGAGGTAAAAGATGTCGTGCCCGACTTCCTGATGTTGCTGCACGGCATTCTGGATTCGCCCGATATCCCGCTCAACGTATCGCGCAGCTACCTGCAAAGCGATGCTAACGTGAAAAAAATCAGCCAACACATTTCTAAGAAGGTGGCCGATAAACTACAGGAGCTGTATAAGAAAGATCGGGCCGACTTCGAAAAGAAGTGGGACGACATCAGCATCTTTGTGAAGTACGGCATCATTGCCGATGAAAAATTCTACGATCGCGCGAAAGACTTCGCCCTGCTGAAAAACACCCAAAGCAAGTACTACACGCTGGATGAGTACCGCGAATATGTAAAAGACCTGCAAACGGATAAAGACAAAAACCTGGTGTACCTCTACACCTCCGACACCGGCAAGCAACACACTTACATTGAGCGTGCCAACCGTAAAGCCTATGATGTGCTGGTTTTAGACGGTGTGCTGGATAGCCACTTCATCAACACACTCGAACAAAAACTGGACAAAACACAGTTGAAGCGCGTGGACAGCGACACCATCGATAAGCTGATTGTAAAGGAAGATAAGATGGAAAGTGTGCTCACCCAGGCCGAGCAAGACCAGGTGAAAGGTATTTTCGAAAAAGCGATCAACAATACAAACATGACCGTTTCGGTGGATGCACTCGCCCCGGAAGACATGCCCGTGGTGGTAACCATGAGTGAGTGGATGCGCAGAATGAAAGACATGGCCAAAACCGGTGGTGGCGGCATGTACGGCATGATGGGCGGTATGCCTGATAGCTACAGTGTATCTGTAAATGGAAACCACCGGATCGTACAAAAAATGCTGAAGGCAGAAACCGATGAGCAGCGTGAAAAATTAGCCAAACAAGCATACGACCTGGCCCTCCTCTCGCAAGGAATGCTCAGCGGAGCTGACTTAACAAACTTTGTAAAGCGGAGTGTGGAGTTAGTGGGGTAGGCAAAAAATCGTTCTCAGTAGAAAAGGCGCTCACTATGGAGCGCCTTTTGTTTTTCCCGCATTTTTCTCGTTTACTTCATCCACTCAAACACCTGATAGTGCTCTCCGTTCATGCCCAGCTTATTGTATACTTCCTGGGCCGCGCGGTTGGTCTTGTCCACATACAGCCGAATGCCGCGTAGATCAGGATCAAACTGAACTTGTTTTTTAATGTGCAGGTACAAAAATTTATACACCCCTTGGCCACGATACTCTGGCAACACATACACGGATTGAATCCACCAAACGTTACCGCACCGCCAGTCACTCCATTCATACGTAATCATCAGGCAGGCAATTACACGCCCGTCATTTTCCACCACAAAATACCGGCCCTTACCCGGGTCTGCAAAGACGGCATCCACAGCCCGTGTAACCGTGGGCACATCCAGCGTAATGCGCTCCGTTTCCTGCGCCATGCGCAACTGAAATTCGATAAGCTGCGGTTTGTCTGCAAGCTGAGCGGTACGTACAAGCATAGGTATTTTTTATTTGGGTAAATATACCTCTCCGCCCAGTTTTATTGAAGCCTCTGCAAAAAGTGCTCAGCCCTGGAAAAGTGGTCGGATTTTTTTGCAGCCGTCATTTTCTCTGCCACGCTGGTAATCATGCGCATGCGGTGATTCTTTTTGAACAGGTCTTGGTTGAGCAGAATGTAGCGCCAGTAGAGCGAATCCCACACGGCACACCACGAACCCTTTTTGTAGTCGCTCATTTTTAAAATGTAATTGGAGCCGGATACATACGGCTTTGTGGTCATTAAACCTCCATCGGCATATTGAGTCATGCCATACACGTTAGGCACCATAACCCAATCGTAGGCATCAATGAACAATTCCATAAACCACTGATATACCGCATCAGGATGAAAGCCACACAAGTGCATGAAGTTGCCAAGCACCATCAGCCGCTCAATGTGGTGGCAATAGCCGGTAGCCAGTACTTTTTTGATCACATCGTCTACCGGCACAATGCCGGTAGTGCCATCGTAAAAGCTTTTAGGAATTTGCCTTTCGAATCCGAAAAAATTGGTGGTGCGTTGGCGCACACCTTCCCGATTGTACACCCCACGAATAAACTCCCGCCAGCCGATGATCTGGCGAATAAAACCCTCTATGCTATTGAGTGGATAATGTTTGCGCGCATGAAATTCCAGCGTTCGTTGCAGTACCTCGGCGGGCGATAACAACCCTGTGTTGAGCAAAGGCGAAAGCAGCGAATGAAAGAGCACCGGTTCGCGCTGCACCATGGCATCTTCATACGCGCCAAAATGCAGTAGCCGGTGTTCCAGAAAATCATCCAGCGCTGCGCGTGCTGCCGCGCGCGTTACCGGATACGCAAAGTTGGCCGTGGTTCCGTAGTGATCAGCAAAAACCTGCTGCACGTATTCGGTTGCTTCCGCCACAAACCGGTTGGCCGCCACCGATGCCGTTTTTGGAATAGCCATGCCCGCAGGCACGCGTTGTCTGTTCTCCGCATCAAAGCTCCATTGGCCGCCCAAAGGCTCGCCCACGGCATCCAAAAGCAAGCGAAGTCGCTTACGCTGCCAAATGTAAAAGTTGGCCATAAAGTAGCGCTTGTCTTTCTTTTTGAATTCGTCAAACTCTGCCACCGTTGTTAAAAAATTGGGCGACTCAAGCAAGTGGCCCGATAAACCTGCATTTGCCAGCGCTTTTTGCAGGCGTTTCGTGAGATAATCGTCCGCCGGATCAGCATAAAAAACACGTACAATGTTTTGGTGCCGGAGTTCCCGCGTTAACGGCCCCAGGGCACTGCGCGCATGATCAACGTACGCCACGTCAAAGCCTGCCTGCTGCAACTCCTGGGCATACGCTTTCATCGATGCGCGGTGCAACACCAGCTTCTGTTGATGAAACCGGTACTGCGAAAAGAAAAGCGCGTGTTCAATTAAAAACACCTTCCGGCCGGGCGCAAGCGCAGGGTGAGCGGCAAAAAGTTGATGCGGGAAAATGAAAGCTGCTTCCATGCCTCAAGGAACAACGCTACCCGGATTTGGTTTCGACCGTGCGATGGACCAACGTATCCAGAATCAAAAAAAGGAAGTTACCTTCGGCCGAGATTTAACTTATCAAATGAAATTCCGGGCGGCTGTCTTTTTCCTTACGGTGATGGGATGCCAAACTCCTGAGGGAAAGGCACCCACGATGTACGTTACCACGGCCGACCAACAGCGGTTGTTGGATGCTGTGCCGCTCCAGGCCGCCTCAACCGGAGATTCGGTACTTTCACTTTCGTGGGATGCATCCATCGCACACCAGCAAATGGAAGGTTTTGGCGCAAGCCTCACGGGCGCATCGGCTTTCGTGTTATACCAGTTACCGAAGGAAAAACGAGCGGCGGTGCTACGCCAATTGTTCGATGCCGAACGCGGCATCGGCTTGAGCTACTTGCGCCTAACGATGGGCGCTTCTGATTTCTCTACGCGGCCGTTTACCTACAACGACTTGCCCGCGGGTAAAACCGATGCGGCCCAAACCCATTTTAGCCTGGCAGCCGATGAAAAAGAGCTGGTGCCCGTAGTGCAGGAAATTCTATCCATCGATCCGGATTTACCAATCATGGGCAGCCCGTGGAGTGCACCCGCCTGGATGAAAACCTCCGGGCGGCTGGAAGGCGGCCGGCTACGTTCGGAATGGTATGCCAGCTATGCCACCTATTTCGTGAAGTACGTGCACGAGATGAAAGCCCGCGGCGTAACGATTGATGCAATCACCATCCAAAATGAACCGCAATACGAAGCCGCTTACCCTACCATGGCCATGTCGGCCGATGAGCAAAACACATTCGTGCGCGATCATTTGGGGCCACAATTCGTAAAGGAGAAAATCGCCACAAAAATTGTGGTGTACGATCATAACTGGGATACTCCCGAATATCCTATCGCCATCTTTAACGATCCGGTTACGCGCAACTTTGTTCATGGTGCGGCCTTTCACTGCTATGGCGGCGATGTAGCAAACATGGCCCGGGTGCAGCAAGCCCATCCCGACAAAAAATTATACTTCACGGAATGCTCGGGCGGCAGTTGGGCGCCCAACTTTGGCGACAATCTGATGTGGTACACCGAAAAACTCTTGATCGGCACTACGCGCTACGGCTCAAGCAATGTGCTGCTTTGGAATTTAGCGCTGAACGAAACCCATGGCCCAACCACAAACCCTCCCGACAGCACCCGGAATGAAAACCTCGGCTGCATGACGTGCCGCGGTGTAATTACAGTAGATAGCAAAACAAACGAAATCACGTTAAACGAAGAGTACTATGCACTGGCGCAGTTCTCGAAATTTGTAAAACGCGGCGCCCGCAGAATTTCCTGCACCGTAGATCAGCCGCTGCAGGCGGTGGCCTTTCAAAATCCAGACCAATCAGTGGTGGTGGTAGTACAAAACCCGACCACACGAACAAAAAACATTTCCTGGGGCGATCAACCGATAATGTTGTTGCCGCGGTCTGTCAACACAATGGTTTTTTAAGTTCGGAAAGCCGCTATTTACTGAACTTCGGCCACACACCGAAAGCCTACATACGCATGTGGCCCCGAGTATTGTAGCTTCCGGTTTATCGTTTTTCTAACATCTTCCGAGAGATCAAGATTGTTTGCTCCTTTGGCAATTCCATTCTCCAGAACCATCTCCGAAACATTATCAAACAAATTGTATACTTTATTTCGGATTTTCTCCCGCGGTGCTAAAGTATATTCTCCCGCTTTATTCTTCACCTGACGTTTCGTTTTTATTAAATCCTTGATCACTTCCCTTTCGTCTGACTTCAATAGTTCGTCCGCAATTTCTCGCCATTCTTTTTCTGTTGGTAGTCGATATAGAATCTTTTTGCCCGTGAGTTTTGAAACCACCTTGGATCTCCATGCGCAATAATCGATTGCCTGATCATAGCTAATATAGACAATTGGCTTATGCCTCTGTGAGGGTAGTTGATACCAAAAGTTTGACGTATCCGGTAGTAACTTTTTGGTTGCCAATGAATCCAATTCCTGACTTGCGTGGTGGAGGTATTCCAACCAATGAATATTCTGAATTTCAAACTTATCTACGTAGATACCTCTGACTTTTGTGGTACCGGGTGGATTATTTCCCACTTGACTCAAAACCGATATGAATAAAAACAAATACATTGGCTAGTATTGCTGTAGACGAAAATCGAGTAAGTCGAGGAATAATTCAAGTTGGGTAGGCAAATAAATTCACGCTACACCTATTGTTCAAACAAAGTCTGATTGTCAATAACCACCCAAATACTTGCGGGTAAACCACTCGCCAGAAATTAAGAGCAGTAGGAGAAAAAACACCCACTTCAGGTTCAACATGGATTGAAATGTTTCGTCTGTTCGAATGATGCGTTGCGCGGGTTGCTGTGCAACCTGTTCAGCAAGCTTGTTAAAATCCGCTTCGGGGTAAAAACGTCCACCGGTGCGCTCACTCAGCTGTTGGAGTAGCTGAAAGTTAGCCGTGGTTTGCTGAGACTCCGGGTTCTGTGCGTTTACAATGAATTCGCCACTGGCGGTTTCGGTGATGTTGTTCCACACGGTAGTCGCCTTGTAGCGATACACGCCCTGCTCCAAACTGCCCAGGCGATAGCGCGTGTTACCCGGACCGGTGGTATACGTGTACCGAATAGACCGTTGATCTTCGCCCGTAATTTGTAGTTGCACGGAGTTGCCATAAATCTGCTCCAGCAACTCGTTGTACAGCTGACTTTCAAATACCACCGATTCAGCACCGGAGAATTCTGGCCGGATCGGAAAGCACCGAAACCGGCTGCGATCTTCACGCGTGCTGAGGTACTGCGTAAGTTTGCCGATAAGTTCATCGAAGGCCTCAGTTTTTTCGGTCTCCCGAAATTCACTCAACCGCCAGCGCCATAATCCTTCGGCCAGAAACAACGCCCGCTTGGCCTCACTTTCATTCCATGTCAGGAGTAGCGGCCGTGCCGTGGCTACACTACCGATGCGTTGGTGTAACAAAACATTGGCCTCTGGTGGAAAAGTAAACTTCCCGAATGGTACCGACACCGGTGGATACCGCGCGATGAGCGAACCGGTATTTTCACCAAAAGCAAAATCGCGAAAAGCATTGTTGAGAACGGGCGTTACTTCATCGCGCTGGGCAGCATTCTCAAAAACAAACGGCAAGCCCTGAGCGGCAAAGGTGCGCGGATTCGTTTCGGCCCCGGTGATCAACCAAACTCCACCCGAAGCACTTTTCGCTTGCTGTAAAAACGGAGTCATGCGCGGATCAAGGGCCTGGTGCAAGATCAACAAGTCGATGGTGCCGCTCTGCCAGTTACCAGTTGCTGGCAAAACACTTGGGATGTGTACAAGCCATTCATAATTCGCTTGTACCTTAACAACCGCCTCCAGCACTTTGATGTCGGGATGAGGCGCTGGTGCAATGAGTACCACGCGTTTCTTTCCATCAGCTACCTCTAAAAAAAAGGTATAACGATTATTGAGCAGATTTTTCTCGTCCGACAACGGCTCGACATCTACGTCAAACCGTTGAAAGCCCTTCTCACGCGCTTCCACCTCAAAATCAAAAACCAATAGGTTACCGCCAGCGGTATCTTTGGTTTGCGTGCCGATGACCTGGGCTCCTTTTCGTAGTCGCACCAACACGCGTGTATTCACTACGCCGGTAGTCAACACCTCCACGCGAACCGGAAACCGATTGCCTTGATAGACCACTTTGTTATACGCTACATTTCGGATGGCGAGGTCTGGCCGAATAGTTGTATCGCCCACACCAACCGTATAAACTGGCACCCGGTAGTCGAGGTAGAGAGGCGAACTGCCGCTGTTATAAACACCATCCGACACGAGCACAACGCCAGCCAGATTTTTTCCTTCGAAATCGTTCTGCAACTTTCGAAAAGCGCTTGCCAGGTCCGACTGGGGATGACGAAACAAGAGCGAATCATTGCCCGACAACGTGCGTACGTCCGTGGTATAACCACTTGATTCAACTTGCTGGGCAAAGTTCGTCAGCTTTTCGGGCAACGCGGTGCGCACGGCAGCACTTGCTCCATTTGCCACCGACTGCGAGTCGTCTATCAGCACCACCCAAATCGGTTTCTCAAAATCGTTGCGAATTAGTTTTAACAGCGGCCCCAAAAGCAGGAAGGCAATCAAGGTTACGAGTATGGCCCGCGCCACCGCCAGCACACGATTCACTTGCTGGCTCCACGGGTTTTTGGCCGCATACAACCACCACGCATAGGCAACTCCAACGGCTACGCAGACAACGATCCACCCGGCCGGATACTCCAAAATAAGACGCTGTTGGTTCAAATCAGTAGTGATATTTTTCTCCCCACAATTTCCTCAAAAATTCCCGAAGCTCCGCTTCGCGCGGATTCTGACCCGGCTCGTAAAACCGTGTGCCGCTAATGGCATCTGGCAAAAACTCCATCGCCGCAAAGTTGCCGGCAAAATCATGGGCATAGCGGTAGCCTTTGCCATAGTTCAAATCCTTCATCAACTTCGTGGGTGTGTTGCGGATCTGGAGCGGCACAGGTAGGTCACCCGTTTCGTGTACTTTGGCCAGCGCATTTTCGATGGCAGTGTAAGCGGCATTACTTTTAGGCGAGCAAGCCAAATAGGTGGTGCATTGGGCGAGGATAATCCGGGCTTCGGGATAGCCGATCATCGTTACTGCCTGAAATGCATTGGTGGCCAGCACAAGTGCCGTGGGGTTGGCGTTGCCTATGTCTTCCGAAGCAAGAATCAACAACCTGCGCGCAATGAACTTCACATCCTCGCCACCTTCTATCATGCGAGCCAGATAATACACAGCTGCGTTGGGGTCGCTGCCGCGGATGGATTTTATGAAGGCGGAAATGATGTCGTAATGCTGTTCCCCACTTTTGTCGTACAAGGCGATGTGCTTTTGGGCCACGTTCATGACGAGTTCATCGGTGATCACGATATCGCCCGAAAGCGCCTCTGCAATCAAATCCACTAAGTTGAGGAGCTTGCGTGCATCACCCCCCGAGATATTGATCAGCGCCTGGCGCTCCTGAATGGTAATTTTTCTACTCTTAAGTTCGGCATCGTTGGCGATGGCCGTTTGGGCCAGCTGAATCAGTTCGTCATCGGTAAGCGACTTGAGCACGTACACCTGGCATCGCGAAAGCAACGCGGAGTTGACTTCAAACGAAGGGTTTTCCGTAGTGGCGCCAATCAAAGTAATCGTTCCTTTCTCCACGGCTCCCAGCAACGCATCCTGCTGCGACTTATTAAAGCGATGAATCTCATCAATAAATAAAATCGCGCGGCTGCTGAATTTTGCTTTGTCGATTACTTCGCGTACATCTTTTACGCCTGCGCTTACCGCACTCAACACGTGGAACGGTCGTTTCACCTCGTTGGCGATGATGTTCGCGATAGTAGTCTTGCCCACACCGGGCGGGCCCCACAAAATCATGGAAGGCACGTTGCCAGTTTCAATCGCTTTGCGAATGATGCCGTTGGTGCCCACCAAATGGCTCTGGCCAACTAAGTCGGTCAACTTAGCAGGGCGCATGCGTTCAGCCAATGGGGGGCGGTTCGCGATCACGGGTTAGATGGACAACAAAATAGCAAAGGCACGGTCCATGGTTAAAATGGAAGCTTGTTCAACGTGTCGATTGTCTTGTCTAGCATGGCATCGTCAAAATCCAAGTGGGTAACCATGCGAATTTCGTTGGCACTAAAGGCCAACGCTTTGATCTGTTGCGCCCCTGCTTTTTCGAGAAACAGCGCCGGTGTAATCGTGGGGATCAATTCAAAAATCACGATGTTCGTATCTACCGGCATGACCGACTGCACATAATTCTGCTTTTCCAAACACTCGCCCAATTTCTTTGCCCGTAGGTGGTCTTCCTTCAATCGGCTAACATGATTGTCCAACGCGTAAATGCCGCCTGCTGCCAACAAGCCGGCCTGCCGCCATGCACCGCCAAACACCTTTCTCATCCTCCGCGCTTTTTTGGCAAACTCTTTTTTACAAACCAATACAGAGCCTACGGGAGCGCCCAAGCCTTTCGACAGGCAAATGGAAATGGTGTCAAAATGCTTGCCATAATTGGCTGCATTTTCTCCTGTGGCCACTAAAGCATTGAACAACCGCGCGCCATCCAGGTGCATGTGCAGGTTTTTACTTCGCGCGAAAGCGGAAATTTTTTCGATTTCTTTCAAGGTATAAAAACTGCCCGCTTCGCGCACTACTGTGTTCTCCAACGCTACTACCGCAGTACGGGGATAGTGCTGATCATCATGGTTGATGTTCGCAGCGATTTCTTCCACAGCTATTCTCCCTCGATCACCATTCAACAGTTTTACACTTACGTGACTGTTGCCCATCAACCCACCGCCTTCGTATTTGTAGATGTGCGCTCCCTTGTAGCAAATCACTTCATCATAGGGCTGCGTGAGCACGTTGATGCCGATTTGGTTAGTCATGGTGCCGCTGGGGCAGTAGACCGCGGCGTCCATCCCGAGCAGGGCTGCACATTTTTCTTCTAGTTGGTTTACGGTTGGGTCTTCGCCAAATACATCATCGCCTACTTCGGCTGCAAACATAGCGGCCTTCATGGCGGGTGTCGGCTTCGTTACCGTATCGCTTCGTAAATCGATGGTCATGTTGCAAGATACGGAGGCCGCGGAATAGCGAAAGGAAGAAAAGGCGCCTTTTGTTGTAAATGGGGGACGGGCGAGTTGTTTTTTAGACTTCATAACCCTACTTTTGCACCCACATTATCGCGGGGTGGAGCAGTTGGTAGCTCGTTGGGCTCATAACCCAAAGGTCGTAAGTTCGAGTCTTACCCCCGCTACCAAAAAAAGAGGGCGTTTGGCCCTTTTTTTTATTCTTTTTGGGACTTTTCAACGGCGCGATTTTTTTTCGGCTGATCCGATTTATCACCTATAGAAGTCGATGCGTCACTACAAAGACGAATCAAGATCAAAAGTTCGGGCTAGGGTGTCCTACACTAAAAACCAACACAGATTTTTGTAAAAGCACGTTATGATCCGTCTTTGTTGATACCGTGAATACGTGAAGCGAAAAAAGGCCGTGCTTCCAGCCGATGTTACGCCCTTTCCGCTTTTCTTCTCTCAAACTTAACTTGCTTCGGGTCGGCAAGCCCTTTACCTTTTCGAAATACAAGCCTAGCCCTAAGCCATGAGATACGTTCTGCTTTGCCTTTTTATCCTGTGCTACGGCATGGGCATCACTCAATCACTACCCGCGCCCGTGCAATTGCCCAATGGCTGGAAGTTGACACCTGCCGGACGCGGCATGCCGCTGGGCGATTTGCCGCTAAACATGGTGGTGAGCCCCTCCGCACGCTACATGGCTGTTACGTGCAACGGCCAGGGTACGCAAACCATTGAGTTGATTGATGTAGCCCGTGCAGTGAAAGTAGATTCAGTCGTCATCAAACGTTCCTGGTATGGGCTCGCATTTTCTGACAATGAAAAGTTTTTGTACGCCTCCGCGGGTCACGACAATCAGATTTTAAAATATGAACTCACGGGCACCAAGTTAACGTTGGTGGACAGCATTCAGTTGGGGCAGCCGTGGCCGGTGCGCATCGGTCCGGCCGGGCTGGCACTGGACGACCGCCAAAATCGGATGTATGTGGTGACGCGCGAAGACCGCAAACTGTATGTGATCGACACGCAAACCAAAAAAACTTTAGCCACCTACGGCTTGGAAGCCGAAGGTTACACGTGCGTGCTGAGTCGCGACAAACGCGAGCTCTACATTTCCTGCTGGGGTTGCGATAAGGTGCTTGTGTTTGATCTTATTCGGAATGTGTGGAGAAATCCGATTCATGTAGGCGACCACCCGAACGAAATACAACTTACCGCTAACGGAGATTATTTATTCGTGGCCAATGCCAACGACAATTCCGTTTCGATTGTCAACCTAAAAGCCAGACGGGTAGTAGAGACATTAGATGCCGCCTTGTTTCCCGATTCACCCAGCGGTTCTACCACCAACAGCCTGGCCTACGATGAGCGTTCGAAAGTGTTGTACATCGCCAATGCCGATAACAACTGCATTGCCGTTTTTGATGTGGCGGAGCCCGGCAACAGCAAGTCGCGGGGATTTATTCCCGTGGGTTGGTACCCTACGTGTGTTCGACTCATCGGGCAGCAATTGTGGGTTTCGAACGGCAAAGGGTTCGAATCGAAATCGAATCCGTTTGGGCCCAGTCCCCTGCGCAAGCGTGAGGACGTGATTCACCACGGAGGCATCACCAAAAAAGGATCGGATGTGCAGTACATCGGTTCATTGCTCAAGGGCAGCATGAGCATCGTGCCCGTGCCGAAGGAAAAGGAATTACAAGTGTACACAGCCGCGGTACATCGAAACTCGCCCTATACGCAATACCGCCATGCTGCTCCTGCGCAAACCACCGCGCCCTTTGCGGTTGGAAAAAACGGGGCGGTGAAATACGTGTTCTACGTCATCAAAGAAAACCGCACCTACGATCAAATGCTCGCGGATGTTAAAGGCGGCAATGGCGACACCACGCTGCTATTGTTTGGAAAAAAATACACCCCCAATCAACACAAGCTGGCCGAGCAGATGGTGTTGTTGGATAACTTCTACGTGAACTCTGAGGTCAGTGCCGATGGCCATAACTGGACGATGGGCGGCTACGCAAACGACTATTTGGAAAAAACATGGCCCACCAGTTACAGCGGCCGTGGCGGCACGTATGGAGGCGAAGGCGAACGTGAAATCGCCAACAATAAAGACGGATTTTTCTGGGACAACTGCCATCGCTATGGAGTTTCCTTCCGCACGTATGGCGAGTTCGTTTCAAATGGCAAGCCAACCATTCCCGTGCTGGAGGGCCATGTGTGTGCCGAGTTCCCGGGCTATGATTTACGAATCCGCGATACCACCCGCTTCCGGATTTGGAAAAAAGATTTCATAGAACTGCTGCGCAAAAACCAGGTGCCGCAGTTTAATACCGTACGCTTCGGCAACGACCACACCGAGGGCATGAGATTGGGCAGACCCTCACCTTATGCCCACGTGGCCGACAACGATCTGGCTGTGGGATTGTTCATCGAGACATTGGCCAACAGCCCGATCTGGAATGAAACAGTAGTTTTTATTGTGGAGGACGATGCGCAAAATGGAGCCGACCATGTAGACGCCCATCGCAGTACGGCTTATCTGGCAGGTGGCTACATCAAACGCAATCACATTGATCATGCGTTGTATACCACAGCATCGATGCTGCGGACGATGGAATTGCTACTAGGCTTAGAGCCCATGACGCAGTATGATGCCGCAGCTACGCCTATGTGGTCGTGCTTTCAGGCTTCGCCGCAGCCGTTCGATTTTCGTGCCATTGTTCCGGCGGTCAATCTCGATGAAAAAAATGTTGCGGTTAACGAATGGCAAAAGAAGTCGGAGAAATTTGAGTACGCGAAGGAAGACGCCAACAACGATGTGGAATTTAACCGCGTGTTGTGGCATGGCTTGAAAGGCGATGTGCCTTTCCCCGGCCCCAAGCGTGCCGCGTTTGTGGTGCCTGCGGAAACGGAAGACTAGAAAAGAATGACCGGAGGTCGAAATCTGTTCCGAAAATTCCCGACCTACCCCAGCTTCGGCTGCTCTTTTAGAAACGGCTGGTTGTAATACCGCTTGCCGGTGGCTTTGTATAGCGCGTTGGCCAGCGCAGCGAAAATCGGGGGAAAGAGCGGCTCGCCCAGGCCGGTGGGATCGTGCTCATTTTTCACAAAGTGAACTTCGATTGCGCGAGGCGCATCCTTTTGGCGGATCATGCGGTACTGATGAAAATTCGATTTGTCGGGCACGCCCTCAGCAAAGGTCAATTCACCAAACAAGGCATTACCGATGCCGTCCACAATGCCGCCTTCGCTCATGTTGATGGCCGCGTCCGGGTTGATCACGATGCCGCAGTCGACCGCAGCCACCACGTTGTTCACGATCGGTTTGTTGCCCTGCATATTCAGGTCTACCACTTCGGCCACATAGGTGTTGTGGCAGAAATAAGCCGCCACTCCGCGGTTGCCGCGCTGCGTGTCCCACTTCGACTTTTCGCGTACCAACTTTAGCACACCCGCATAGCGGTCTGCATCGTAGTCGTTGTCTTTGCCCACCGGGTTGCGCTTGGCGCGATCGAGCAACTCCAGGCGGAAGTCGATCGGATCTTTGCCCGCCAATTCAGCCAGCTCGTCCAAGAAAGATTGCTCGGCTGCTGCATTGAAGTTGGAACGCGGAGCGCGAAACGCCCCGATAGTGATGTTGGACGGAATCTGCCACCCTTCGGCCAAATAGTTGTCGACCGCACCAGCCGGAAAACGGTTTGCGTGAATCGGATGCTCGGGCACACCGCCACCCTTTACGTGAAAGGCAATGAGGTTATTGTTTTCATCCAGCGCTGCGCGATACGTTGCCGTGTACATCGGGCGGTAGATCCCGTACGTCAAGTCGTCCTCGCGGGAGTAAATCAACTTCACGGGTGCTTGTAGTTTTTGCGAGATCACCGCCGCTTCAACCATGTGATGCCCGTAGGCGCGTTGACCAAAGCCACCGCCCATCCGCGCCAAGCGAATTTTGATTTTCTCCTTCGGCAATCCCAACCGCGCCGTGAGCGCCTGCATGATGAACTCCGGGGTCTGCATCGGACCGTAGATATCTGCCTGATCAGCCGTTACGTGCGCGAAACAGTTCACCGGCTCCATACAATTGTGCGCCAGAAAAGGGGCGTTGTAGGTGCGCTCCAGCGTTTTGGCGGCACGTTGAAAGGCAGCCTCGGGATCGCCATCCTTGCGAAGCACCTGAGCCGGTTGGCGTGCCAACTCTTCCATTTTTACCAGATGGCCGGTGGTACTTTCCAGTTCACCCGGGATGATCACGGTTTGCTTTCCGCCCCGACCATTCATGAGCACCGGTGTGTCGGGCGTTTTCTCCCATTCTACTTGAAGAGCCTTTTTTGCATTCATCACCTCCCATGTGGTGTTGCCCACTACGGCCACTAACTCCGTGTAGGTAGTCGTATCAAAAATATTCCGTGCGTAGTCTTCGTTGAGCGTCTTGATCACAAACACATCGCGAATGCCAGGCATGGCGCGCGCAGCGGCATCGTTCACTGATTTTACCTTCAGCCCAAATGCGGGCGGATGAGCCACCATCGCGATCAACATGCCTTCTGTTTTATAGTCGGCTGTGAAAAGGGGTTTGCCCGTAATGATATGGCGGGCATCTACATTTTTCCTCGAGGTGCCGATGATCGTGAAATCTTTGATCGACTTCGTGGCCACCGGAGTGGGCACGGGCAACGTGGCAGCCAGTGAAGCCATTTCTCCATAGGTGGCGGTTTTGCCGGAGGCGCGATGATACAGCACACCTCGTGCAGTAGTAATTTCTGTAGCCGGTACTTTCCACGACTGCGCGGCTGCATTCACCACCATCTGGCGTGCCGTTGCACCGGCCGTGCGCAGCGGCTTCCAACCCTGACGGATGCCTTGACTTCCACCCGTGAACTGACGGCTAAACCTTTCGGGATAAAAGTCTGCTTGTTCTACCGTTACCTGTTGCCAGTCCACGTCTAGTTCATCAGCCAAAATCATGGGCATGGAAGTCTTCACATTCGAGCCGAATTCCGGATTGGGGGATAGCAGCGTGATGCCACCACTTGGGTGAATTTTTATGTAGCTGTTTAGCTCGAACCAGGTATCCGGCAACGCTTCCACATCAAGGTCCGTAAGTTTGCGACCGGCCAGCAGGTTAAAGCTCAACATCATGCCGCCACCGGCCAAGGCAGACACTTTTATGAACGCGCGTCTGTTTGAAGTTGATTTTGCAGTTGCCATGGTGGTGGATTATGATTGTTGAGCGGCTGTATGGATGGCTGCCTTGATGCGCAGGTACGTGCCGCAGCGGCACAGGTTGCCATTCATGGCGTTTTCGATTTGCTCGTCCGTTGGTTTTGGATTTTGCTTGAGTAGTGCGGCCGCGCTCATGATTTGCCCGGCCTGGCAATAGCCGCATTGGGGAACATCGTGTTCCAACCATGCTTGCTGCAAAGGATGGCTGGCATCCGCAGAAAGTCCCTCAATGGTGGTAATGGCTCGCGACCCGATGCTCGACACCGGCAAAGAGCAGGATCGCACGGCCACATTGCCGAGATGCACCGTGCACGCACCGCATTGCGCCACTCCGCAACCGTATTTTGTGCCCACCAGGTCGAGGTGTTCGCGCAACACCCACAACAAGGGTGTTTTGGGGTCTACGTCTACCGTTTGTTTTTTGCCGTTTACCGTCAGGTTGATGGTCGCCATGTGATGAGGATTAACGCGTTCGAGTATGTAAGATAAGTAGTTGTGTCAGCACATCATTACAAAATTCAAATAATCACCTGGGCGCTCCAATCGGGCTGAGCCGCCGGATCATCGCACCACAAAATGCTTATCCAGCGTGTACACCAAATTGAGGCTCCAATCGAAATCGCGGGCAGCAATACTCGACCGGATTGCCTTGTTCACAATCCCCGAAAGGGTAAGAGGAAAATCTTCAAATCCAAATACGGTGGTAGCATTTACGTAATAGCCATCTTCGGCATCGACTTTCAGATAAAATACCTGCGGATTGAAATTGACGTATGCTTTTCCCGCCAACTTGATTTTGTTAAAGTTGCTTTGCAGCGTCAGGAAGTTTGTGTTTTGTGGCCCATGCTTCTGAAATGCACGGCCGCGCAAGTAGTAGGCGCTTACGCTAATATGATCGGAAATCTTATAACTTGGAATAACCTCGGCGGCCAGGAACCGCCGCGCTACAGACAACGGTTCCTGAATCCCGTTTACATCCACCGTACGCGTGATGTAGTTGATACCCGGCGCATGACCCCCTACCACTAACCGAAACCTTGGTTTGAGAATCAGTTTATACCGATAGATGAATATGAATGACCACGGGCGCCCCTCCAGAGCAAAGCGGAACTGCGGCTCGAAGGTGAGTCGTTTGCCGCCCATCTGCATATCGAGAAACGCAGCAGGCGCACCCAGCGTAAACGCGGGCACAATCGAGAAACCGTTGTTGGTGAGGGTGAGGTCGGTACGGAAATGAAACGTGCTATCCTTGGGTTGAGCGCACAGCAAGCTACAGAAAGACAAACAAACGAGAAGTGCAAGAAAGTTGAACTTCATAAAAAAGGGGTTAGGCGGTTGTAGCGATAAGCTACCAATATTTCGCTCCGTGTTACTCAATTTTATGTTCGGGGCGCACGCTACTAAACGTAAGGGCCAGCAACTTCCATGCACCGCCCTCCTTCTTGTACACTTCGGTGGCCGTAAATGGATTGGATACTTCCGCGCCTCGCACCACGGCATCCAGCGTAATCCGATTCCAAAGTATGGCGGTATCGTTGACCACTTCCACCGCCACCTGATGCACTTCCGCCTTTTTGTACCAGATGCTGCCGGTTTTGATGATGTCAATTTCCTGCGCCTTGCCCCACGTGCCGCTCATGTGCACAAACTTCGATTGGTCGTGAAACAGGGCCGCTAGTTTATCCACGTCTTTTTCGGCCATCCATTGCCATTTCTGCCGGGAAAGTTCGGTAATCTCCTTACCGACAGCAGCACTCTGCGCCATCAGCGCGGTTGGTAACATCGCGATCAGGATAATGATCAAAATACTTTTTTTCATAGTGATGGGTTGTGTTGTTTAATTGGTTGCGCGGGTTTTGTGCCTTATTGATCTAAACGCCATTGGCTTTTTTAAACCGAAGCGGACTGGTTCCGGTGTGCTTTTTGAAAAAATTGTTGAAGTGCGTTACTTCCGCAAAGCCGAGTGCGTTCGCAATTTCTGAAACATTCCAGCGGCTGTGCCGGAGTAGAATCTTTGCCTCTTGTAAAACGCGATCGGCAATTAGTTGGGTAGTGGTTTTGCTGGTAGTTTCCTTTACCGTGCGGTTTAAATGGTTCACATGTACGTTCAATTGCGCGGCAAAATCGGAAGCGGTACGCAGCTGCACGGCCAGGTGCTGATCATCGATCGGAAACTGACGTTCGAGTAACTCCAGAAATAAAAATGTGATGCGCTGCGAAGCGTTCTGGAGTTGGCGGGTAGGCGCTGCGGCCGGTTGTTGCTTCAGCGCAAAATGGATCAGCTCAAAGATCAGGTTGCGCACCGCTTCGTATTTGTATTTGAATTCCGTTTTAAATTCGATCTCCATACGTTCGAAAACACGCTGCACAGTGACTGTTTCCGCATCGGAAAGTTCAAACAAGTGAGGGCCTCCGGGCTGAAACACTTCGTACTGGTTCAGGTTGCCATATTTGGCGAAAAAGTGCTGATCAAAAATGCAATACACCCCTTCGCGAACTTTGTCCAGATGCTCCCACTTGTATGGAATCAATGGATTGGAGAAGGTGAGCGCCTGGTTTTTAACATCGATCACCTGGTCAGCATAATGCACCTGGCTGTTACCCTTTACCAGCATGATTTTGTAAAAATCCCGTCTGCGATAGGGAATAGCCGTGGGCTGCCCGGCAGCCGGTGGTTGCAGGTGAAAAAGATTGAAGTGCCCGATGTCGTTTTTGATGCTCTCTGGCAACCAATTGAACTTGCGCTGGTAGAATTCCAACAAGGTTTCGGTGGGCTTCATCGCACCGAAGTTACGAAAAGGTAAGGGCCGTTTTGCGCGTGCAGCTTTCATGGAAGAATCGATTGCAAAGGAAAAGGCGCCTGACCAGCCCGGGAAACGCCATTCAAACGTAGGTTTACGAAAATCAAATAATTGCTGACTTGGCAGATCGATCAAGCGAACGAATGAAAAAGAGCCACTTCATTTTTTCAACACGCTCAACACCTCATTCAGTTTCAGCAACGCCTCTACCGGGCTAATGGTGTTGATGTCGATTTTGCTGAGAAGGTCGTGCACCGCTTTCATCTTCGGATCGGCTTCAAAAAGGCTCATCTGAAACTGCGGCTTCGGCAGCTCATCAAATTTCTTTTTGTTTTGGCTGGGGTGTTTCTCTTTTTCCAGAAAGTGCAGAATGTCGTTGGCGCGCAGTACCACCGGGTTGGGCATGCCGGCCAGTTGCGCCACATGGATTCCAAAGCTGTGTTCGCTTCCGCCTTCCTTCAGCTTACGCATGAAGATGATTTTGTCGCCCACTTCTTTCACACTCACGTTAAAGTTTTTCACGCGCGGCAGGTCTTCCGCCAGTTGGTTCAGCTCGTGGTAGTGCGTGGCAAACAAGGTTTTGGGCCGCACATCTTTGTGGTTGTGTAAATACTCCACAATGGCCCATGCAATGGAAACACCATCGTAGGTGGACGTGCCACGCCCGATTTCGTCCATCAAAATCAGACTGCGGTTGCTCAGGTTGTTGAGGATGCTGGCGGTCTCCGTCATCTCCACCATAAACGTTGACTCGCCCCGCGAGAGGTTGTCGCTGGCGCCCACGCGTGTAAACACTTTGTCGACCAACCCCACCACCGCACTTTCGGCTGGCACGAAGCTGCCCATTTGCGCCATGAGTACAATCAAAGCCGTTTGGCGCAGTAAGGCCGACTTGCCCGCCATGTTAGGTCCGGTGATGACGAGAATCTGTTGCGTTTCGGTATCGAGGTAGATGTCGTTAGGCACGTACGATTCGCCAACGGGCAACTGCTTTTCAATTACCGGATGCCTACCTGCTTTTATCGCCAGACGCGTGGAGTCGCTTATCTCAGGCTTGGCATATCGGTTGGTGCGGGCCGTGAGCGCGAACGACAGCAGGCAGTCCAGCACCGCCACAGCACGGGCGTTCTGCTGAATTTGCGCAATGAACTCGCCCGTGTGGCGCACCAGCTCACCAAACAACCGGTGTTCAATTACGCTCAGCTTCTCTTCGGCATGCAGGATTTTTTCTTCATACACCTTCAGCTCTTCAGTAATGTAGCGTTCGGCATTCACCAACGTTTGCTTGCGAATCCAGTCGGCAGGGACTTTGTCTTTGTTGGCATTGCTTACTTCCAGGTAGTAGCCAAATACTTTGTTATAGGAGATCTTCAGCGAGTTAATGCCCGTGCGCTCAATTTCGCGCTTCTGCACTTGCAGCAGGTAATCCTTTCCCGCAAAGGCCAGCGTACGCAGTTCATCCAACTCGGCATCCACTCCTTCTTTGATCACCCCGCCCTGATGCACCAACATGGGCGCATCGTCTTTCAACTCCTTTTCAATCTTCTCCAACAAGAACTCACAGCGGTGCAGTTGGTCGCTCAGTTTTTTTAGACCCACCGATGACTGTGCGGCCAGCAAATCTTTTACCGGTAAGATGGCTTGCAGCGATCGTTTCAGTTGCAACAGCTCGCGCGGGTTTATTCGACCTACGGCTACTTTTGAAATCAAACGCTCCAAATCCGCCACCTGTTTCAGTTGGTAGGTGATGGTGTCCGTGAGTTCCGGATGTTGAAAGAGATGATCCACCATTTCGAGGCGCTCGTCAATGGCTTCTTTTTCTTTGAGCGGCAGCACCATCCAGCGTCTAAGTTGCCGCGAGCCCATGGGTGTAACGGTTTGATCGAGAATTTGCAACAGCGCCACACCGCCATCGTGTTGAGCATTGACCAGTTCCAGGTTCCGGATCGTGAATTTATCCAGCCACACGTAATGCTCTTCATCCATCCGCGCGATAGACGCGATGTGATGGGTGTCTTTGTGCTCGGTGGCTTCAAGATAGTGCAACACCGCTCCGGCCGCGATAATCGCCTCATCCATGCCATCGATGCCAAACCCTTTGAGCGTGGAGGTTTTGAATTGTTGAATCAGCTTGTCGTGGGCGTAGTCGAACGCGTAGACCCAATCATCCAGCGCGAAGGTGGCGTAGTCATCGGCCAGGTGTTGTTCCATTTTGTCGCGATGGGCCTTGCTGAAAATCACTTCAGCCGGACCGAGGCTTTGAATGAGCTTGAACACGTACGTCTCGTTCCCCTGGGCGCAGTAGAACTCACCCGTGCTGATATCGAGAAACGCCACGCCAAAATTCTTGCCCGCGTAGAGCGAGCAGAGGAAGTTGTTGCGCTTGCGCTCGAGCACATTATCGTTGAAGGAGACACCCGGGGTGACCAACTCGGTCACACCCCGCTTCACGATACCTTTTACAAAGCGCGGATCTTCGAGTTGATCGCAGATGGCTACGCGATGACCGGCCCGTACCAATTTGGGTAGGTAGTTATCCAGCGCATGGTGGGGAAAGCCTGCCAACTCGATTTCGGAAGCGGAGCCATTGCCACGCTTGGTGAGCGTAATGTCCAGCACCTGGCTGGCCTGAATGGCATCCTGTCCGAACGTTTCGTAAAAGTCGCCCACGCGGAAGAGTAGCAGTGCACCCGGGTACTTCGCCTTGATGGCGTTGTACTGCTTCATTAACGGGGTATCCATTGCGCCTGCTCCGGCCATAGGCGGCAAAGATAAACGTTATGCCTATGTTCGAAACGGTTTCAAAAAACTGTTGTTTAATTTGCTCCTAGTTTACAGTTAGTAAAAAGGGGCAGTCCAAGTGCTCAAAGGATTGAAATGAGCAACTAGGCGACTCCTTTGAACAACATCGAATGCCAGCAGTATGAAAACAACTTTTTTTGCATTACTCTTTTTTGGCCTCGGCTTATGTAGTACGCTGGCGTATTTCACGTCTGTACATCCTACTTGGGCGGCCGCACAATCCTCTAAACAGACTTCTATGAATCCTGTCGTCTATTTTGAGATACCGGTAACCGACATTTTCCGCGCTAAGAAATTCTATGAAGCTGTGTTTGGATTTTCCTTTACGGACCAGGTAATCGATGGAAACCAAATGGCTCTTTTCCCATTCTATGAAAACGGCCGCGGGATCTCGGGCGCACTCGCAAAAGGTGAAATCAATAAGCCAACCCGTGACGGTGTGGTGATCTACTTTGCTACAGAAAGTATCGACAAAACATTGGCCAAGGCGGTTGCAGGAGGTGGCCAAGTTCTCTATCCCAAAACATCAAACGGTGAACTGGGCTTTGTAGCTGAGATCGAGGATAGTGAGGGAAACCGAATCGCGCTCCATGAGGCGTTGAAATGATTATTTTAAAGAATTGAATACGCTGAAAGCTCGGCTACCGATTTATTTAGGAATTTGTGCTCGAAGTTCTAGGTCGAGGATGGGTCAACTTTTGACCCACTAAACTTGTTTTTTCATAGAAACCGAACATGGACGCGCTCAAGTCAGCCATTCGTCAGATGATCACCATTTCCGAGCCGGAAATCAACGGGTTACTGGCAAGTTGCTACCCAAAGCGGTTTGAGGCAAAAGACTTGCTCAGCTCCCAGGGCAACGTTAGCCACGAGATCTTTTTTATTACTGAAGGGATTACCCGTAGCCTGATCACGGATTCGTCCGGGATGGAGCACACCATCCATTTCTCGCTTGAGAGTCAATTCATTTGCGACTACACCAGCTTCATGTTGCAAACCCCGGCCACCAACAGCATTCAGGCGGTTGAGCCAACAGAGGTGATTGTTATGCCCCGAAGCGCCATTGAGTGGGGCTATCGAACCCTTGAACAGGGAGATCGGCTCGGTCGGCTGATCGCGGAATATTATTTTATCTACTTCGACAATCGCTTAAAAAACCAATACCTGTTTACGGCCGCACAGCGGTACGAAAACATCAGCAAGGTTTTTCCCAACATTCATAACCGGGTGCCCCAGCACATGATCGCCTCCTACCTGGGCATCAGCCCGGTACACCTGAGCCGCCTTAAAAAAGAGTTGTAAAAGCCGCATTCCTAAACAAATGTTAACGCGCGGACCGTATCCGAACCAGCACCTTTGTGTTGTTAACAAATACCAATGAAAAAACGGGCACTCGTACTGGCGCTAGCCTTTCAAAGAGTACAGTTTAAAGTGCGCCCGAATCAAGAAGCAAAATGTAAACACTATAGGCTAAATTATGAACGACTACATACTGATCACGGGCGCCTCCAGCGGCATCGGCCTGGAAATGGCCAAACAACTGGCCGCCCGGAAACACAACTTGGTTCTTACCGCGCGAAGCCTTGGCAAGCTTACTGCGCTTCAATCTCAACTTGAATCTGCGCATGGCGTTCAAGTAGTAACGGTTGCTCACGACCTATCCGAACCGGGATCGGCCGAAGCCCTTTACGAGGAAATCAAAAGCCGGCAATTATCCATAGCCATGTTGGTAAACAATGCGGGGAGCGGCTTGTACGGAAACTTCAGCGACACCGATTTGAATGCCGAGCTGCGGATGATTGCCCTGAACGTAACATCTCTCGTGACCCTGACGAAACTGTTTTTACAAGATATGCTGGTGCAGAAGCGCGGCCGGATTTTGAATGTGGCCTCGCTGCTTTCCTATCTGCCGTTTCCGTACTACACCGTTTACTCTGCCACCAAAAGTTTTGTGCTGGCCTTCTCCGAGACGCTTGCAGCCGAACTTGAAGGTTCGGGCGTTTCCGTGGTGACGCTGTGTCCCGGTCCGGTTGACACGGCTTTCAACAGCGATGCCATGTGGAAAACCAATGCGTACAAAAGCAACCGCCCTGTAAGCCCCGTTGGAGTAGCCGAGGCTGGCGTGAATTTATTGCTGCACGGGCGCGGTACCCGGGTGGTCGGGTTCAACAATTGGTTTATCTCGAAACTGCCACGCATCACCCCAAGTCGAATCATGATGCGCATTAAGAAGAGTTTGGCCAGCCAACAAAACCGATGACGACAACGCGTAGATGAAGGGCTGAATTGAATGTACCATCACGGTGATCTACTTTGCTCTGAGTTACTCTATTTCGATTGAAAATTTGTTAGCGACAACAATTTTCTTGAAAAAAGTAAAATGGCAGACCGTACCAGCAGATACAGTATCGCACAGAGCAATACTAGAATTGAACCTATCAGTAACGGAAGCACCGCACCGAATGTATAAGTCATGCCAATCACAAAACCAAGAAAGCACTCAGCTCGATATGACCGCAAAAACAAAGCTGAGGCAAGAAGTGCTATCATCATATAAAACGGGACATCTTCATTTCCCAGCGTGAAAAATATTGAAAGCACAACTCCGAAAATCAACGCGGTGATAAAACTAAAAAAAATCCGGCCAGAAATGGCGAGATTATTTCCATTTTCAGCTCCTTCTCTTTTTTGTATGCGATATAATATGAACCAACTTAGCAAGGGAATGAGAAGTGCTCCCCACCAATTCGAAAATGCGGGTAAATCTTCGCGCGCCAAAAGATGATGGCTAGGTACGCCTTTGTGCAGGTAATCCCAAATAAGCAGTGACCAGATGGCAATTGAAACAAACGCTAGAAAATATAGGCGGTTGAGAGAAAACAATTTTTTGTCCATGCGTGATGTTTATTGTTCGCTTTGGTCGGACGTATTGACACCTGCACAGCCATCCGGGTATTCGTTATAGACGGTCTTCTGGGGAAAAGGTTTGTTTTATCGATGGAAGTAGCGCAAAAAGTGTTCGATTTCACTAACATATATCGTTTCAGATTTCCTGAAACCGAACCATTTCTGACCTAATTACAGTCTGTTTTTTCAATTACCTTCGCTAGATGAAGTCGTTGCCACACGTTGGAATTTTGCTCGGATTAGTGCTCATGGCGTTTACTTGCCAGCAAAATGAGCCCGATGCTGCAACTTGCAACGACCAACTGCTCAGCACACCCACTACTTACCACGCCCTGATTGCCGACTTACCGGATTACTTAGTAAACGGCCTGACTAAACGCCCGACTCCCGAAGGCGCTCTTGGCCGAAACGTGAATGGCTACTTTCATGTACGCTTCCAGATGGACATCGGGTTTCTGGCCGCCAGTGCCGTGCGCTTTAAAAATGACCAAGCACTCGAAGCATTTGTGCTTGCCACCGAGTATTCGTTTCAGCGGCAACGGCCAACTGGCGACTTCGAATTGGTGATTCCCGCTTCGCTTCAATCGCAGCCACCACCAACCGGGGGCGACCTCGCCAGCGGCACCAGCTTTTTTCTCTCTGCGCTTGGCTCTTCGCTCGTATTGTTGAATCAATCCCCCTGGTTCATAAATCGCCCCGTTGATGCCTTGAAAAACCGCCTCACCGCTCTTACCCCCAAATTTCAGTCAGCTCTCAATTATTTAAAATCTCAAACCGAGGGGTTGAAGAACTACGATCGAACAGCCCCCAACCGACTGTTGTTCGATGCACTCGCCTTCTATTCCACCGGCTTGTATCTGAACGATACCGAGGCAAAAACAATTGGGCTGGAGTTTATCCGGCTGGCGCTCGCGCAGCAAGATGCCGCAGGGTACTTCATGGAAGGTGGTGGTTACGACAGCAGCTACAACGGTGTGAGCACCCGCCTCGGACTGGTGCTGTTGGCAATTCTGCCGAAGCACTCGCCTCAGTACGCGCCCCTGCAACAAGCTCTTCGCTGTGCCATTCCGTGGCAAGCGTCACGCGTTCATTCATCCGGAGAAATTTCTCTGCAAGGTAACACGCGAGTCTACCCCGGAGGCGAGCAATTTCTAGGCGAAGAAAAAGGGATTGCCTGGATCGATACACTGTTAACTTTTTATTTTATTGCAACCTTCTCAGCCGATACGAGTTATGAAACGCTGGCGAAGCGAGTGGAAGGTTTTTATCAATGATCGGATGATATTTCTATTTCGGCTATGAAAAAATTAGCGCTTCTTCTCATTTTACTCTCCGCACCCATTTTACAATCGTGCATGGTAGGTCGCTTTGCATGGTACAATTTTTCAAGCATCAAGGATTACAAAATCTTTCCCGCCCGGCCACTCGATAAGGCTTCAACACCGTTCCGATTTGCCGAAGCGCCCGTTACCGACCGTGTGGGCCGCGCCCGCACCTACAAGATTGACAGCGTGGTGCGTGCCAATAACTCGGTGGCTTTCCTGATTATTCGAAACGATACCATTTTGTTCGAGCGGTATTACCAAGGCTATGATTCGGCTTCCATGGTAGCTTCCTTCTCGATGGCAAAGTCGTACACCTCCGCCCTAGTCGGTGCAGCTCTGGCCGATGGCTTCATCAAAAGTGTGGACGAACCGATTACCCACTACTTGCCCGAACTCAACAAGCGTTCCGGATTTCGCGACATCACGATTCAACATTTGCTGCAGATGACCAGCGGCATTCGTGCCTCTGAGAGCTACTACAACCCGTTTGGCCAAGCAGCAAAATTGTATTACGGTCGCAATCTGCGCGGCTACCTGGCGAAGCTGAAAACCGATTATTCCCCGGGCACCCGCTTTGCGTACCGCAGTGTGAACACGCAGTTGCTGGGCTTAATTGTAGAACGCGCCACGAAAAAGCCGATTACCGATTACATGAACGAAAAAATCTGGCGCTACCTGGGGGCGGAATACGAAGCTTCGTGGAGTATTGACAAAAAGAGAAATGGATTAGAAAAAACCTTTTGCTGCATCAACGCCCGGGCGCGCGACTTTGCCAAGTTTGGGCGGTTGTTTCAGCATCGCGGCAACTGGAATGGGCAACAGGTACTCCCAGCCGACTGGGTTAACGCTTCGATTACCTCGGATAAAACCGCAGGTGGCGTGGGCTACTATCGTTACCAATGGTGGTTATCCGACAGAGGTTTTTATGCCGATGGATTTCACGGACAATATATCTATGTGAGTCGCACCAAGAACCTGGTATTTGTACGTTTGGGAAAAAGCAGCGGCAAGGTTTCGTGGCCGAGTTTTTTCGATCAGCTTTCCGATTATCTGTAGCGGATGACGGGCCCCACCAAACGACTTGAGGCGTTTGTAAATGCGCTGCCACTGGTGGTGCAGCAAGTTCTGCAAGACGCGGTGGTGGTGAAGCAATATGCCAAAGGCGATTTTCTATTGCGGGGAGGCGAGGTATGCCGCGCCAGCTTTCAACTGACAAAGGGTGTAGCCCGCAAATACTATTTGCACGAAGGCAAAGAAGTAACAACCGATTTTTTCTTTGCCGATGATTTGGCGGTGTCGTTGCAAAGCTACGCCCTCCAACAGCCCAGCGAAGAGTTCATTCAGGCCGTAGCTGATACGACCGTGACCAGCCTTTCGTTCGAAGCGTTTCAGGGACTGAAGTCAAAATATCCCGTGCTGTTGCAACTCGACTTGCTGCTGACCGAAACGTATGGCTTATGGTTGGAGCAACGCCTGCGCGAGTTCCACACGCTCTCCGCCACGCAGCGCTATGAAAAGCTATTGCAGGAGCAGCCCCACTGGGTGCAGCACATTCCGCTTACCTATCTCGCATCTTATCTGGGTATCTCGTTGGAAACCCTCAGTCGGATTCGGGCTCGAAGATAAGAGCGCAACGAATTCTAGTCGATTTTTGTTTTCGATTCTCTTGGAATACCTGAACTTGTAAGGACATATGATCGACTTCCCCGCAATTACACTCGAAACAAAACACCTTCGATTGGTTTCATGCACCCCGGTAATACTGCGCGCAGCTCTGGTAGGAAACACCACCCTGGCGAGCGCATTGGGTGTTTCGGTGCCGGATAACTGGACCGAGTTTGGCACCGGTGCCTTGCAATATGCGCTCGACCGGCTGCTCGAAGATCCGAAGGCTTTAAATTGGTTCGGGTATTTCCCGATTCACAAAGCTGATCGGTCGCTGATTGGCAGTGGTGGGTATAAGGGCCCGCCCTCAACGGAGGGAAGTGTGGAGTTGGGTTACGAAATCGTACCTGAATATCGTAACCGCGGCCTGGCAACTGAAATGACGCAAGCCCTTTTGGAAAATGCATTTATCGATCCGCGTGTAGCGGTTGTTATTGCCCATACACTCGCGCACGAAAACGCTTCTACCCGGGTGCTGAACAAATGTGGTTTTAAAAAGATTGCCGACTTGCACGACCCCGATGACGGAGCAATTTGGGAATGGGCATTAGAAAAAGATCGATCGACTAGGTCCATGCGTGAGTGATGCGCAGGGTTTAGTCCCGCCTCTGGCGAGACCGCAGCGAAGCGGAGCCCGGAGCAGCACGACCACGCGCCTCGCGTGGGCACGCCCAAATCAAAAAAATTCTCGTTCGAATTTGATGTAAGTCAAATGCCACCCCAGGCGCTTGGTACACTTTTGCGGGCAATTTACTTATTATGGAAAACAAAACCCGCATCATCGGTTTCGATCTGGCCCGCGCGTACGCCATCTTCGGCATGTTTATCGTTAACTTCAACATTGTGTTTGGCGAATACCACGGGCCGGGCGCGCTCAATGCTTTTCTAAATCTCTTCAATGGCAACTCCAGCACACTGTTTGTGATGCTGGCGGGCATGGGTGTGGCTCTACTGACCAACCGACCCAGCTATACCGAAGTGGAAAAGAGAAACCTGCGGAGCATCATTATGAAACGCTCGTGGTTTTTGTTTGTGATGGGACTGTTGCTCTACCTCTGGTGGCCGGCCGACATTTTGCACTTTTACGGTGGCTACATGCACGTGGCAGCTCTGCTGTTGTTTGTGCCGAAACGCTGGTATGTGCTGGGAGCCGTAGCCGCCATTTGCATTTGGCATGTGCTGCTGTTGGTAATTCCATTTGAAATAGGTTGGAACTTCGACACCCTTCGGTATACCGATTTCTGGACGGTGGAAGGATTTTTGCGCAACACGTTTTACAATGGCTGGAACCCTATTTTTCCGTGGCTTGCATTTTTTCTTTTTGGGATGTGGTTGGCGCGATTGAATTGGCAGGAAGCACGGTTGAAGAAACGTGTGTTGATGATCGCCTTAGCAGTTTATGCTTTTGTGGAAGCACTTCGTTGGTGGGCTGTACAGCCGGGTGTGGCGGTTGACGTGGCCATGTATTTAACGGCCGACTACCTACCGCCCACACTGCCGTTCGTGCTTTCCACCGCCAGCTTTGGGTGCATATTGTTGGTAATCTGGTTTTGGATAGGGGAACGATGGGGTCAATCGCGCATAGCTGGTTGGCTGGCCGCCACCGGACAAATGACGCTCACCCATTACATCCTTTCGCTTACCGTGGGTATGTTGCTGTTCGCAGCCCTGTCGGGTATTCCTTACATCAACTATGTAGTGGAGCGCACTACAGCATCACCCATGTGGGTGCTGGTTTTTTCGATTGTCTACTTTAGCTCCTCCGTGCTGCTAAGCGTTGTTTGGAAGAGTCGGTTCAAGAACGGGCCGTTTGAGATGTTGATGCGGAAGATTTCGGGGTAACACGATTGTGTTCGTTTGAAAAATGATAAGGCCATCGCATGTTTTTCCGCCCGTTTTTGCCGTCTCGTTCGTCTGAACGAGAAACCAACCAAAACAATATGAAAAACCTGTTGCTTTCTGCAGGGCTGATGGTAGCCATCGCTCTCATGTTCGGCTTTACCAAACCAGCTGATGATAAGGCAGCTTTGGAAAAATTATCGGGCACCTATGCCGACCCTGCTCCTTACAGTTACGGCAAAGCGTGGGGTAAGCGCGTCTTTACCTTCGATAAGGGCAAGTGGACGTTACTCTTCACCTTGGGGCTCGATCCAGAATTGAAAATGCAGGTGTTTACTTTTCGCACCGCAGGCACATACAAAGTATTAGACAAGTCGAAAGCGGTTGATCACGCATACAATGCGGTTTTCTATGAAGACAAAAAAATGGGTGACTTTGAAAACAGACGATCAACAACTGATCCAGGTATTTGGATTTGCCTCGTGCAACATAACCAAGGATATAGAAAAAGATATTTCATTAACCGGGTGTTCTGCGTGGAAGTCAGTGGCTAACTGTCCAGGCGACCACGATTTGCTTTCGATTGACAAAGAGGGCAAACTCTACTTTGGCGAAAGGCCTGCCGACAATGACATGTGCTCGCCCGAGAAGCGGCCCACCAAACTAACCCCGGCAGTAGTTAAGCAATGAGATCAAGTAAAGATATCGGTGTCATGACACCTTCAAGGTGTCTGACGCCCTTTCTTGAACTTCACTAACTTTGAATTATGGAAGCGGCCAACGAACAAACCTTAAGACTCGCTATGAGTGGCGATATACATTCGTTTCAGAAACTATACGCGGAGTTCCAGCCACAGCTAAAATCGTATTTATACCGGTTGGTAACTAGTCGCGAAGATGCGGAAGACATTGCTCATGATGCGTTCATCCGCGGATTTGATAAAGTCTCCACCTTTAAAGGCAACTCATCTTTTAAAACATGGATGTTCCAAATTGCTACCCATCTGGCCTACGACCACTTACGAAAATTTAAACGCTGGACAGTGAACACGAAAGAAATTGCCAAAGGCATAGTGATGAGCAATGAAACGGTTCGTAACACTATTATCAAAGCCGGGCAAGAATCACCCGAGTGTACGTTTGAGCTGCGCGACCACATCGACCATTGTTTTACGTGTATGGGTAAAACGCTGGCGATTGAAAAACAAGTAGCGCTTATCTTAAAAGACATTTATGATTTCTCGGTGAAGGAAATTTCGGTGATCATCGATAAATCGCAAGATGTGGCAAAGCACCTGTTGCAAGATGCTCGCCACACGATGATGGACATTTTTGACAATCGCTGTGCGTTGATTCACAAGAAGGGCGTGTGTAATCAGTGTTCAGAGTTAAATGGCATGTTTAATCCGAAACAAAACCAACAAAAAGCATTGAATCAATTGGACCTAGTGAAGGGCTCAAAAAAATTTGATCGTGAGGAACTCTTCCAAATACGCACGCAATTGGTAAAGGCCATCGACCCGTTGCGTGGAAAAGGAGCTGACTTGCAAGACTTGTTGATGAAATGCGATCGCATGGGGATGGGCGAACTACCCGTGCCGGTGGATACCAGTTTGAATTGACTCTGTACAGGTTTTCGACACCTTTGCGAGTTGCTGGACGTTCTTAATGGTAAGTGAGACGGTTAATTCTGAAAGACACCCTTTCGTTGCGTAAAAATAGCACAACTCAATACGATGTAGTCTAAACTAGCGACTGCTACGCAGCCTTCTGGATCGCCTCTGCGTGCAGGGTGCGCTTCTTAGCCAACTGGATGAATCCGAAACGGTTCAACACCTTGATGATAATATAGGTCGGGTCAATCTCATGCCAGCGAATGCCGCCAAAGTTGGCACGTGAACCGTGCTTGTGGTGGTTGTTGTGATAGCTCTCGCCCATCATCAAAAAGTCAACCGGCAAAAAGTTTTTAGATGTATCGCGCACTTCAAAATTGCGGTAGCCGTACTTGTGCGCAAACCAGTTGATGATCGCGCCATGGATGGGGCTCATCAAGAAATGGATGGGCAACAGCAACCAGAGCCACCACGCTGTGGCAAACTGCGCATAGAATGCTACATACAACGCACCCCAGAACAGGCGCGAAGGCCACGACCGGGCAAACTTATCGAACGCTTCCCACTGCGGAACCCCGTCTGTGAAGCGCGACTCTACCACCATCTGCCGATTGGAAATGGCGGAATAAATGGTTTTGGTTTTCCACATCATGTTCCAGATGGTTTCATCGTAGGTAGGCGAATGCGGGTCGTTTTCGGTATCCGCGAAAGCGTGGTGCATGCGGTGCATCACTCCGTAGCCATAGGCACTTAGATAGTTGGAGCCTTGGAAAATCCAGGTCAGAACAAAAAATATCTTTTCAGTGGTTTTATTCATGGTAAACGCCTTGTGGGCCGCATACCGGTGCAGGAAAAAGGTTTGGAAAAACAGCGACAGGTACCAGTGCGCAACGAAAAAAGAGAGAATGATCCACATAGTCAGGTTCGGTTACAGTAATAGAACACCACCCCCGATTTAGGGGCTGGAAACTGTAAGACAAACCTCGGCCTTGGTTTGTGACAAAACCCGGAAACTATTTTTTGATTTTTTTCTGAACGGCCTCCGAAATGTCATTTTTGAGTTGCTGGAGGTACTCGGTGGCATTGCCCATATCGCAAGATGCCCGAAACCGTTGGATTAGCCCCTGGGCATCGGGTAAGTCGAAATGCAGGGTGCTGGTTTCTTCGTTTATTTTTTTGCGGGCACGCGCCAGCAACTGGCGGCAGTGGTCTTTCTTTTTATCAAGAGCTGTCTGCAACTCATCGTAATCCCAATCAAACACTTCTTTTAACACGAAAACGGCTCGTTCCAGTGGCTCCAGCTTCTGGTGGAGCACTTTAAAGGCCGCTTGCAGGTTTACGTCCATGTCCAGGGAATGAAGATTCATTTCTTTCTTCCACTTCACGAGGAACTCGGGCATGTGCAATGCGTCCAGGTACTCTTCTTTCTTTCGCTTCAGTGCATTCAGGTGATTGAGGCAATTGTTCGTAACCGCCCGAATCAGGTAGGCGCGGGTGTTTGTGATCTGTTGGTGATCCACCGTGAGCCAGCGCGTAAACGTTTCCTGCACGATATCCTCCGCATCGTGCTGACAACGCACCAGATTATAGGCAATGCGCTGTAGCAACGGTTGATAAAGTGCGATGGTTTGAGCCGGATTCATAAAGCGAACTACAAAGAAACTTCAAAAAGTCGGGATTGCGGAAAAAAGTTTCACTAACAACCGTTCGGTATAACCGAAAATTTCCTGATCGAAATCATAGGGTAAATGGAAAAGAACCGCCGTACTTTGTTTTCGGTATTGTTGATTAAAATCGTAATCATGCAGGCAGCCGTAACGAAGGAAGCAAGACGCAAGCCCATTGTAGCACAGGAGATTTCATTTTTGATCGTACACTTGCTTCCACTGGCCGCACTGTGGACAGGCGCCAGTTTGTTTGATTGGTTGATGTGTGTTTTTCTCTACGTGTTCCGGATGTTCTGGATCACGGGTGGGTACCATCGCTACTTCGCCCACAAGTCGTATAAAACCTCGCGCTGGTTTCAGTTTGTGATTGCCTTCATGGCGCAGACATCGGCCCAAAAAGGCGCGTTGTGGTGGGCGGCTCACCATCGGCACCACCATCGCCATAGCGATACCCCGGCCGATCCACACTCCATGAAAATTTATGGGTTTTGGTACTCGCACATCGGCTGGATCATTGGACCCGATTTTAAGGAAACGGATTACAAAACCATTGGCGATTATGCGCGGTATCCGGAGCTGGTGTGGTTAAATAAAAATTACCTGGTGCCACCCGTGGTGCTGGCCGTGGCAGTTACGGCTCTGGGCGCGTACGTTAATGGCGGCAGTGTTTTGCTCATGTTCACATCTGCCGGCATGAGTTCGCTGTTGATCGGATTTTTCTTGAGCACGGTAATATTGTATCACGCCACGTTTTCCATTAACTCCATCATGCATAAAGTGGGTACGCAGCGCTACGAATCCAATGACGAAAGCCGCAACAGCGTATGGCTGGCGTTACTTACGCTGGGCGAGGGCTGGCATAACAACCACCATTATTATGAAACCGCAGGGCGCCAGGGATTTTTCTGGTGGGAAGTAGACATTACTTACTACGTGCTCAGGGCGTTCGAAAAATTGGGGCTGATTTGGGATCTAAAGGGTGTGCCCGATTACATCAAGTATTCCAAAAACAAACGCCATGCGCAGGAATTGCGCCAACACCTGGCGAACGAAAAAACCACTACGCCACATCAGGTTCGAAAGGCTGATTTAGTCCGGCCCGAGCCTGTTTCGATAGACTAGACATTTTTTAGGGAGATTTGGAAATTGTTATTGCGGGCTTAAATTTGCACTCCCTTTCAGGGACATCTCAAATTAAAAGGAATTTGGGGTAGTAAGCGGGAGTAGCTCAGTTGGTAGAGCACGACCTTGCCAAGGTCGGGGTCGCGAGTTCGAGTCTCGTTTCCCGCTCAGTGAAGAAAAAAATGCCGCAGTAACGTGCGGCATCTTTTTTTATGGTCTGCCCGGGTGGTGGAATTGGTAGACACGCAGGACTTAAAATCCTGTGGCCCTTAAAGGCTGTACGGGTTCAACTCCCGTCCCGGGTACTAGAATTGTAACCAAAGCACTGTATATCAGTGCTTTATTTTTTTGTGATAGGAGAGGTTTTTCTGATATCTCCTTAGCTGTGATATATCTCCATTTTCTCGTTTAGTAATTTTGTAAATTTGGAACATGGACACCAAGAAAGAACGGCTCAAAAAATTGATTGCTGAATCTGAAGGATTTTTGGAACGGGCTAACAAAGTTGTGAAACGTATCGCGCCTGTTGATACCAGCAAAATCGTTTTGTCATCCGATCCGTTTTCTTCGAAAAGAAAAACGGTGCCATTGACTTAATCTCCTGGCCACACTGTTCATCATTGGCGGCCCGAACGGAGCAGGCAAATCCACTAACAGTTCTGCCTTTTTGGAGCCCTACCACCTAACGGCATTCGACTACGACAAAGAACTAGAACTTGCTTGGGGACGGTTTGGCTTTGGCCCGACCATTGAAGAGGGGGTTCGCAATTCTGTGGACGAATTGTTCTTGCACAAGAAAAATGCCGCCATACAAAACGCAACTGATTTTGCATTCGAGACCAATTACCACGATGATTCGATCGCAGAGACTGTTGGTCGTTTTAAGGAATCTGGTCATCAAGCTGTGATGATCTTTCTGGCACTATCAAGTGAAGAAAGTGCGATAGCGCGAGTCAAGCGCAGAGTGGCGCACGGCGGCCACAGTGTTGACGAAACTACGATCCGGGAGCGGTACAAAAAAGGACTGAAGTTGTTGGACCAAACCTTTGAGATGTTTGATCAGGTTCATCTGTACCTGAGTGTTGAAAGTGAAGTAAAACTGATACTTACCCTTGATCCAAAGAACGAGCTTGCTTGTGTAGAGACAACTCAGCTTATGGATAAACTCCCAAGGTTAAATGCCTTTGTTCAAGCAATTCAAGAGTAGAATGAATACTATCGAACAGCATTGCCGACGCTTTCAAGTGAAGTCGATTTCAAATGACCGCTTCATGACAAAGCTTGGCGAGCTAAGCAAAGAAGATTTGGACGAGGTCAAGGTTTGCCTGGCAAAGGTTCTGGATTTATTGTAGCGTTCGGTTTGATCATAAAAAAAAGAGGCTGTCCTTTTCGAGACAGCCTCTGCTTTTTCCGCTTCCGCAGATTTAGTTCATGTTGATGTCAAACTCGATCTCTAGATCGGTTTCACCATCCGTGCTTCGCGACGTAGCCGATTTAATCTCGGGTTGATGCTTTAGGATGATTTTGAATTTGCCCGCGAGTGCACCCACTGTTGTGGCGGTTGTCCAGTTGGTGGAAATACCCAACGGCTGGCCTTTATCATCACGGTCGTTGTAGTTCACCGCATCTGCACGATTGTCGATGTTACCATTGCCGGTAGGGTTGGAAAAGACATTGTTCGTCCATGAAAAGAAGAACATGTGCTCATCCGCCTCCTCTTGCACTTCTTTGGCGATGTCGTAATCGTCATCATTAGGGTTCACCAATTCATTAATCAATGAAATCGTCATCGTATAGGTTACTCCCTTGGCCAAATTGATCGGGCCATCCACGCGGATGTCTTGTGGGCCATCGCGATCGGGATCCGATGCCGTAACAGTAACCACAGATCCCGTACTTCCGGCAGCCGGAGCGAACCTAAGCGTGGCTCTAGTCACGATTTCAGGAATGTTCTCAGGTTTCGGGTCATCCCCGCAACTCTGCAAGGCTAAAAGGCTAACGGCCATCGCCAGTAACAACGCTATTCTTTTGAGGTCTTTCATAAAAGGTTTAAATTTTTGCAACATGGTTGCAAATGTAGGAGGTGGCCTCCAACAAATCAAGCCTTAAAACGCCCAGGATGCGGAAAAACTTACGTTTCGGCCAATTTCGTCAGCGAAATAACGCATGCGGTTGGTATACTCCCGAAAAGAAAGATTCAAAGCGTTTTCCACCGACAACCGAAGGTCAAGGCGGGACGTTTTGATCGGTTTTGAGATGCCCACGGCACCTGCAAGCCAGAAATAAGCCGGAGGCGCGGCCAGAAAATCAAAAATCCGGTTGTCAGTCGCAAACAGATCAATACCCGCCTCCTTTGCATCCAGAATCTCGCCCACCGTTACCACTCTTGGGGCGCGTACCTGTCGCATCACATAACGTGGCATTACTTCGGCATAAAAATTCGTCCATGTCCCCCAGGTTGGTTTCTCATACCGCAGCGTTAACTCGAGACGATTGGGTGGAATAAAAATCAGGAAATCATTTGCACGTACATCGCTGGCCCGAAGCAGCGAAACCCGCGTGCGGGCCGACCAACTGGAATTAAACTGGTAGAAGTAGTTTCCATCCACGCCCAAAAATAAAGCATTGGTTTGCGTGTAACGGAAGTAAGGAAAAACTCCGCGCAGCGACTCGGTTATTCCCGTTGGGCGCAGGTAAATGTAGTTCTGGATATAGTTCGCATAAACAGACAATTCGAACTGAGATTGAGCCGATCGCATCGTGTACGTGCCCACCCATTTCAACGCCTGCTCGTTAGCCGCGTGTTTGTCGGACAACGTGCGCACCTGGGTAGTTTGCTCATCCAGTAACAGCCCGTACTCAATAGCGGCAGCGCTTTGGTGGGTACCCAAACTGTAAAGCTCTGCCACGTTCGGCGGCCGCCAGCTGGTAGCAAAAGTAGTGGCAAATGATTGCCGTGTATT
>JBIIVI010000133.1:0-9509 GCA_044339555.1 Cyclobacteriaceae bacterium | reverse complement strand
TTGCCGTAGATTGTCTACCAAATTATTCACTAGCAGGTAAAGGTGTTTAGCAAACTAGTAAACAACTTTCACGAAAATAGTAAACGAGTTAAGCGCATCTGAACATCATCATCGCTAGCTCGCAAAGCGCTTCGCTACTTCCTGCCAGTTGATCACGTTCCAGAAGGCGGTGCAGTAATCAGGTCTGCGATTTTGGTAGTGCAGGTAATAGGCGTGTTCCCAGACATCTAATCCCAACAACGGAGCGCCTTTCACGTCAACTACATCCATCAGCGGATTGTCTTGATTAGGCGTAGAGGTAACGGCCAACTTGCCACTA
Source organism: Cyclobacteriaceae bacterium (assembly GCA_044339555.1). Lineage (GTDB taxonomy): Bacteria > Bacteroidota > Bacteroidia > Cytophagales > Cyclobacteriaceae > ELB16-189. The sequence goes on along the minus strand of JBIIVI010000133.1, from coordinate 9,190 downwards.
CTGTCCTTAATTAACCACGCCCAACCAGAACCAAAGCGCGTGGTTGCTGCTGCGTTAAACTGCTTTTGAAACTCTTCGAAATTACCAAAGGCTGCGTTTATCGCATCCGCTAGCGCACCTGTAGGCTTGCCACCCGCGTTCGGGGCCATTATTTGCCAAAACAGGCTGTGGTTGTAGTGCCCGCCGCCGTTGTTCCGTACAGCCATCGGGTACTTGGAAATATTTTTGCAAATCTCCTCAATGGCAAGATTTTCTTCGGGCTTGCCTGTCACCGCATTATTTAAATTCGTTACATACGCGTTGTGATGTTTGCCATGATGAATTTCCATGGTGCGCGCATCGATATGTGGCTCAAGTGCATTAAATGCATAGGGAAGAGTCGGTAACGTAAATGCCATATTTTTGATTTTTGGGTGATGAGAAATCTGAATTCCAAATATACAAAACCCCCGGTCGCTTAAAAAGTTTGTTTCAGCTTCATAAATTCAGGAACCCATACGGCCAACTGCGCGTTCTTTCACTTTATTTGCGGCCAACATGAGTACCACTCGTCCTTCCCTGAAAGCCTATTTGGCCCTGGCCGCTGTTTGTGTGATCTGGGGTACCACCTACCTGGGCCTCCGCATCGGCGTTACACAGTTTCCACCCTTTCTGTTTTCATTTTTGAGGTTCATTTCAGCAGGCACGCTGCTGGCCGGCTTCATGTTAACAGTGGGTAAAGTGCCCTGGCCAAGTCGCGAGGTACTCTTCAACCAGTCGCTCTGTGGCCTGTTGATGGTAACCTTGGGCATTAGTGTGGTAGGTTGGGCGGAAGTGTACATCTCCAGCGGACTCGCAGCCATTATCTGTTCGTGTATGCCCATCTGGGCACTTCTTATTAATGTATTGATCATAAAAGATGAACAGCCCAACTGGATCATCATACTTGGGCTCGCGGCGGGTATCACCGGCATCGTCATCATATTTGGGGAGCACATCAACGAGTTTACACAAACTAATTATACCCAAGCCATTGTAGCCACTTTCCTGGCCAATCTCTCTTGGGCTGCCGGCAGCATCTGGATTAAAAAGAAAAGCGGCCATGGCAATCCTTTTCTGAATGCGGGCCTCCAAATGCTAGCGGGCGCCGTGTTCTTGGTTCCGCTCACGCTTTTGTTCGATGATTACTCGCGGGTGCAGTGGTCAGCCTCGTTGTTATACACGTTGGCCTATATGTCGTTGATCGGTTCGGTGGCAGCATATGCCTGTTACTCCTATGCCATCAAGCACCTGCCCATGACCATTGTTTCCATGTATGCCTATATTAATCCCGTAGTAGCCGTGATTTTGGGCTGGCTGATTCTGGATGAAAAACTGAACACGCTCATCGCCATCGCAATCGTATTAACACTGTCTGGTATCTATCTGGTGAACCTGGGCTACCAGCGAAAAAGCCGATCGGCTACAGCCCGAGCCGCGTCGTGAAATCTTTGAAACACGCAATTATCTGCCCGCCCTCTTGCTAGTAAATTAAATATCTTTACCCACCTCAAGTAACTACCATGAACGCCAATATTTTAGTCGAGCGCACCGCCCAATCCAGACTGGCCGCTACTGATTTCAATAACCTGGGCTTTGGCTCCTACATTGCCGACCACATGCTGGTGGCTGATTACCACCACGGCCAATGGCACACGCCCTACATCCGCCCGTTTGGAGAAATCGGTATGACCCCCGCGATCCTCGCGTTGCATTATGGCCAAGCCATTTTCGAGGGCATGAAAGCCTTCCGGATGCAAGATGGCCGCATTAACATCTTCCGGCCTCATCGCCATCACCAGCGGTTACTCCGCTCGCTCGATCGCATGTGCATGCCTGCCATCGAAGAAAGTTTTTTTATCGACACACTGGCCGCCATTATCCGCGCAGATGCCGATTGGGTACCCGCGCAAGAAGGCTGCTCGCTCTACATCCGTCCGGTGGTGTTTGCTACTGAATCGCGATTAGGCGTAAAAGTGTCGGACGAGTACAAGTTTGTAATTCTAACGAGTCCGGTCGGGCCGTACTTCACCAAGCCTATTCGTGTAAAGGTCGAGCAAACCTACGTACGCGCAGCCGAGGGGGGCACGGGGTTTGCCAAGTGTGCCGGCAACTACGGCGGTGCCTTTTATCCCACGGCACTTGCAAAAAAAGAAGGATTTGATCAAGTGCTTTGGACAGACGCCCGCAGCCACGAATACATAGACGAATCGGGAGCCATGAACGTCATGTTTGTGATCGATGGAAAAATCGTTACACCTCAACTCACCTCCGCGATTCTGGATGGCGTTACCCGCGATTCCATTCTCACGTTGGCCGCTGATATGGGCCTGGCTGTGGAGCAGCGAAGAATCAGTGTGGCAGAACTGGAAGCGGCTTTCAAGAACAATACACTTTCCGAGGCATTCGGTGTGGGCACAGCGGCTGTTGTATCCACCATCACAGGAATCAACATTCATGGCAACGACTACACGCTGGCGAACCCGGAGGCAACCAGTTTCCAACTGCGTGTGAAGAAAAAACTCAACGACATTCGTACCGGCTTGCTGCCAGATACCCACGGTTGGAACTATATCATTCCCTAAGCCATGCCGCAATTCCCCATCACCGAAAAAACGACCATCACGCGCTTGGCCAAGCGGGGGGTCTTCGACCGCGAAGCGATTTTTCAGATTTTAGACGAATCGCTATTCTGCACAGTTTCGTTTGTGAAGGAGCAACAACCGTTCGCCATTCCTACGGGCTTTTGCCGAATCGAAGACACCCTTTACATCCATGGCTCGGTGGGTAGTACCTACATGCGTTTGTTGGCAGAGGGAGTGCCGGTTTGTATCTCTGCGCTACTAGCCGATGGTTTAGTCTTGGCACGCAGTGCTTTTCATCACTCTGTTAACTATCGATCTGTAGTGATCTTTTCGAAAGGGCGAAGGGTAGAGGACAAAGAAGAATTGTACCGAAGCCTCGAGGTTTTTACCAACAAAATGTGTCCGGGGCGTTGGGCGGATGTGCGCCCCCCTGACGCTGGTGAGTGGAAAGCAACGCTGGTAGTAGCGTTTCAAATCGAAGAAGCTTCTGCAAAAGTCCGCACCGGACCACCCAAGGACGATGAAGCCGATTATTCACTTCCTGTCTGGGCGGGAGTTGTGCCGTTGTTTACACAACGGGGTGTGCCCGATCCGGATCCCTTACTCAATCCGGACATATGCTTGCCCGACTACCTACGCTAGTTCCGGGTTCGAATAAACACGAAAGGTGCTGCGTGCAATTGTACAATGCGGCTGAACAACTCCTTTAATCCAAAGTATTCTTCAGGCGAGTAGGTAGCACGGCTTAAGTTTAGTACGCTGGTAGCAATTACACGGCCAGCAGGTTGCGTGATATTGTACAAGAACTTCCCCCCGTTGCTTGGTAATGCAAAGGCCTGTTGCTCGGGTGTCTCGTTCAATTCAAACTCGGGCGGATACTGCAAGTTCAGGGAAAGTACAGACTCCAGGGGAGCTCCAAAATCCACCGGGTATGTGCGCTCGGTTAGCTTGAAAGGATTCTGTTCCCATCGGTCGAACAAAAACGGGTTAAAGTACAGTCGATCGGCCGTAGCGGCATCGGTAGTCCACACCACCTCCAGGATTTCCTCCAACGGCCGGTCGATACTATCCTGGTTATTGCAGGTATACTTCGTCAGGGTTAGCTCATCCGCAGAAACCAGGGTTTTCTTATACTCCTCACCCGTCATTCGGGCCTTTCGTTGCCTCGTATGAAGTGCTTCATAGCCATACGATTTAATTGTTACCTGGGCTTCTAACCGCCCATCCTTTTCAAGCACGCCTTGAACCGTAATGTTTTTCTTACTTTTTTCCTTCGGTGTGAGCGGAATCCAGCCTGAAAAGGCAGGATCATTGGCGATCACTCGTCCTTCGCCATTCAAACACTTATGTGGCAGCATCCCCATCGGCAAGCTCGGATAAGCGGCATCTAAAATCATTTTGGTATCGCCTGCGATCAGGTAAGCCGCTACGTAATCGAAATCACTCAGCACAGGATAAAGCTTGGTGGGGATTCCATTTTCCCGAGTGGACAGCAATACCGGAAAAACCGTTAAGCCAGCTGCCTCCAACGCAGCTACGAGGGAAAGATTAATGTCTGCCACATTTCCTTTGCGTGCATCAAATGCGGCTTTAAGTCCCAGGTCGGTGGCAAAACTCTCTTCTTCGTTCCATTGGAAATGACGTTGCATATATGCATAAATGAGGGCGGCTTTTTTCAGTGGGTCAGTTTCTTGGGCAGTAAGTGTCTTTGCTAACTCTGCGTATTGCCGCTTGCCTTTCTTGAGTTGGTTTCCAAAGTTCTCGCGCGTTCGCAGTTCCTGTTCCACCGCCTCCCAGGTTTGGGTATACTTGAAGCTTCGCCCGTCAAACGCTTTGATGTCGGTCAACTCAAAATGCAACGCTGATAAAAAATTATCCTTGGCCGTCATGTATTCCTCTTCCACAAAAGCCGGAATATTGGTCATCGTAAACTTCAGCAACGAGCAGTCCGCGATGTTGCCACCTCCCGGTGTAAAGCAGTTTTTTACTAATTCACTCTCTTGTTTGGCAAATTTCAAATAGCCTTTGATACTTAGATTATAATTGTAGTTGGCTGGTATCCGGGCCCAGAAAACCGACTGCCGCTTAGGTAAATGAGATTGGAATTTCCACGGCCAGAAATTCCAAAAAAAGGGCGATTCCAATATGTATTTTACCTCAAACACACTACCCACACGCACATCGGGTAGTGTAAAAACAACCCGATCAAAATGTTCCGAATACTTCTCGGTAATAACTTCCCGAGGATTCAACTCGGTTTCTTTTAACTGCCCGTTTTCAAGGCTGGCTGTGTGCCCTTGCACCAATTTAATCCGCTGCATTCGATCGCCATTTTTGTACAACGGGATTGAAAAGTTGGCCTCTGAAAGTCCATCTTTTTTCAATACCTTGATTTTCACATGGTATTCAAGCAGAATGTTGTTGTCTCCGCCATTGTCTACATACGCTTCCCCGAACTCATCCAACACCACGGCGGCAGCAGTGGTATCAGCCGGGTAACGCGTTAAATCTAACTCGCTGAGCATTGACTTCCCGAATGGAAATCCATGGTTATACTGGGCAACTACTACCCGGTAGAAAAACACCAAACAAATGGTTAGCGTAAACCGAAAACGCATATGTGTCAATTAAGAATCTGATTCAAAAATAATTCTAACCCGGTGCTAATAAAAGCACTGCTATCTCAAAATTTTCCGGTCGAATGCGGGCTCCGAACCTGACGATCCATTTGTTACGACAGCCGATCTTTTATGTACGTGATCTCAGTCTTGCCGTGTGGTTTCGGCTTGCCATGTTCGTCCAGGTTTACGAACACCAACTTATCGATCGAGAGAATAGGCGCACGCGTTAGCATATTGCGAACCTCGCAGCGCATGGTAATCGAACTCCTGCCAAAGTCGGTCGCTACAATGCCAATCTCAATAATGTCGCCCTGACGCGGAGCCTGAATAAAGTTGATCTCCGAAACGTACTTGGTAACCACGTGCGGGTTTTCTAATTGTACAATGGCGTAGATCACGGCTTCTTCATCAATCCACTGCAATAACCGTCCACCAAACAACGTTTGATTCGGATTTAGATCCTCGGGTTTTACCCATTTCCGGGTATGAAAATTCATGATGGCTTCCGGCATATTAGTAGTTATACCCCAGCAGGTTCCAAAAATACAACTGAAACAAAGCTACGCCACTAACGAGCGTAACAAGTACGTAATAGAGGCGGCTCCAGGTGCGGTAGCGCGTGTCGGGCACCAATCGTACACACACATACGCCATCAACAGCGTGGTGACGATCATCAACAAGGGAAATACCAATACCACTTTAAGACCGGTTGTTACGCCAAATACCACGGCCGTTGGGTCATTCAACACCAGCGACAGTCCAACCAAAAACGAAAACCACCAGAAATAATTGAGCCACGCGAAGAGTTTTGCCAGAAAGGGCAGCGACTGCCTGGTGCGCAACAAGGGTTGGTAGCCTCTTCGAATGAAATAGGTGATGGGCCAAAACAACAACGTGACGGCCGCGACCGTGAACACTGCGATTACCACAAACAACTGCGTGTCGGGCGCGTTCCAGCCCGCCACTTTATCAAACGTAAATATCGGAAGCCCGCCAAGAAACATGGCGGTGATTTTTCCATTCTTCTTTTCAAATGCGATCATGTCGGACGACTGCTCTTTCCGAAATACGAGGCTATCCACCGGCACATAGTAGGCAACATCCTCTCCCATCTGTATCCGTAGCCGCGTAGAGTCTGCCACCGTGATGCTGGCCTGAGTAAACAAAGCAGCCATTTTGGTAAGGTCATGATGTGGATACCGATTGCCGAGGTACGAACCGGCAAAGATTTGGAGATCAGTTTTGCTTACGCGGATAGCGGGCGCCAATTCTGGTTCCGGAAAGTAATGATCGACCAACTCTTCCAACACCTGGCTGCTAACCCCACCACCTTTGTCCGTATTGAACGAGACAAACAACCCGAGTTCTCGCTCTGGAAAAACAGCCAGTAAGGAATGAAACCAAAACGTATCCCCACCGTGGCCAATGATCACCTCACCGTTCTGCGAAACATCCATCAATCCATGCCGCATCGGGTTAACCCGCGGATGATGCCGGTGAAGTGGCTCCTGCATTTTTTTCCACTGCGCGCTGTCCAAGAGTCGATAGGGCGCTCGCGCGCCTTGATCCAGCAATGCGATCATCAGGTTGGCCATGTCGGTGCCGGTGGCCGATGCCGCCCCAACCGGATACAACGGAACAAACTCAAAGTCCTGTTCCTGAAATAAGCCGCCACGCCAGGCATACCCTTTGGATGCGGTAGCGAGCAACGAGGTTGGCACGGGTTGCCGAAAAGTGGTTCGGTTCATTACCAGATTAGCGAGGATATTTTTCTCCACGTATTCGTGAAAGCTCATGCCCGACACCCGTTCAACGATAAGCGCGGCCAGACCCGTGCCGTGATTGGAATAAGACGCATAGGTGGCCGGTGGCCGAACACGTGCGGGCAACTCATTGCTTAGAATTTCGCCCAAAGGTTTTAATCGACCCGCATCCTTGGCAAAGAGATTAATCACGATGTCTTCAAACCCAGGTGTGTGCGTAAGTAAATGTGTGAGGGTGATGGGCTGGGGATAGGTAGCCGGAATTTTCACATCCGTGAGGTAGGTATTGATGTCCGTTTGCAAATCAAGTTTGCCCTGTTGAGCCAGTTGCATCACACTAACCCATACAAATAACTTTGAAATAGAGCCCACTCGAAAAAGCGTAGAGTCCGGATAGACGGGCACCTTGTTTTTTATATCGCCCCAGCCATACCCTTTCGAAAAAACCAGTTGGCCTTTGTGCACCAATGTAACCACGGCTCCGGCAACATGCTGATCGCGCAGTTTGGTTTCCATCACGCCATCCATAAATCCGCGAAACTCTGCACTATCAAAAACAAATTGAGTCTGTGCAGAGGCGAAAGATCCAAACAGTAAAAAAACACCCAGAATTTTTTTCATGTGTTGATCATTGTGGGGATGAATGTACAAATCAAAATCTAGAACCTGCTCCCATCTACCAAGGTAAATTTGGGCGCTCGCTTTTTGTTGTTTCGATTAGTTAGATGGGCGAAGATGTGGCTCCAGATAGCTGATGGATTGATCCCACAACCGGCGGGCGTTTGCAGCCGTAGCCCCGCCGTTTTGAATCCGCGCCGGTTTTGATTTCGTAAAATATCCGCCAGCATGAGCCTGAATGGCCGCCAATGGAGCTGTAGCGAGATACACCGAAGTTGCGGCTCCGGCTGCGGGCGAAATGTAGAAAAGTGGTTTGGAGAAATCGATCAACAAACGAAACCAACCTTGAATAGATCGGTCAAAACGAGTAGCCACCACACCTGGATGAAGTGAAAATGCACGCACGTTTACAGGCGTCTTTTCGGGCAGCGCCATCGTGAATAAGATATTCGCCAGTTTGGCATCGGCATAAGCCTGAAAAGGCGAAAGCCCGGTCACCCTACGAAAAAGATGATTTACTTGACCACGCGGATGCAGGCCCGAAGACACATTGATGATCCGCGCATCGGGCGCTTTTTCCAGCCGCGGCAACAACAACAAAGTGAGCAGCATGTGCCCCAGGTGCGAAGCAAAAAAGGTCTTCTCCACTTCACCCACATACTCGATTCGCTCCGGAAAATAGCCCGCGTTGTTGAGCAGCACATCCAGCGAATCAAACGACCGCAACAATTGTTCAGCAGCACGCTTCACCGAATCCAGATCATGTAGGTCGAGCGAACCCACCGTAATCCGGGCAGTAGGTACCACACGGAGAATCTGGGTCTTAGCCGTTTCGCCCGAGGCGGGTGTGCGGCATAGCAGGATTAACTCATGTTGGGCCGCCAGCAATTTTGCGGTGGCCAGTCCAATGCCGGCACTGGCTCCCGTAATCACGATTCGTTTCATTCTTTAAAAATCACCAAAATCCAAACAGCAGCAAAGATCGCCCTTGATGCAACGGATGAGTTTCACGATTTCATCATATCAAAACTTGAAATCAACTGCGTGGCGTTGCCGAATCTGGGCAAGTTGTTGATCTTGGCATTGAGTTTATGCGCATTGCCCTCGTTTCGGATACACATGGTTTTTATGAACCGCAACTGGATACGTATTTGAACGAAGTAGACGAAATCTGGCACGCGGGCGATATTGGCGACTCGGCGGTGATCACGGCGCTTCAAACATGGAAACCGGTGCGCGCGGTGTTTGGAAATATTGACGATGCCGCCACACGTTCGGTCTGGCCAGAAGATCTTTGGTTTGAAATAGAGGGACTCACCATTTGGATGACACACATTGCCGGAGCACCACCCCGCTACAACCCGCGCATCAAAAAACAGTTTACGGTTCGGAAACCCGATGTGCTGATCTGCGGCCACTCGCACATTTGCCGCGCCCAGCGAGACGAAAACAGTGGGTTGATCTATCTAAACCCCGGTGCCGCCGGCAATCACGGATTTCATCGCATTAAAACCATGATGCGCTTTTCCCTGAAGGGCGGCAAGTTGGAAAAGTTGGAGGTGATTCAGTTAGGCAAACGTGGCC
>JBIIVI010000111.1:0-10719 GCA_044339555.1 Cyclobacteriaceae bacterium | reverse complement strand
GGGTGTGCCGCTGTGGTCGCCGGAGGTATTTGAGCAAAAGCTAGCGTACATTCATAAAAATCCAGTAAAGGCGGGAATCTGCCAATACCCAGAAGAATATCGATATTCAAGCGCGCGGTTTTACGAAAAGAACGAAAAGGATTGGACATTCTTAACCCACCATGCGGAATGAACGGCCAATGAGCCTGTTGGTGAAGAACACCAACAGGGGCCAGAACACCAACAGGGGCCATTGAGTTGGAAAAAGAGGGCGTGCTGCACTCTTAGGCCAACCGTTTCGTAACCCTCACTTACATCGGAGCAAACGCTTCCTTCAAAAAATCACCTATTTTGCAACGAGGCATCCGACAACCAATTCTATGCACTCCGAGCTTCGCGACATTCTGTTTCTCGATATTGAAACCGTGGCCCAGGTGGCGCACTATCAGCACCTGTCCGAGCGCTTCAAAACGCATTGGGCCCGCAAGGCCAGCTTCCTCAAACGCGAACCGACCCAAACGGACGAAGACCTTTACCACGAGCGGGCCGGCATCTACGCCGAGTTCGGTCAGGTAGTGTGCGTGGTGGTGGGAAAGCTATTCGACAACGACCAACAACAACTGGCACTAAAAACGAAAGCGTTTTGCTCCGAAGATGAAGTGGCCTTGTTGAAAAACGTTCGCGACTTGTTCGAGAAACTGGAACCGGGCAGCCGCCTCTGTGCCCACAACGGCAAGGAATTCGACTACCCGTATCTAAGCAGGCGCATGCTGATTCATGGCCTCGGCCTGCCACCGCTTCTTAACCTCGCAGGCCGCAAGCCGTGGGAAGTACCGCACCTCGACACGCTCGAGCTTTGGAAGTTTGGCGACTATAAACACTACACTTCCCTCGACTTGCTCGCCACGGTGTTTAACATCCCCACCAGCAAAAACGACATGGATGGCAGCCGCGTCAATCACGTCTACCACCACGAAAAGGACCTTCCCAAAATTGCCGACTACTGCACACGCGATGTCGTGGCCCTCACGCAACTCTACCTGCGCATGAAGAGCTTTCCCCTCGTGGCCGATCAAAATATCATGAAAAGCTAACCGCCCGGTAGTGGCTTTTCGCGCGGCAAGGCGTAACTTGAACGCGTATGTCGAAAAAGAAACTACAAGACCGCCAAACGAAGCGGCAAGACTCCACACGCGGCTCCATTTTTCAAACCATCCTGCGCCTGTTTGACGAGAATCCCGGCAAGGCGTTCAACTTTAAACAGATTGCCAAGAAAGCCAGCGCCAAAAACAAAGCACAAAACGACTCGCTCTTCGAGGCGCTCGAAAAGCTGGAGACGGCTGGCAAAATCCGCCATCTGCCCAACGGCAACTACGTTTCCACCCGCAAAGGTAAAACCCTGCCCGGCACCGTAGACCACGTGAACCCGCGCTTTGCATACATCGTCACGGGCATCGAAGGACAGAAAGACATTTATGTAAAAACACATGATCTCGATACCGCCCTGCATGGCGACACGGTAGAAGTAGAACTTTCTTCGCGCCAATCGGGCGAAAGCCCCGAAGGCAAAGTAGTGAAGATCGTTCAGCGCGCCCGTACGCGATTTGTCGGACGCCTCGAGCTCTCCAAAAATTATGCGTTTGTCATCCCCGACTTCAAAAAAATCTACCAGGATTTTTTCATCTATCCCGAACATACCAGTAACGCGCAGCCCAACGATAAAGTGGTGATCGAAGTAACGCGCTGGGGCGATGGCGACCGCAGTCCGGAAGCGAAAGTGGTGGAGATCCTTGGCAAAACGGGTGAGAACGAAGCCGAAATCCACTCCATCATGGCGGAGTTCGACTTGCCCTTCCGCTTTCCCGAGCCGGTGTTGCGCGAGTCAGAGACCATCAACGAAGGCATCACACCTGAAGAAATCAAAAAGCGGTGGGATTTCCGCACGGTGCTCACCTTCACCATCGACCCGGAAGACGCCAAAGACTTTGACGATGCGATTTCATTTCGACAACTGCCCAACGGGCACTACGAAATTGGTGTCCACATTGCCGATGTAACGCACTACGTACGGCCCGGCACGGTGTTGGAAGAGGAAGCCCTCGATCGCGCCACCTCTGTGTACCTGGTGGATCGCACGGTGCCCATGTTGCCCGAGCGGCTCTCCAATCATCTTTGCTCGCTGCGCCCCCACGAGGAGAAACTTACGTTTTCGGCCGTGTTCGAAATGGATACCAAAGCGAAAATCCATAAAGAGTGGTACGGCCGCACGGTGATCTATTCCGACCATCGGTTTAGCTACGAACAAGCGCAGGAAGTGATCGAAACCGGCCAAGGCAAGTTCGCTGATGAGCTTAAAATCCTGAATGGTCTGCATCACTTGCTGCGCAAAGAGCGCTACAAAAAAGGCGCGGTGAACTTCGAAACCACTGAAGTGAAATTCAAATTGGACGAAAAAGGCAAACCGTTGGCCGTAGTTCCCAAAGTGCGCAAGGATGCGCACAAGCTCATCGAAGAGTTCATGCTGCTGGCCAACCGCGGCGTGGCCACCTTCATCTTCAGTCGCAAAAAGAAAGGCGAACCCGATACGTTTGTGTACCGCACCCACGATGCACCCGACTACGAAAAAGTAAGCGACTTCGCCAAATTTGCCTCGCAGTTCGGCCACAAGTTGCTCATCAACGAAAAGGCGCTGAGCAAGTCGCTCAACAAACTCATGGACGAAATCGAGGGCAAACCCGAACAAAACGTATTGCAGTCGCTGGCGGTGCGCGCCATGTCGAAAGCGAAATACACTACCGAGCCGAAGGGCCACTTTGGCCTCGCCTTCGAGCACTACACACACTTCACTTCGCCCATTCGCCGGTATCCGGACATGCTTGTGCACCGCTTGTTGCAACAGTACTTAGACGAAGGCAAATCGGCCAACCGCCGGGAGTACGAAGAGAAGTGCATCCACTCCAGCGAACGCGAGAAGCGTGCAGCCGATGCCGAACGCGCCTCCATCAAATACAAGCAAGTGGAGTTCATGAGCCTCCAGTCCGACAAAGCTTACCGCGGCCTGATCTCAGGCGTAACCGACTTCGGCATCTTTGTGGAAATCATCGACACCAAGTGCGAGGGCATGGTGCGTCTGGCCGACTTGAAAGACGACTTCTACGAATACGATGAACGCAGCTACCGCGTCATCGGCCGCAGACGAAAAAAAATCTACCAACTGGGCGATGAGGTGATCGTGCGGATCAAAAAATGCGATGTCGACCGCCGCTTGATTGACCTCACATTCGAGTAAAGCGCTTTCGTTCGAGTAAAAGAAATATTTTTGCGGCCTATGGCAAGCGGTTATTGCACCACGCAGGTTTTTTTCAGGGCGTTTCCCCAAGCTGCGCAAGGGGTCGGGCGATCCGCTCCCATCCACGCGAAACGCGTGGGATGTCCGCTGCTATCCCTAACGCATTGATCACCCCGCTTTCATGACCCTCCTCCCAAAAATCGAAAAAGAAATCGCGCGCCAGAAGTTTGGCAAAACACCGGTTTCCCTCTACGAGCCCATCCGCTACATCATGAAACTCGGGGGCAAGCGCCTCCGCCCCCAACTGGTGTGCCTGGCGTATTCGCTGTACAAAAAGGACGTGGAGAAAATCGTTCCGCTGGCGGTAGCGGTGGAAGCGTTCCACAACTTCACGCTGCTGCATGACGACATTATGGATAACGCGCCGCTGCGCCGGGGCCAACCCACCGTGCATGAAAAGTGGAATACCAACACAGCCATCCTCTCCGGCGATGTGATGCTGGTAAAAGTGTACGACATGCTGTTGGCGCTGCCCGACAAAAACATCAAAGAAGTGCTGCGGGCCTTCAACCAGTGTGCAGCCGAAGTATGCGAGGGCCAGCAGTGGGACATGGAGTTTGAAACTCGCCCCACCGTAACAGAAAGAGAATACATCGAAATGATCCGACTTAAAACGGCCGTGCTGCTGGGCTTTAGTCTGGAGATGGGTGCTATCCTGGCCGGTGCGCCCGCGCAAGACCGCAAACTGCTCCGCGAGTTGGGTTGGAACATCGGCATTGGGTTTCAGCTAAAAGACGATTTGCTGGATGTGTATGCCGATCAAAAAGACTTCGGCAAACAAGTGGGGGGTGACATCATCGCGAACAAAAAAACCTTTTTGCTCATCCGCGCACTCGAAAAAGCAACAGGCGAACAAGCCACTGAACTACAGAGATGGCTGGCGGCTACCTCGTTCAACAAATCCGAAAAAGTGCAGGCAGTTACGGCCATCTACGATGCGCTCCAGATTCGCGAAGAAACCGAGAAGAAGATTACCAGCTATTTTCGCAAGGGGTTTGCCGCGATGAAGAAACTGTCCGCTCCGCCCGCCCGCGTTCGCGCCCTCGAGCAGTATGCGCTTGAATTGATGGGCAGGCAAAAGTAAACGCCTGATTATCGTTTCTTTTTTTCAGTTGCTTTCGCTTCGTTTTCGAGCATTCTAAACTTCACAATCTCGGCAATCAGTTTCTTGGGCAACGGTTTATCCAGCGGAAACCGAATGGTGCCTTTTGCCGTGTCGTACGCTGTCAGTTCGTTGCGAAACGCCACCACTGCCGAGGGCGTGGGGTAAAAGCCAAGGTGCTGTTGGGTCATCCCAAAATAAACCAGCGGGCCATGGTATTTGTAGGCTGGCATGCCGTAGCTGATTTTTTCTTCGGCCCCAGGAGCCGCTCGCAAGATAATTTGACGAAGCGCTTGCAACTGCCCGCGAACCGAAGCGGGATGTAGGGCGATGTAGGTATCTACATCGGGTACATTTTTCATCATGACTAGTTTCGGTTGGGTGATTTCGTTAACAACTCGCCATTGGCATTGGTAGTAAGCACCTCACTCATGTAGTTGAAAAACGGGCGGATGGCGCGAAACGTATTGTCCACCTGTTTCAAGAAATCAGGCGCCAGAACTTCCGCGTCTTTGAACGAATGCTCAAACCAATACTGCTTGTACCGCAGCAAGTCAATGGCGGGATGGTCGGCCGTGTAGCCTCGTGGTGCGGTGCGCACCTGTTCGCCTTGCATGGATCCAAACGCGGCTACGATTTTTGGGTGACGCAGTAGCTTGCGCCACGCGGGCGTTTGGAAGTCAATGTCTTCACGAATCCGCTTCAGGTCGGCTGGACTGGGGTATGTAAACCCGCATCCCACACGCGATGCCCCCGGCTTAATCCAAAAGTAGTAACCGCCCCGCAACTGTGGTTTCTGCCTTTTGAGATGACCGGCAAACCGGGGGTTGTACGGAGTTTTGTCGGCCGAAAAACGCACATCGTTGTAGATGCGATAAAGGCTTTCTTTGCCGCTAACGGTTTGAAGTTGATCGTGCCGGTTCATTAAATGAATGAGCGCATCTAACCACGAAATCATGTTCGTCTGGGCGCCTACATAGCGCGATTTGTTTGCCTGAAACCATTCGCGATGGTTGTTCGTGTGGAGTTCGCGCAGAAAGCGGAGGGTTGATTTTTCGATCTGAATCATGGTAAACGTTGCTCGCGATTTTGAAATTATGGCATATTTCGTCAATTCCATTGGCCGGTAGGCAATTTCCTGTACCTTTGCCCGGCAAATAATGGTTCTGAATTATTTGCCATGGCGTTAGACCCCTCCAAGTTTCTTTTTGAAGCACTTACGTACGATGACGTACTGCTGGTGCCAGCGTACAGCGAAGTGCTGCCGCGCGAAACCCAAACCAACACGCTGCTCACGGCCGACATCAGCCTGAACATCCCGATTGTGTCGGCTGCGATGGACACCGTAACCGAAGCGGAAATGGCCATTGGCATGGCGCTGGAAGGCGGCCTCGGGTTCATTCACAAAAACATGAGCATTGCGCAGCAAGCCGAGCAGGTGCGCCGGGTGAAGCGCTCGCAGAGTGGGTTGATCTTTGACCCGGTTACGTTGCTGGTAAACTCCACCATCCGCGATGCGGAAAAGATCATGCGCGAGTTCAAGATTGGTGGCATTCCAGTCGTTGACGGCAGCGGCAAATTGGTGGGCATCATCACCAACCGCGATCTCCGTTTTCAAAAGGACATGAACAAGCCAATAGCTGACATCATGACCAGCGAAAAGCTAATCACCGCGCAGGAAGGCATTACGCTCGAGAAAGCCGAAGGCATTTTGCAGCAATACAAAATCGAGAAACTGCCGATTGTGAATAAGAAAGGCAAACTCACCGGCCTGATTACCTACAAAGACATCCTGAAAAAGAAGAATAAACCCAACGCCTGCCACGATGAATTTGGCCGCCTGCGTGTGGGCGCGGCCGTGGGCGTTACGCCCGACATTGTCGAGCGTATCGAAGCATTAAAAGTAGCGGGCGTGGATGTGATCAGCATCGACACGGCTCACGGCCACTCGAAGGGCGTGATGGATGCCGCCCGCAAGGTGAAGAAAAAATTCCCGGGCCTGAATACGATTGTGGGCAACATTGCCACTGGCGAAGCAGCCAAAGCGCTGGCCAAGGCGGGAGCCGATGCAGTGAAGGTGGGCGTGGGCCCGGGCAGCATCTGTACTACGCGCATTGTAGCCGGAATCGGCTTGCCCCAGTTGTCGGCCGTGTACGAATCCGCGAAAGCGCTAAAAGGATCGCCCGTAAAAGTAATTGCCGATGGCGGAATTCGCTTCTCCGGCGATGTGGTGAAAGCGCTGGCCGCCGGTGCCGACAGCGTGATGATTGGATCGCTGCTGGCGGGCACGGAAGAGGCGCCCGGTGAAATGATCATCTACGAGGGCCGCAAGTTTAAGAGTTACCGCGGCATGGGCTCGATGGAGGCGATGGAAGACGGTTCGAAAGACCGCTACTTTCAGGATGCTGAGGACGACATTAAAAAACTGGTGCCCGAAGGCATCAGCGGCCGCGTGCCCTTCAAAGGCAGTGCCGCAGAAGTACTCTATCAATTGGTGGGCGGGCTGCGGGCCGGTATGGGCTACTGCGGAGCGAAGAACCTGGAGAAATTAAAACGCGCACGCTTTGTAAAAATTACTTCGGCCGGGGTAACCGAAAGCCACCCGCACGATGTGGCCATTACCCGCGAAGCCCCGAACTACAGCCGCAAATAAGGCTTTCGAAAACCAAGGTGGATTAATTATTATTGCAAAGCCAATCAAATTAACTGATTGGCTTTCTTTTTTGTGCGCACCCGAGCAATCACACGTCTGGCTTTCGTTGGCTCGCTGCTCTGCTGGTTGGTGTTGGTATCCTCCGACATCCTGGTGGTGTTCAGCGACATCAAAGGCCTTACTTCCGAAGTGCCGCCCTGGCTGCCGCGGGTCATGCTCGACCTGTACATCTTCTGCTTGTATTATTACTACAAGTTTCGGATCGAGCGCGAAGACTCGCTCAACTTCACCGACCTGCTCTGGAAAGTTTTTGCTACCGGCCTTGTTACTACCGTTATCTCGCTTGCGTTCCGCCTGCTTGTAGGTTTGCTGGGCAATACCAAGCTGCCGGAAAATGTACTCTTTGGCGATTTCATTTATCAGATCAACCTGGCGTTGCTGATCAGCTTCATGATGGCCGCATTCATGGCCTGGAAGCGGCTGATCTTGTACCAAAAATCAAAATGGCTGATCCGGCTCTGGACGTTCTTTGAGTTCTTGCTGGTGTTCGTGCTCATTTACGATTCCGTCAACCTTGCCCTCAGCGATGTAACCAACCTGCTGCTGGATATTGTGCTGGGGCTGGTGATCTTGGTGCTTTCGGCCAATATGAAGTGGGTGGCCTACCTCAACTTCCGGCAGAAGTGGACGAGTTTGTTGCTGCTTTTGTTGGTCATGTTTTACATCGGCTATTTTACGTTTACAGCCGATCGGCTTTCAGATGCGATTGCGGCCAAAAGCACCGCGTTCTTTGCGTTCAACTCCCACCTCTTCAACATTACGTTGATCGGCTTTGTGGCGCTGTACAGCGTGTTTTCTTTTTTGGTGATTCTTTTCAATCTACCTACCTCTTCGGTGTTTGAACAGAAGTTGGAAGAGGTGGTAAACTTCCAACGCATTAGTCAGTCGATTCAAACCGAGCAAAACGAAGAAAGCGTTTATAAGATTTTGCTGGAGAGCTCGGTGAGTGCCGTGTTTGCGGATGCCGCGTGGCTGGAGATCGAATCAAACAGCCACCAGCACCAGTTTTACACGTATCAGCTTACGCGGCCGGAGGCGCAAGCCATTCGCGATCACCTGGCGGCCAACAATATCAAAGGTGTGCTCGATCAGAGTGTGGACAAAACCAAGAATCTCTCAAAGCATTTAGGTACGATGAAGGGCGTGCGATATCGCTCCCTCGAAGGCTTTCCGATTACGGTAAAAGGGGAAACGATCGGCACGCTGGCACTGCTGAAGGAGTTGCCGGACGGATTCAATAAAGAGATGAAGCGCATCGTGGCAGCCTTTGCTAACCAGGCGGGCATCTCGATCGAGAATTTCCGCTTGATGGAAGAGGCATTCCAAAACGAGCGCTACAAGGAAGAGCTGAAAATCGCCAAAGCGGTTCAAAAGAGTTTGCTGCCCGAAAAACTCGAACGCGATCCCCAATTTGATGTGGTAGCCTTTTCCGAGTCGGCCGATGAGGTAGGGGGCGACTACTACGACACGCTGCGAGTGAACGATCACACCGTTGTTTTGATTATAGCGGACGTGAGTGGCAAAGGAACGACTGCGGCTTTTCACATGTCGCAGATGAAAGGAATTTTCCATAGCCTTTCGCAACAACCTGACCTCACGCCCGATCAATTCATGGTGCAGGCCAACCAGGCACTGGTGCACTGCCTCGAACGTGGTTCGTTCATTACGGCCAGCTTTTTTGTGATTGATACGCACGCCCGCACGATTCAGTACGCACGCGCCGGGCATTGCCCGTTACTCTATTTTGACGCCCAAAGCTGCACTGCCAATTACTGCCAGGACAAAGGCACTGCGCTGGGCATGGTGCGCTCCCGCGACTACCAAAAATTTATCCACACCTACACGTTGCCTTACCGGCCGGGCGATATGCTCGTGCTGTTTACGGATGGCATTACCGAGGCAAAAAACGCCAAGGGCGAAGAATTTGGCTACGACCGGTTAAAGGCGGCCGTAGAAAAATGGTCGTCCGAGAACCTGCGCAACCTGCAACAACAACTGCTACAACAATTATATGACTATACTGGTTCCGATGAAATCAACGATGATTACACTACCATGATCGTCAAGTTTAAATAGTGCGGCTATGAAAACCTTACAGAACTCAACCCGTTAAAAATATATGGTACACATCAAACGACTACAAGAGGAGAACTTCGAGATCCTGGTAGTAATCGGTGAAATCGATGCCAGTTCCTCCATAGAGCTTGATTTGGCCATTGCCAAGAGTGTGGGCGATGGTTACCGCAAAATTCTGGTAGACTGCCACGCCCTGGAATACATCTCTTCGGCTGGATTGGGCGTGTTTATGTCGTACATCGAAGAATTTAAAGAGAAGGGCATTTTAATGGTGCTGTTTGGAATGAGCGAGAAGGTAGCGCATACCTTCAGCATCCTGGGTTTATCGGAACTGTTAAATATTGCTTCCAGTAAAGAGGAGGCAAAGCAACGCATTCATGAGCTATCAGTATAACATCGGTTGCAGCCTGACCAACTTAAAAGGTATCCGCGACTTCATCCGGAAGACGCTGCAAGCGCATGGCGTGCCCGATGTAGAGCTGAGTGCCATTGTGCTGGCGTTGGACGAGATGTGCTCTAATCTGATGATCCACGCGCACCATTGCAACCCCGATCATTCGCTCACGCTCAAAATCCACACTGTCGAGAACCACACATTTGTTTTTGAAATCATGGACGATGGCGAAATGTTCGACATCAACCAGTTTCACAGCCCCGAGTTGGACAACATCGTACACGAAAAGCGCAAGGGCGGCCTCGGAATTCGCCTGGTGAAATCCATCATGGACAACATCGAGTACGTTCATGAAGGCGGCAAGAACGTGTGCCGGCTTACGAAAAAAATCGGGTAAATTTCTTGTTTCTGCCCAAGCCCGCGTAATCAACGCGGCTTGGCGATTCAAACCGCTTTCGCCCCGTTAAACAGAACTTGGCGCCTACATGCCACGGGAGTATCTTCAAAGCATGAAATGGCTCCCATTTCTCGCTCTAGCAACTAGTCTTTCGGCTTTAGCCCAAGAAGGGCCTGTGCCTGCCGTTTCATCGTTGCACAAAATCCACTTTCTGAACGCGTGCTATGAGTGGGAGGCGCGACTGACCGATCGCACAACCCTGTCGTTGAATGCAGGACTCGGGTTCACCATCTACGGGCAATCGCAACCGCCAGATTCAAAAGTGCAATGGAACTGGGTGTTGTTTCCTGTGGGGCATGTGCAATACCGGCATTACTACAACCTTCAAAAACGGGCGAACCAAGGCCGCTCCACACGCGGCAATTCCGGCAACTTTCTGACGGCCGGATTTCTGTGGAGTACGCGCTCTTTGGCCGAACGAAACATCACCATGTGGAACGGCTTACACCCCATGGTGGGGTGGGGTTTGCAACGCACGTATCGAAAAAACTTTCATTTACAATGGGTGCTGGGGGCCGCGCTTTATTCATTCAATGCAGTTGGTTCTGGAAACAGCTATTCCGAATTCGGCCCTATGATTCAGCTTAAGCTGGGGTATGCGTTCGCGAAAAAGTAGTCAATCCATAGACAAGCGTCTGGAGCAGTTCCT
>JBIIVI010000110.1:0-10741 GCA_044339555.1 Cyclobacteriaceae bacterium | reverse complement strand
GTCTGGCGAATGATTTCATTCGCACGTTGGTGAAATACATGGAGATGAATCAGGGTGGATTGTTTCTGTTGGAGGGCGAAAAAAACGAAGAACATCTAAACCTGGCATCGTGCTATGCATTCGAACGCAAAAAGTATTTAAATAGGAAGATCGCTGTTGGCGAGGGCCTCGTAGGCCAATGTTTTTTGGAGCGCGATATTGTTTACATGACCAAAGTTCCTCAGGACTACGTGCAAATAACCAGTGGTCTGGGTGGCGCGAATCCATCATGCGTCATCTTGGTGCCAGTTATGACCTCCGATGAAATTGTGGGTGTGATGGAACTCGCTTCGTTCAAGCCGTTAGAGGACTTCCAGATCGACTTTTTGAAAAAGGCGGCTGAAAACATTGCGTCTTCAATTGTTTCCTCGCGTGTCACCGAACGCGTAAAAGCACTTTTGAGCGAATCGCAACAGCAAACAGAAGAAATGCGCGCCCAGGAAGAGGAGATGCGCCAGAACATGGAAGAACTGCAAGCCACCCAGGAGGAAATGCGGCGAAAAGAATCGCATGTGCGCAAAGTGCTGGAGGAAGAGCAAGTGAAGGCCGACCGCGTAAAAGAAGGCCGAAAGCTATTGTTGGTACTCACGAAAGACAAGGACGTTCAAGCCGGGCGCTGGAACGAATCGCTCGAAAAGATTACGCAGGCAATCAGCCGATTCTTGCAGGTCTCTCGCGCGAGTGTATGGACGTATCATCCCGATAAACACGCTATTTTTTGCGAAAAACTGTATCAACAATCCGCGCAAAGTTTTGAGGCGGGAACTGAGTTGTTTGGTCGCGATTTTCCCGGCTATTTCCGCGCCGTGTTGGCCGAAGAAAACATCGTTGCAGAAAACGCTCATGTGCATCCGGCCACAAGCGAGTTCTCAGACGTCTACCTCAAACCGCTGAAAATTGAGTCGATGCTGGATGTGCCACTTTTTAATCAGGGTAAAATCCTGGGTGTTATCTGTTGCGAGCACCAGCACAACCAGAAGCAATGGACGGAAGAAGACGCTGACTTTTTACGCAGCTGTGCCGACCTCACTACTCTGGTTTTTAAGTCAAAACAGCTGAACAACCTTACCCACGCCATTTCTTCAAACTAACTCCTCGAAAGTCTGTTTTAACTGATTTTTTGTAAACGGCTAAGGAGCAATTCATCTTTTTAGTTATTTTGACTCGTTGATGCACTTCATGTTTGTAAGACGAGAGTCTTTTCTACTATTGATAGTTGTTGGTCTCCAGGCGGTGTCGCTTTCTGGGGCAGCGCAATCGTATAGACGCTACGAATACCACGTAAAAGATGGTCTGCCTACGGATGTAGTGAAGGACATTATTCAGGATTCGCTAGGCTTTATTTGGGTAGCCACCGATGCGGGACTTAGCAAATTCAATGGGCACCGCTTCATCGAATACAAACAAGCACTTCGCAGTCAGTACGCCAAGAAGTTTGTTCGTACCGCAGCCGGCTCAATTTTCCTGATTGGCGATTTGGACCTGATCGAGATTGTTAACCGGGTAGATACGGTTGAGTTTCGATCGATTCTGGCGGGGACACGTAATCCCACAGATACTACGTTGTGGTATCCAAAATCAGTTTATGAAGACCGAACCGGTTGCTTATGGATTGGCGAACCGCAATCAGTAGTCTGCTGGAAGGAGGGCGTCATGAAGCGCTATCCATTTCCGATGCAAGATCAAACACCGGTCTTCACCCGTTCATTTTCTTTCTTTGAAGATTCGGGTGGGCGGGTGTACGTTACCGCCTATCTAGGTCGGCTTTATCGTTTCGATCCCACAGCAAATCAGTTTCGTTGGGTAGGTCAACTCCCACAAGGCATCAATCAGGTAACTGAGATCGATCAACAACTTTGGATCGCGGCTAACGAGGGTGTTTACCGACTTGAGCTTTCCGCTTCCGACGCAGTTCAGCTAGAGAGGGTAGCTAACATCCCGAGTGCATCCGCCATTGCAAAATTGGAAAACGGAGATTTTCTGGTTACTACTTTTGGTCGACAACACTTTGTTATGGCATCCAATGGCCAAGTACGTTCGTTCGACTTGGGCATTAAAGATGTAAATGCAATTTCGCGCATGGCCGATGGCACTTGGTGGGTCAGCAGTAGCGAAGGTATTTTGGTGTTGCAGCGCAATTTGTTTCAATCTGTTGTTCAATCAGATTTGGAACCTACGTTCATTGAAGCGATAGCTGAAGACCGGAATACGGGCGACATTTTTTTCGCTACGGTGGAGCATGTCTTTCGTATCCCGGCTACAAAGGGCGACCGCGTGGCCCATATCATCGATCATGCACCCAACCGGTATTTTCAGTCTGTAGCTGTGTCGGGCGAACGACTCTGGGCCTCCAACCGCATGGAGGTGTGCGTCTACGAGCGTGGCAAGAAAATAAAAACCTGGGATTTTGAGCGCGAAGGACGTTTCGTGTTTGATTTAATGACCGATCGCGCGGGCAATGTCTGGGCCAGTCAGGACGGTAGTCGATATGCGTTACGGTTCACACCGGATCTTCAGGTCCATCGGGTGTCAATACCCTTGCCATCTCAAGCTACGATCAACGTTATTCGCGAAACCCCCCAGGGGCTCTTCGCCTGTGCTTCCGGTATGGGTTCGTATCTGTTTTTTAAGTCTCCCACCGACAGTGCATTTCGCAACATAAGTGTCGCTCCGGCTTTTAAAACTGAGGGAGACTTGAGCATATGGGAAGTCTTAGAAGTAAATGGATCGCTTTGGTTGGCATCTTCGGAAGGGCTGTTACGGTATACATCCGAAAAACTGGAGCGGGTGGATCTGGGCGAACGTTACTCACGCCAGGCAATCCGCACACTTGAACGTTTTACCGAAAAAGAAATCTTATTTGGAAATTCTTTTGGGATCTTTCGTTATCACCTCGAAACCGGGGAATGGTCTATGTATAACGATGGATCGGGATTGCCCGCCAATACGGTAAGTAACCGCGGTTTGTTGTTGGCAAGGGATAGTACATTATGGGTCGGCACCAGCCAGGGGATTGCTTATTCCGCACAACCCATCGCCAACTTGTTACCCACATTACCGCCGTGGTTGGAGCAGGTAGTGGTAAACGGAACCGCCAGGCGTTTTATGAATGGATTGCAGGTGGACTACAATTCATTTATTGATATCGAGTTGGCACCCAACACATTTTCGGTGGGTGTGGTAACCCTTCAGTTCCGTCTCAAAGAGGATTCATCATGGACTGAGGTAACCGATAAGCATATAAAGTTGGCGAACCTTCGTGCCGGCTATCACGAAGTGCAGGTTCGCGCCAAGAAAACCGGCGGCTATGCGTGGAGTGAACCCCGCCAGCTGGCTTTCATTGTGCGCAGACCGCCTTGGTTGCAGCCGTGGTTTTATGGCGCTGTGTTCCTGGCCGTGTTTGGCATTTCCTGGTTTTCGTACCAGGTGGCCCGGCGGGTAGGCCGCCAACGTAGAGAAACACTTGAAAGATTACTTTCTGAAATCACGGAGAAAAATCAGCAGCTACAGGCCCAGGCTCAGGAAATTAATCTATCGCATCGCGCGATTCAGGAAAAGTCGGAGGAAGTACAGGCCCAGGCCGAAGAATTGGCAGAAAGCTACGAAACCATTCAGCAGCTAAATGAAGACCTTGAAAAAAAGGTGTTGGAGAAGAGCCGCGACTTACTTCAAACCAATGAAGAACTGAGTAAATACAATGCCGATTTACTTCAGTTTTCCTACAGCATCTCGCACAACTTACGAGGGCCACTGGCGCGGTTGATGGGGCTTTCGGAGTTGCTACAGGAGATTCAAGACCGTGACGAAGTGAACCGGATTCTCGAAATGATAAAAGTATCGACTGTAGAGTTGGATACGGTGCTCCGCGACTTAACGAACATCATCGAGCTTAGAAAGAACGTTTCCCATATCCGCGACAAGGTGTTTTTTCAAGATGAGTGGAACCGGTGCTCCATTTTGTTACAAGATCAAATTCAGTCGGGTTTCGAAATTCAAACCAGCTTTCAGGAAGCCCCGTTCATCTATGGGGTGCGCGGTTTGCTGCAAAGCATTCTTTACAACTTGTTCAGCAATGCCATTAAGTACCGCTCGCATGATCGCACGCTTCGGATCGAGGTAAAAACCTGGCGCGAGAACAACGAGACGATTTTTCAGATCAAGGACAATGGTCTTGGCTTTGATTTGCGTGAACAAGAAGCCAAAGTTTTTAAGCTCTATAAGCGATTTCATACCCACGTACAAGGCCGCGGTTTGGGGCTCTACCTGGTAAAAACTCAGACCGAGTTGCTGGGCGGCCAGGTGGCGGTGCAGTCGCGCTTGAACGAAGGAACCACTTTTACTATACGCCTGCCAGATCCAGAGTCGATCGAACGCCAGGTGTTTTACGAAAGCGAAACTGCCTTGTTGTTTTATGACGCCAATGTGAATTGCACAGTGATCAACTGGAAAAGAGAAGTCACCAGTCAATCCTACCGAGCGGTATTCGAGACCGTGCTTAATACGCTGCGCACGTACCACTCGCCCGGTTGGATAGCCGATTTGCGGCAGCAGGGAGTGGTGCCCGAGGCCGACCAGAAATGGTTTACCACCACCGTTTTGCCGGAGGCTACCAAAAATGGATTGCTGCGAATTGCCACCATCGGTTTTCGTGACCCAAGCCGCGTGGTGTACTACGAGCGGATGCAACGGAGAGCTGCGGAACTGGGTTTTGTACTCCTCGATTTTGACTCGTTACCACTGGCACTGGATTGGATGGCTGGCGGCTATCGATCTAAATAACGGATCGAACACCCGGCATTTCGCCGCAGTGGCTAACTTTGGGCCATGTTGCTGGAAGCTATCAAGAAAAAATCTCAAACCTTTCATGGCGATGCCGTACGCCTGCGCAGACACCTGCACGCTCATCCCGAACTATCGTATCAGGAAAAAGAGACTGCACGCTTTGTGGCGGCTGAGTTAACCAACATCGGCCTGAAGCCTATGCCCATGGCTGAAACCGGCATCGTGGCCCTGATCGAGGGTAAAAATCCGCAGGTAAAGACAATTGCCCTCCGTGCGGATATGGATGCATTACCAATTGAAGAGGCCAACACGGTGCCCTATAAATCAAAAAACAAAGGTGTGATGCACGCGTGTGGCCACGATGTGCACACGGCCTCGCTGCTTACCACTGCACGCATTTTGGCAGAGGTACGCAGTCAGTTCGAGGGCACAGTAAAACTGATCTTCCAGCCCGGCGAAGAAAAGAATCCGGGTGGCGCATCGTATATGATTCGCGATGGCGCATTAGAAAACCCAGCCCCTGCGGGCATCCTGGGGCAACACGTAATGCCCTTGATTCCGGTGGGGAAGATCGGCTTTCGCGAAGGCATGTACATGGCCAGCTGCGATGAGATTTATCTAAAAGTTATCGGCAAAGGTGGCCACGGGGCCGCCCCGGAGTTGGCCATCGATCCCATCTTGATTGCGTCGCACGTTATTGTAGCCATGCAGCAAGTCATCAGCCGTAATGCCAGTCCTAAGCAGCCAACGGTACTTACGTTCGGAAAAATCAGTGGCGAAGGCGCCACAAACATCATCCCCAACGAAGTAAACATCGCGGGCACATTCCGCGCCATGAATGAGGAGTGGCGTGAAGCAGCGCTGAAAAAAATTCGCACACTGGCAACGGGCTTGGCCGAGAGTATGGGTGGGCGTTGTGAGGTGGAGATTTCCAGAGGCTATCCCTACCTCGAAAACAACCCGGAGCTTACGCGCAGTATTCGGGCGGCCGCTGAAGCGTATGTGGGACAAACCAATGTCATTGATCTGGACATAACGCTGGGAGCCGAGGATTTCGCTTATTATTCCCAGCAGATTCCTGCCTCGTTTTACCGGCTCGGCACGCGCAATGACGCGAAAGGCATTACCAGCTATGTGCATACACCTACTTTTGATGTGGATGAAGATGCCCTGGCCATTGGGCCTGGGCTAATGGCTTGGATGGCCGTGGAAGAACTGCGAAAACGCTAGTCGCTTTTATACTATATTGCTTTTCGTTTATGGACATAAAAGATACGCTTATTCGGTTGTTGGGGCTTGAGAACATCCTCGCACACCTCAAGGGCTACATGGAGGCCAAGATGGCGCTCTTCAAAATTGAGGTTCGCGAAGAAGTGTCGCACGTGGTGAGCAAAGGAATGGTGGCAGTTGTGCTATTCTTCTTTGCTTTTCTCTTTTTGCTTTTTTTTAGTTTGGCAGCCGTACACCTGATCAATGAGTGGGTTGGCAACGTCTGGGCAGGTTATGTATGGGTGGCTGGCTTCTACGCGTTTTTGTTTTTAATGTTTCTGTTGTTCAAAAAAACAATTGAAGGTGCCTTGGAGAAACGAATGCGCGAGCTGATCAAACGGAAGGAATCAAAAGCCTGAGCGATGGAACTACTCGAAACCCAAGACCCTGAAAAGAAACGCTTACTCGAGACTTCCGAGCAACACAGGCGTGAGTTAGAACACGAAGTGAATCAAATTGCTACCCGTGGCGAGCAAGTCATTAAAAATGCCTTGATCATAGGCGGTACATTAGCGATCACCTATCTGTTGGTGAGCCAGTTCACCAAGGGCAGTTCGCCATCCACAAAAGTGAAAAAGGCGACACCCGTTGAAGCTGGTCCTTCTTTGCCTGTAGAGGCCGAGGAACCCACACTCATGTCGAAAGTCGGCAGCAAGGTGGTAAACGCAGCTACTTTGATGTTGCTGGAGATCGTGCGCGAAAAACT
Organism: Cyclobacteriaceae bacterium; assembly: GCA_044339555.1. Classification (GTDB taxonomy): domain Bacteria; phylum Bacteroidota; class Bacteroidia; order Cytophagales; family Cyclobacteriaceae; genus ELB16-189. The sequence continues at coordinate 3,945 of JBIIVI010000110.1, read as the reverse complement.
AACGGAGTATTTCAAAAACCATTCACCCCAGGCATGACCTTGCTTCAAACTCTGCAACAGCGCCAGCAGGAAGGCCGAAAGTCATTGGCGGTTTTGATCGACCCCGATAAAGTAGAGGACGTAGCGAAACTCCATGCCCTGATCCGACTTGCCAGCGAAAGCAATATCGATTTCTTTTTTGTAGGCGGCAGTCTGATTACCAACTACCATTTGGGTGAGGTAATACGCACGCTCAAAGAAAACACCACCATTCCGGTAATTCTCTTTCCGGGCAGTTCGCTGCACATCGATGCGCATGCAGACGCAATTTTGTTTTTGTCGCTCATCTCCGGCCGAAATGCCGATTTACTGATTGGCCAACATGTGCAGGCCGCGCCCATTATCCGTAACAGTCGGCTGGAAGTTATGCCAACCGGCTATATTCTTATTAATTCTGGCAAGCTTACTTCCGTGGCTTACATCAGCAACACCACGCCCATCCCCGAAGACAAACACTCGCTGGCGGCATGCACTGCCATGGCGGGCGAAATGCTGGGTCTGCGGTTGATGTACCTGGATGCGGGCAGCGGTGCCGAGCGGGAAATCAGCGCCAAAATGATTGCCACCGTGCGAAAGGCCATTGCCTGCCCGTTGATTGTAGGTGGCGGCATCAACACCGGCCAGAAAGCGCTTACAGCCCTGCAAGCCGGTGCAGACCTGATTGTCGTGGGCAACGCGTTGGAAAAAGATCCAGAGTTGCTGATTGATATTGCCGAGAAGGTGTACGAGTGGAACCGGCAGGAAAAGTAACGAGCCCCAACCGTTAGTGGGGGCGGAAGCTTGGATTTTAACGAACAGGTTGTCAGCCTCTTACCAACAATTGTTCGATGCTTGCAAAAACCAATAATCCTAGCCATCTTTGCAGCCCTTTTACAGAAAGGGTTAATCGGATAGCAATATGAAGCGTACGTACCAACCATCTCGCAGAAAGAGAAAGAACAAGCACGGGTTCCGTGATCGCATGGAGTCGCACAACGGCCGCAGGGTATTGGCCTCCCGCAGACGCAAAGGGAGAAAGAAACTAACGGTTTCGGACGAGCGCACGTTCAAAAAGAAATAACCGGCTGCGCCCTGATCGCTACCTTTATCAGGCGATGGGGAAGTTTGCGTTGCAAAAGAAGGAACGGCTTAGCCGTAACCAGGAAATTCAGGAACTCTTTCAACGGGGTTCCTCTTTTCATTTATACCCGTTTCGCATCACATGGCTTCTTCAATCCAATCCGGCACATCCACATCAAATTCTCTTTTCGGTGCCCAAGCGTCATTTTAAACGCGCTGTGGACCGAAACAAATTGAAACGCAGAATGCGCGAAGCCTACCGCCTTAACAAAACCTGTTTGCCGACAATTCCGGCCAGAAAAGTGGCGTTTGTGTATATTGGAACAGATTTAGCCCCATTCGAAACCATTCAAAAGAGCCTCGTTCGGGCGCTGGAGAAAATAGCTCAACCTCAGGCATGAACCGCAAACACGTTGTTTTGGGATTTTTGGCATGCGCGGCCATCGCATTTTGGGCCTTCCGAGGCCTAGGCGAACGTTACTTCGAAATCGCCAAGAACCTCGACATTTTTACCACCTTATTCAAGGAGGTGAACCTTTACTATGTTGATGAGGTGGACCCCAAGAAACTGATTGGCACCGGCATCGAAGGGATGCTCGAAACCCTTGACCCGTACACCACTTATATCCCCGAAGAAGACCTCGAAACATTCAGCATCCAAACCACGGGCGAGTATGCCGGCATTGGCGCGTTGATTGGCGTAGTGAACAAAAAAACAGTCGTCACGAACCCCTACGTGGGCTTTCCGGCGCATCGCGCGGGCATTCGCGTGGGCGATGAATTTTTGTCGGTGGATGGAAAAAATATTCAAGGCAAGCCCACGCAAGACATCAGCATCTTGTTAAAAGGCAAACCCCAAACACAGGTAGAAGTGGTGGTGAGACGAGCCGGCACGCGCGATCCGTTACGTTTTACGCTTACGCGTGAACGGATTAAAGTAAAAAATGTAGTGTATCAGGGGCTGCTCGATCCGGAAACCGGCTATCTCAAAATCGATGACTTTACGCCCGGTGCTGGAAAAGAAGTGGAGGCTACTGTGCAGGCGTTGAAGCAACAAGGCGCCAAGCGCATTATTCTCGACCTACGCGATAACCCGGGCGGACTGCTGAATGAAGCCGTTAACATCGTGAATGTGTTTCTGCCGAAAGGCAAGGAAATCGTAAACACCAAAGGCAAGGTGAGCGACTGGAACAAGACGTACAAGACCTTGAATAATCCAACTGATATAGAAATTCCACTCGTGGTGCTGGTGAGTGGAAGCAGTGCTTCAGCTTCCGAAATTGTAGCAGGCGCCATTCAGGATTACGACCGCGGGTTGCTGGTGGGTCAGCGAACATTTGGGAAAGGGTTGGTGCAAACCACGCGCGATCTCGCGTACAACGCGCAACTAAAAGTCACCACCGCGAAATACTACATCCCGAGCGGCCGGTGCATTCAGGCGCTGGATTATGCACACCGCAAGGCTGATGGATCCGTAGGCAAACTGGCAGATTCACTCAAGACGGCCTTTCGTACAAAAGGTGGCCGCACAGTATACGATGGCGGTGGTTTGGATCCTGATTTGGAAGTGAAATCTGAAAATTATGCCCCCATTACTATCGAACTAGCGAGCGAAGGTTGGTTTTTTGAGTATGCCACGCGCTACTGCGGCGAGAAACCAGCTCCTGCTTCCTTCCGGAGCTTCAAACTGTCGGACGCTGAGTATGCAGACTTCATGAGCTGGATCAAAAATCAGCCCTTCACCTACACATCCGAAATCGAAAAGCAAACCGAGAAATTGATCGCCACTGCGCAGAAAGACCAAATCTACTCCGAGCTAAAAGAGTCACTCCAGCAACTACAAGCAAAAGTGCAGGCCAATCGCAGAGATGACCTGTTGCGCTTTCGGTCAGAAATCGTGGATCAACTGGAAAGAGAAATTGCTTTTCACTATCAATTACAGGCTGGTCAGACGGAGGTAGCGATTGCGCACGATCCAGAAATAATCGCTGCGCGCGACGTCCTCCGGCTCCCTGGCGCCTACCAAAAACTTTTGGCGCCCCGCTGATGGCACGCATCCTGAGCCTGGAGTGTGCAACGGGCATCACTTCGGTAGCGGTGCATGAGCAAGGTGAATGTCTGGCCGAAGCAGTTACGTTTGTTCCACAAGCTGCATCGGCGCAACTTATGCCATTGGTAGATCAGGTAATGCAAGAAGCCCATACATCGCGGCAGCAACTGGAGGCCGTGGCAGTCTCAGCCGGCCCCGGGTCGTACACTGGTTTGCGGATTGGTGTAGCTACCGCCAAGGGGATTTGTTACGCGCTTTCCATTCCCTTACTAGCGATTAACACGTTGGAGATTATGGTGCGGCAGTTTGTAAACACGCAGCTTCCTACCTCCGGGTATCTATGCCCGATGATTGATGCGCGCAGAATGGAAGTGTATTGCAATGTGTATAACGCACAGGGCGAGGAAGTGCTTCCCGTAGATGCCCGCATCATCGAATCGGACTCATTTCAGGAATTTTTGAACCAACAACCCGTTTACTTCTTTGGCGATGGAGCCGCCAAATGCCAGGCCGTCTTGTCGCACCCGAACGCTCACTTTGTGAGCGGCATCTGGCCCCACGCCCGCCAAATGGGTGCCTTGGCTCTGAGTAAGTGGCAGCAACCAGCGTTTGCCGATCTGGCCACTTTTGAGCCGCTGTATCTCAAAGACTTCATTGCCAAAAAACCAAAAACCCTGTTTTAGTGTTGCTTTGTCAGCTATGGAAAGTGAAATAATCAACCGGGTAGCCACCAGTCCGTTGCGCACCTTCGATCTGGAAGAACTGCACACGCCAGGTCCGCGCGTGCTGCTCGACAT
>JBIIVI010000109.1:0-10829 GCA_044339555.1 Cyclobacteriaceae bacterium | reverse complement strand
GATCGATCAATGCAAGCCGCTGGGCATAAAAGTGTTTTGCGATGTGGTGGATCTGGCATACGCCAAAAAAGTAGAGCGCCTGGGTGCCGATGCGGTGATCGCTGTAAATTCCCGGGCCGGTGGCCACGCGGGCAATATCGCTCCACGCGAACTGATCACCCTGCTGAAGGAAAATTGCTCGCTCCCCATCATTTCTGCGGGTGGTATAGCCACTGGTGAGCAACTGACGGAAGTCGTGAGCTGGGGTGCTGCGGGCGCATCGGTAGGCACGATCTTCATCGCTTGCGAAGAGGCGGACATCTCACCGGAGTACAAACAGGCCATGATCGAATACGGCGAAAAGGACATCGTACGTACCACCAAACTCTCAGGCTCGGCCCTGACGGTGATCAACACACCCTACGTGCAACAATTGGGTACCAAAGCCAACTGGCTGGAGTGGATTCTTAACAATAACAAAACGTTGAAGAAGTATGCGAAAATGCTGCTTGCCTTCCGCGGCATGAAGGCGGTGGAAAAAGCCGCCTTCGGGGCTACCTACAAAACTGTTTGGTGTGCCGGGCCAGCGATTGAATATGTGCACAGTATCCGCCCACTACGTGAAATTGTCAAGGATGTTACCACGGGATACTTACCGCCCCGCTGACCAGCCGGTTTATAAAATCGGTTCGCGCTGAGTGAAGGTTTTGCTCTTGGCTTCCATTTTCCCAATCATTTGCTGTTCCCAATCGGTAAACGAATGACTCCCTCCCTTCGTTTCTTCGACTGAACCCGAAAACCGGAGCCGATACTTCCAAATCAAATCCGCCCCAATTTCTTTCTTCAATTGACGCAACGGTAGTCGATCGTCCATCCAGTATAGACACGTTCCCGAAGGCAATCCGGATGAGCCGTTCATCAACGCTAAATCCGAACGTTCCAGTTTTCGCTGCAGCTCTTTTTCAAAACCCGGTGTTCCGGAAATATATATTGTATTCCAATTCATAAAAATTTCTGACCAAACAACCTTTGGTGTTTATCGCTTCTCGCAAAAGAATGGCTTAGGCAAGTAGTCCTGAGAAGAATCTTTCTTCAGGCAGCACAAACACGGTGGCGGTATGCTATCCGGGTAACGAAAAGGCGTGCACAAAAGTTGCTTGTGGCGAAGAACTACTGGCGCTTGTAGAAGAGTAAATGAGCCCAGTTGCGCTCGGGGCTTTCGCTCAGTGTATAGTAACCAGTGCCATCGCGTTTAAAGGCAATGGCCTCGCCTTGTGCTTCGCGCTTGTACCGTAAATTTTTGGCCGGCTGGCGCAGTGCGTCCGACAGTGAGATTCCCGCAGGGCGCTGCCAGTAGTAAATCGCATCGTAATCACGCAACAGAATTTCGTTTCCTTTGGCAGACACATCACCGCCGTTGATGTTGTGGTAAGGAAGGGTTAGCTGATACTCCGCGGTAAGCGTATCGGTATGGGTTGGCTGGGGTATGCGATACAAGCGAACCGAGTCTTCGCGTTTCGATACCAGAAACAAATCGCGGGTAACAGGATCGCTCAGCAGTGTTTCGCTGTCGCGGATGCCATCGCTCAAAGCAAAGGTGATGGTCTTGAAATTGGTAAGCGTGTCAATCGGTTGGCCTTCAAAAACAGGCTCTTCAAAAAAGTAAACTTGCTTATACGGAAATTGGGCCAGGTTGTCGCCAATGTCACCCACGAACAAATAGTTTTGAGTGGAATCAGGGCCAGGTCCCCAAGCGATGTCTTCCCAATCGCGGTTCCTGGCGCCTTTCAGATAACACGTAAAAACGATATTGCCTTTTTCGTTGATCAGAAAAATGCGGGGCGCATCGCCACTGTCGTTGTGCGTCCACAAATAGCCAGGATTGGCGCGACTGGCAACAAGGCCAGACGCTTCCTCCAGTGTGGGGTCCACCCGGCCGAGTTTCTTGGCGTAAGCAAACTCCGAATGAACCGGGTGTGATTCTTTTCGGGATTGGCACGAAAGCGCCAAGCAAACCCACACAAACGAGAAAAAAACACGCATGCAGGTGGGGCTAGAGCGTGGGAGTTACAACCGGCAAGCCCGCAGCCGTCCAGTTGCGCAGACCGCCCTCCAGTTCGTACACTTCGTAGCCTTGCGTACGCAAAAAACGGGCAGCTTTGCCGCTGCGAATGCCCGAAGCGCAATAAATAAAGATTGGTTTCTTGTCAAGCGTGACAATCTGCTGCTCAAAATCGGCACTGCCAAAAGCCACATTTTGCGCACCCGCCAACATACCCGCGGCCAACTCTTGTGGCTGGCGAACATCAACCAAAATTGCATCGGGTATTGCCTGCAGTTGCTGTTGAAAATCAGTCGGTGGCAACACGGTGTTTGTTTTTTCGGGCGCACTACATGCTGCCAGCGCAAAAAACAGGATCAGCCATTGCTTCATGGCCGCAAGGTAAAGAAAATCCCAGGTTGGGCTGCCCCACCCGTAAGCTGTTTTTACAATTTGTATCTTTGCGCCCCTATGATTGAGAAGTTAGAAGAAATTAAAGGCCGGTTCGAAGAGGTGGGCATGCTGATTGTACAACCAGGTGTGGTGAATGAACCCAAAAAGTTTTCGCAGCTCAGCAAAGAATACAAAGACCTTGAAAAGGTGGTGCGTAAGTATGAAGAGTTTCAGAAAATCGGAGACGACCTGCGGCAGGCCAAAGATGTACTGGAAGCCGAAAAAGACGAAGGCATGCGCGAGTTGGCGAAGCAGGAGCTTATTGAACTCGAGCCTCAGCTGGCAGCTCGCGAAAAGGAGTTGAAAGATCTCTTGATGCCCAAAGACCCGAATGACGATAAGAACTGCATTCTCGAAATCCGTGCCGGCACGGGTGGTGATGAAGCGGCACTTTTTGCGGGCGATCTGTGGCGGATGTACCAGCGTTACTGCGACCAACGCGGGCTGAAAATGGTGGTGATGGATGTTACCGAAGGTACAGCCGGAGGGTACAAAGAAGTGATCAGCGAAATTTCAGGCGACAGCGCCTATGGAATTTTTAAATACGAGTCGGGCGTGCACCGGGTGCAACGAGTACCCGCCACCGAAACCCAGGGTCGTGTGCATACCAGTGCGGCATCCGTGATTGTATTGCCCGAAGCCGATGAGGTGGACGTACAAATCAATCCGGCCGATCTGGAATACCAAACCGCCCGCAGCAGTGGGGCGGGTGGCCAGAATGTAAACAAGGTGGAAACGAAAGTGCAACTCACCCATAAACCGTCAGGCATTGTGGTAGTCTGCCAGGTAGAACGCTCACAACACGGCAACCGGGAGCGGGCCTTGCAAATGCTCCGCACCAAACTCTACGAAATCGAACAGGAGAAAAAGAATGCCGAAGTAATGGCTTCGCGCCGGAGCCAGGTGCGCAGTGGCGATCGTTCCGAAAAAATCCGAACCTATAACTACCCCCAGAGCCGCGTAACGGATCACCGTATCGGTTTCACCAAATACAACCTCCCGGCGGTGATGGACGGAGATATCGAAGACTTTATTGAACAGTTGAAGATTGCCGAAGCGGCCGAAAAAATGGCAGAGGCGAAATAAAGGGCCGGTCAAAAAAATCCCCGTCTCGCAGATGAAACGGGGATCCGAATCCTTCCTTGATGGGCGATCGGTTAGTTTTCTTCGGTCGCTTTAATCTGCTCGTCCAGAATTTTGTCGATCAGTTCCAGTTGGCGTTCGTTGATGGTGTTATCTACCCGCGCTTGCTTCTTCATAAACCGGAACATCGCATTCTTTTTGATTTCGTAGGCGATGAATACGGTGTACTTGTTTTCTTTTTGGTTGAAGAATTTCTCCTCGCCCATTTTGCGTAAGTCAGTGATGTTGGTGTTCATCGTTTGGCGCACCAGGCTTTGAAACTTGTCGGCTACATCGGCTGCGCGTTCATTTTCCGTTTGCCCCAGGTATTGATCCGCCACCTGCTTCATGGTCGTATTTACCTGACCGGCCAATTGCGCTTTGGCTTCGATATCGGCCTTGCCTCGGGCGATGTTATCCTGCGAGCTCTCGCCCTTGCCGGTGGCGCGGAAAAAGCGATTATTCGATTCGTAGGCGTTGCCGCTGAATGGCTCTTTTACCTTTTTTCCTAGCGGCCCGTTAGCACAGGCGGTGGCAAGCACCACCACCACGAGAAGCGAAAACAAATTTTTCATGTTCATTTATTCTATCAAAAGTAAACTTACTAAAAATTGTGCCAGAACCATTTAGTCTTCCGCCGTAACCGAGCCATCCTTCTGCACGACCACTTGAATTCTAGAAGCTCCAGCCCGGGCCGAGGAGACAGCTTTACCCACTTCCGACAAGCCTTTGGAGTTATAAATCTTCGCAGCCGTTACCACGTCTATCGCCAGTCGCGTTTGTTCTTCCGGAATCGGAACAAAACTGAGAAAGTTGAGCCGTACGCCTTTTGTCTCAAGCAGTTTGTTAACTTCCGTCAGTAACTTCTCCTCAAAATCGGCCTGCGAGAAGTCTACGATGTCTTCGTGAATAAGCAAGTCGCGCGATATTTCCTTGATACGTTTATCGATCACTGAGTTTTCGGCCGTTTCATACACCGCAAAACTATTGCTGGAATCATCCGAACCGGTGTTGGGCTTGCCTAAGTACTTGGCCTCGTTGATAAAAGCAATCGGCTCAGTAATCGAGTAATCGTAAGTAACTTCGATGTTGGCCAGCACGCGGTCTTTAAATGCAGTGCGGAATTTCGATTCACCTTGCATTGGGTAGTCGGGGATGGTGATTTTGTAGGCACAAACACCTATTCGTTTAGGTACGGATTCGCCGGGCTTAATGATTTTCCAGGAAACTCCGCAGTCGTCTGTAATCAAGGTTTGAACGTTGCTGTGTGCGTAATCACAGGATTGTAGGATGCCGACAGCCAGCACCAGCCATACTAATTTTTTCATTTTTGGGATTTGGTTAATCGTGCAATAATACGATTACCCGTTACTTGGTAACAGGTTTGTGGAAGACGAGCTGCCACCGAAACGCCCAGCGCCAGCGAAGCCGGTAGTGTGCAATGCCCGCTTTTTGCAACAAGCTCAACCAATCGGCCCGCGAGAAGGAACGCGCTACAGAAAGTGGCGCATCAAACTGCACCATGGGGCTGCGTGAAAACAACCGGGTGAGCAAACGGATGGAGTGATAGGCCAGCGGGTGGCGATGCAAGTCGTTAATCACCACGCCCAGCCGGGCTTGCCTTTGAAAAAGACGTAGCAGTTCTACCAGCTCGCTTTCGCGGAAGTGGTGCAACACCAACGTGGCGGTGATGACATCGAATGTCTGGTTCTGAAATTCGGGAGAAAAAATATTCGCCTCCTGGATGGTGATTTCCGGAAACGCGCGGGTTTGCTTGCGCGCATAAGCCACGATGTGTGGGTTGGCATCAAAACCGATCAGTTGCAACTTCCGGTTGTTGCTCCGCGCCCACTTTGCCATTCGAATCAGCAGATCACCGCTGCCACACCCGATATCGGCCACCATCAATGTTCGTTGCGGGTCAATATCTTTTAGCAACTTACCCAAGCCTGATAGCGTGATGGCGTTACCCCCCAGCCACGTGTTGATCACATCCAATTCGCGCAGGGTCTGATGCACTACTTCGCCCTGGCAATTCAGGTCGTCCATTAATTCGTCCTGTTCGGCACGCTGTCGGAAATCTGGCATCAGCTTGTTTGCGGTAAATTAATATGCTTTTTGTGTGGGTTACAAGTTGAATACCTTTACCAGTCTGTGAACATTCGCAAAACAACTTGCCTATTGGGGCTTCTGGTGGGAGTAGCCACAACCACTTGGGGTACGCATATCCGCTCGGCCGACATCCGGTTAGAGCCTGTGTGTGGCAACCCGTTTCAGTTTCGGGTTACGGTAATTGCCTACCTCAACACACAGTCGGCTACACGTTTTGGCACGAACAGCGAGGTTCTGTTTGGCGATGGCACCGCTGTGCGAATTCCGCTCACCACCGCCACCCTGCGTCCGGATCTGGGGCAACAAATTGCAGTCGCCACCTTTACCACCACTCACACCTATCCCGGAAACGGAACCTATACCATCAGTTATATCGAGCGCGACCGCAGCCGTGGCATCCTTAACATCGCAAATTCCGAAGATGTGCCATACGTCACGTTTATTCAATTCACAATCAGCGCGGAAAACAGCTGTAACCAGTTCCCGATTCTCGCAGTCCCCCCCCTTGACCGGGCCTGCTTTCGGTCTGCCTTTTATCACTCGTCTGGAGCGTACGATACCGATGGCGACAGTTTGTCGTACGAGCTATCAGTTCCCGCTGCCAGTCCAACAACCCTGGCCGTTTACACCGCGCCCAACAATGCACGGTTTTATAGCAATTTCAATCAGGGAAACGAAGCGGGAAATGCGCCTCCTGTTTTCAGGATCGATCCATTGGATGGCCTGGTAACGTGGGATGCGCCCGGTGCAATAGGTGAGTACAACATCGCTTTTAAGATTGTGGAATGGCGCAAAGACCCAACCACGGGTTTATATCGGAGACTAAGCGCTACTACCCGCGACATGCAAATTGTAGTGGAAGAATGCCGGAACCAGCGACCCGCCTTACAAACCCCTTCGGACCTTTGCGTAGAGGCTGGCACGGTGATCGACCAACTCATTTTTGGTACTGATGCCGACCAGCACGATGTGAAGATTGAAGTATTCTCGGAACTATTGAATCTGCCCGCATCGCGAAGTCCGGCAATATTTACGCCACAACCACCCGCCTTTATCCGTTCAATCCCACAAGCCGAAGTACGCCTGCGCTGGTCCACCAATTGCCTACAAGTTCGGCAGCAACCCTATTCAATTGTTTTCAAAATCACCGACAACCCCCCGCAAGGGCCACGATTGGTCAACTTTAAAATTTGGAATATTAAAGTGGTGGCACCCGCTCCGGTTTGGCAGCGCACAGCGTTAAATGTGGTAAACCGATCCGGTGAGTTAGCGTGGCAACCCTATGCTTGCGAAGGCGCTGATAAGATTCAAATCTGGCGCAAAGTCGGCAGCGTAGATCTGCCCCTGAATCGTTGCCAACCCGGGCTGCCCCGTTTCGCAGGCTATCAGTTGATGAAGGAAGTAAGCATCACTCAAAGTAGTTTTATTGACACAAATTTTGGCCGTGGGTTGGTGGCTGGTGCTACCTATTGCTACCGACTGGTCGCTTATTTTAATCCGCCCGCCGGTACGCCCAGCCTGGTATCTACCGAAGTCTGCCTCGGCCCGATTGGAGCCGATGCTCCGGTCATCACCCACGTGAGTATTGAAAAAACTGATTCACTTCAAGGAGCCACGCGGGTGAGTTGGCGAAGCCCGCTCGCGATCAATAAGCGGCAATTTCCACCTCCCTATCAATACGAAGTCTACCGCGCTAACGGCTTTCTCAGCGATAGCGTGTTGACGCGGGTAGGCCGCGTGTCGGACACTACCTGGCTAGATACAAATAGCAACACGGAAAAGCGTGTGTTCAATTATCGGGTGGTGGTATTTGCACGGCCGACAAGTGCTGACCAGTTTATTCCGGTAGATACCTCCGCGATCGCCTCCTCTGTTCGGCTGAGGTATCGGGTGGGCTTACGCCAAATTGAACTGGCCTGGCGCGACAGCGTGCCTTGGAGCAATGTGGCAGCCGCACGCCCGTACCATCTCATCTATCGGGGAGTAGAGTCTGCTCAACCGTCGGATATGGTTCTGATCGACAGTGTGCAAGTGGCAGAAAATGGTTTTACTTTTCTCGATAAGGGTCAATACCAAAACCAACCCTTACAAGACGATCAACGCTACGCTTACCGGGTAGAAACCCGCGGCACGTATGGCAACCCCGCTATTGCGCTCCAGAAAAACTTTTCGCAAATCATCTACACCTATCCCGAGAACAACTTCGCGCCGTGTGTACCTCGTGCGCGGGTGGCAATCATTCCGTGTGATGAATACTTGCAACAGGATAACTGCCGCGAGCGCACTTTTTCCAACACGGTTTCCTGGAGTGTGGTTGGACTACGCGGTTGCCGCAAAGACATACGGTATTACTCTGTGTTTAGCTCAGCGGATAGCGAACAGCCATTTCAGTTGCTGGCTTCCCGTATTCGCGATACGGTTTTTGTTGACCGGGGATTACCGTCATTTGCGCGATGCTACCAAATCACGGCACATGATTTTAGCGGGCGGGAGAGTGCACCCAGCGAGTCCGTATGTCATGACAACTGCCCGTACTACGAACTGCCAAATGTGTTTACCCCCAACTCCGATGGCCGGAACGATTCCTTCTCTGCTGACTTTGGTGTTGATCCGTCACCCGCCGGGGCTCCCGTGGTGGTACGTTGCCCCCGGTTCGTAAAGTCCGTGGAACTGGTGGTTTATAACCGGTGGGGCCAGAGAGTCTTTGCTTTCGTTTCCACGGATCCGGACGGGCACCCGCTTCGGTGGGACGGGCGTGATCTAAATGGGCAGGAAGTGAGCGCAGGCGTGTATTATTTTCAAGCCAATGTTCGCTTCGTTACGCTTCGGGCTTTGGACGAGTCGCGTACGCTTGCAGGATGGGTACATGTTCTGCGATAAATCAAGCATGCACAATCTTCAGTAGCATACTTTCCATGGTAAGGCCCGGCCCAAAAGCAAAACTCAAAACGTTTTTTTGATCGTCAGCCGGAAGCAAGCGGTTGGCAACCTCTTTCAGCACGAACAGCACCGTGGGCGATGACATGTTGCCGTATTTTCGGAGTACTTCATAAGCAGGCGCATTTTGATCGCGGCTGATGTGGAGTTCGCTTTCGATCACTTCCAGAATTTTTTTACCTCCCGGATGGATGGCAAAGTAAGACACCTGAGCCAACTGATGATCAATTTTTTTCAGCAGTCGTTCGGTGAGTTGGTGAATTCCCGACTGAATGATGCGCGGCACGTACGCGGAAAGCCGCATCTCGAAGCCCCAGTTCCCTATCGACCAAGCCATGTCTGTTTCGCCTTCGGGTGCCAGATCGCAGTAAAAGGAGACAGGAGTAAAATTCAAGCCAGGCCTTGGTTTGCCCTCCACCAGCACCGCTGCTGCTCCGTCGGCAAAAAGCGCATTCGCCAGGATGTTGTCTTCGGTAGGTTCTTTCTGAAAATGAATGCTGCAAAGCTCTACGCAAACTACCAGCACGCGGGCTGTGGGCTGCGTCTCACAAAACTGATCAGCCAGTTTCAGCGCATTGAAAGCCGCGTAACATCCCATGAAGTTGATGCACACGCGCTGCACGTCCGTACGCAAGCCCAACACTTTTACCAAGTCAATGTCAAGCCCGGGGGCGTACATGCCTGTGCAACTCACCACCACCAGATGGGTGACGGACTCGGGTGCTACTTCCGGGCGTTTTCGCCAAATTTCCTGGATAGCCAATTCGCTGATAACAACCGCATGCTTTTGAAAAACTTGCATACGCTGTTGGGTAGTGGGGAATGGTTCAAGGTTGTCGGAGGGCGGGTAGAAACTGCGCTCGCTACTACGTCCATAGTCGCCAATAACTGAGTGCCGGGTTTCGATTCCGCTGGCGCGGAAAACCGTGCGTAACTTGCGCCCCGCCGGTTCTGGCAGCGCCATCGCTTCCACCATGAACTCGGCAATCTCATTCTGTGTGTGGACGTGACGGGGATTGGCCGTTCCCAAGGCGGTGATGTAACTCATGAACTAATCAAACCAAAAAAGCCTATTTTAGTTTCTTTTACACTCTTGTCCGAGTAAAGTAATAGAAAAGGGTGGAGTTTAAGCCACCCTTTTTTTTGTCATTTTTGTGGTTGCACCCAACATCAATGACATGGATAAAGGTAGGAAATTAGTCGGACAGCCGATTCTGGCGCAGATTATTTCTTGTATACCCAAGAATGAGGTTCGGCTGATATCCAAAGCCCACCGTTCGGATCGCTATTACAAGAAAATTCCGCTTCAAACTCACCTCGTAACGTTACTGTACGGGGTACTGTCGTGCTGCACGGGATTGCGCGAAATTTGCGAGGGAATGCTGGTTTGTGAAGGAAAGTTGAACCATCTGGGGCTGGCCAAAGCACCGGCCCGAAGTACCCTTTCGGATGCCAATAACAAGCGCCATTGGACGGCCTTTGAGTCGATTTACTACATGCTGCTCAAGCGCTATCACAGTTTTTTGTCGGACAGCCGCCTGAAGGGCTTGCCCATCAACAACCTGAAAATCATTGATAGCACCACCCTACGGCTATTCAGTGACCTGCTTCGGGGTGTAGGGCGGAACCCCCATCATGGTGGTCGTAAGAAAGGAGGTATAAAAGTGCACGCGATGATGGACGCCTTTAGCGGGGTGGCCAGCTTCATCCGCATGACGGAGGCCAAGGTGCATGACCGGAAGTTTTTGGCCCATTTAACGCTGGAAACGGGCAGTTTTCTGGTTTTCGACAAGGCCTACAATGTGTACGGGCAGTTTGCCCAATGGAGCAGCGAGCAGATTTGGTTTGTTACCCGCATGAAGAAAAATGCCGTTTTCCATGTACGCAAAGTCATTACCGACAACACCAAAAAGAAGAATGCGAATGGTGTGCTCAAGGAACAGTATATCACCATCTCGTATAAAGAGAATGGGGACGTCAACAAATTGAAGTTGCGCAGGATAACCTACAAAGACGAACAAGGACGGGTCTATATCTTCATCACCAACAACTTTAAAATCACCGCAGCCCAGGTGGCGCTCATTTACAGGCATCGCTGGATGATCGAAATCCTGTTCAAACAGGTCAAGCAGAATTTTCCCTTGAATTACTTCTGGGGGGAAAGTGAAAACGCCATCCGCATCCA
>JBIIVI010000108.1:0-10838 GCA_044339555.1 Cyclobacteriaceae bacterium | reverse complement strand
GCTCAATAATCTTGATTACCAACACGCCTTTTTGCTGCATGGTAAGCGCGGTGTTAACCTGCTTGGCGATCTTCATGATCTGCGCCCAGTCGTCTACAAATTGCTGAGTTTCCTCGTCAAGACCCAGGTTCGGGTCGGACGCCAGCCGTTTGGTTTCTTTACAAAAGTTGTCGAACAACGCCAGGTACTGGCGGATGACTTCCTGATTGAGATGTAAGGCCAGAAACTCCTTGATTTTCAGCCGTTCGTCATCGGTGATGCGCTCTTTCGCTACAATGGCAAAAAGTTGAACAATGGCTTTGAGCAGGTCTTCGCTCATGGTTGGCGTTTAGAATCCAATCGAAAAAATACTTAAAAAATATGGTGTATGTAAATAACGGGCATTTTACGCTCGCGGGTAGGCCTTTTAAAACATTATTGTTTTATTTGATGTGATTTTTGAATGTTCACTTTTAGAAATCCCGAACACATGACACGCATTTTTTTGATTCTTCTGGTAGCCGTAACAAGCTTCCAACTGGCAACCGCGCAAAACTCTATTTTGTGGGAAGTAACCGGAAAAGATTTGAAGAAGCCCTCCTACCTGATGGGTACTTTAAAATTTATTGGCACCAAAGAATACTACCTGCCGAAGAAGGTGAAAGAAACCATGCTGCTCTGCGAAGCTTTTGCCATCGAAGATGAAGTAGATCATCGTTCGCAACACGAACTTAGCAAAGCGATGCACTTGCCGGACGGAAAGAAACTGGCCGACTACCTCAGCCCAGCCGACTACCAGGCGCTGTTGGAATTGTTTCGAAAAGAGTTCAAGATCGACCAGGCCAAATTTGAGAAAGCCTATGGCAACATGATTCCGTTGGCGCTTTCTATTAACATGACGCGACTTTCGTTGCGCGAGAAAGTGAAGTTCTATGACATCGAGCTGCTCAAGCTGGCCAAACAATACGAAATGGATGCTTTTAACCTGGAGCATATCGAACGCGAAGCCCAGGCCATCCACGCTTATCCGCTGGCCGACCAGGTGCATGCCTTGAATAGCAGTGTGAAAAATTTTGCAGCCCAAAAGAAAGAATACCTCGAATTAGAGGCTGCGTTTGCAAAAAGGCGACATCGATTTGGTTTTCATCAAAACACTGCATCCCACTGAGAACAATCCTCAATTTATTGAGTCGTTTTACTTCCAACGCAACGAAGAATCGTTACCCAAGATTGAAAAAATGATGGCCGATCAACCCACGTTCATTTCAGTAGGTGTAGGCCACCTGGAGGGGGAACGCGGTTTGGTGCGCCTGCTGCAAAAGCAGGGCTATTCGCTCAAGCCGATGATGGTATTGTCACCCCATTCTTCGGGCAAGTAATTCCGTTAGAATCAGCAGGCCTTCGCGCAAGTATTCATCGTCCATTTCCTTCAAATCGTTCGCGGGCAGGCCTTCTTTGCCCGTGATTTTGGTAGTAAGTCCCTCGTTGGTCTTTTTCCGCGATTCTACGTCTGCCATTTCCTGCTTGCGCTTGGTTTCGTTAAGGGAAATCTTGGTTTGCGTTAAGTTTCGCTTCAGTTCCTCTGTTTCGGCAATATATTTTTTGAGTTGCGAATCAAACTTTACGCGATCCTGATAGGACTTGTTGATCCCAGCCAACACTTTGTCGGTTACATTATCGGCACGCTGGTAAGTGGTGCCACGGATCACGTCCCACGGTAGCGCACTGGGGGAAGCGCTTTCGCCATACTCGGCTGTTTCAAACGCACTGGGCAGCAAAACATCGGGTGTAATACCCTTGTGCTGCGTACTGCTACCGGTAACTCGATAAAATTTCTGAAAGGTGAGTTTCAATTCGCCTACTTCTTCGGGATCGTTAATAAAACGTTTTAAATCCAACACGGTTTGCACGGTTCCTTTGCCGAAAGTAGACTCGCCCACAATTACCCCGCGGTGATAGTCCTGAATGGCGCCGGCAAAAATCTCGGACGCAGAGGCGCTAAACCGGTTGGTAAGTACCACCAGTGGGCCCCCGTATACGACCCCCTGATCGTCATCTTCCCCAACCTGAATTTGGTTGGCGGAGTTTTTCACTTGAACCACCGGTCCGTTCTTTATAAACAAACCCGTTAAGTCGATAGCTTCGGCCAACGAGCCGCCCCCGTTATTTCGCAGATCCATCACCACGCCATCTACTTTTTCAGCTTGCAACTCCTGCAAAATCCGCTTCACATCACGGGTAGTGCTGGTGTAGTTTGGATTGCCCTTTTGGTACTCTTCAAAATCCATGTAGAAGTTAGGCAGACTGATCACTCCCAGCTTCATGGCTTTGCCGTTTTCTTGGTAGTTGATCACCTTCTTTTTTGCCGACTGGTCTTCCAGTTTGATCTTATCACGCACCAAAATCTCTTCTCGACTCGGGCCATTTACACCGGTGGCGGCAGGCAGAATCTGTAAGCGCACAGTGGTTCCCTTGGGGCCTTTGATCAATTTAACCACATCATCCAAACGCCAGCCCACCACATCTACCATTTCGCCTTCCAAACCCTGTGCAACACCTACAATGAGGTCGTTTACTTGTACCTTTTTGGTGCGATCGGCCGGGCCACCCGGAAGAATGCGGACCACTTTTGTAAAGTCGTTCTCCGCCTGCAACTGGGCCCCGATGCCTTCCAGCGAAAGACTCATGCTTTGCTTAAAGAGCGCTGATGCCTTGGGCGACAGATAGTTCGTATGCGGATCGTAAGCCTCGGTTACCGCATTCATGTACATGCCAAAAACATCTTCGGCATTGAATTGAAGCATGTTCTTGATGAAGCGTTCGTAGCGCTTTTTCAACACGTCTTTGATTTCAGCATCTGGCTTATTGGCCAGTTTAAGGCTTAATGCCTGGCTTTTTAGTGTTTTGCGCCAGATATCGTTTAATTCCTGGGTATTTTTGGCCCAGGGTTGCTTACCGCGATCGGTTTCATAGTACTCATCCAGCGTGTAATCGTGCTGCATGCCAATGAGCTCGTTCATCACGTAGTCCATGCGGTCTTTAAAGCGCTTGCGGAAAACATTGTAAATCTCATAGGCCGGTGTAACATCCTCATTGCGTGTGAGGTCGTCAACAACCGTGCGGAACTTCTCGAAGTTTTGGATATCAGCCGCCAGAAAATAGCTCTTATTGTCGTCCAGATCAGTTACGTACGAATCGAGGATCGCAGATGAAAGGGAATCGTTTAACTGGATTTTGCGATAATGGTTGTTGTCAAGAATATAGCTGATCACGCGGGCTTCCTTGCCAAAAACGGGTTTGGGCTTAAGTGCGGTGGTATCGTTCGGGGGCAGCGCCAGCGAAACAGTGGCCGATAGGATCAGCCCCGACCAAAGAAAGTTCTTCATCATGGGATTGTTTACGTAAGCAACTTCAAAAAGGGTGCAAAACTATTTGAGGTCGGAAGAGCCGTATTCATTCAAAAACTTCTGGGCCTGATCCAACGACTGAAACTCGTAGTTCAATTTTCCGTCCAGCGTGGTGTAGATTTCCAGTTTGATCATCTCAATATTCTTCACGCGCGTAGCAAAGTGCGGCTTCTGGTTTAGGTAATCCTTGGCCTCTTTTCGCGATACCTTAAACTGGGTAGCTCGAACGCTCTTACAATAAGAGCATTGGTAGTGCTTAACCAGCTCCTTAGGACTCCCGTCTTCGTTTTTTACCACCACTTCTTCGCGCACCACGCGCATGGTGTAAAAATTGCAGTTGCGGCACTGCTGGGCGATGAGTTGCCCCGGGTACTTCTCGATTTTGATGTCGTTGGTTTTTTCATCAATCCAAACATCATAGTCGATCGAGAACGCATCTTCTTCCGCCTGCATGCCTTCCGGCAGATGTACGTCTTCTTCATCCTCGGCCAGGAGTCGCATGCGGTTGCCAGTCTTTTCATTTACCCTTGGCATGTAGCGCCACTTCCGGAGTTTGTGGTTGACTTGCGTGGGCCAGTAATTCTCAAGTATCAAGATGGCCACATAACCAATGGTAACACCAGCCGCAAATCCAAAAAACATCCGAACCCAAAACGTAGTATTCACAGCCGTGAGTGAACCTTCGCCATATAAGTTCACCAGGAACGCGGCGGTTAATCCGAAGAAATAGAAACAGACTTTATACCATTTGATTTCATAGGTGTTGATGTAATCGTGCTTTCCTTTGAAGTCCTTAATCAGGGAAACTTTCAATTGATAGATGAGATACACCAGAATTCCGCCAAAGGCAGACAAGATTGCCAGGATGATCATCAAATCATGCCATAGTACCAGAAAAGGATCGACCGGCAGGGTATTAGGTGCTTGCATTGCGCGAATAAATATTTGAATTAAAGGTAAGCCAATTAATCAATAACTTAACGGTAAAAATAGCCAACCCAATGCCCCAAGCCTTTTTTCGATTTCTTGCCGCGTTCAACAAAATGGTACTACCCAGCATGGCCAGCAAAGATCTCACCCGCCTTACCAAATGGCAGAAAGCGCTGGTGGCGTACCGATATTGGGTAACAACCCGGGCTTTGGGTTGATATTCTGTGCAAAATAGCACATCTTTATAGGCCTTTCGGGATCAATTTTGGTTTATTTGTGTAATTTTTCACAACTATACTTGACTTTAACGGATTAATTGATTTATATTTGTGTATAATTACACAAATAGTTATGAGCGATTTTGAAAAAAAGAAACTGGACGCCGAGCTGAAGAGCTTTACCAACCGCAATTTTGAATTGCCAACCAACTGTAAGAACCTTGATCAAACACGCTTCTATCTCAGGGAGTTATGCGTGAAGATCGAAGAGTACCAATGTAGGTTTGATTATGTACCCGAGTGGGCCTATACGTTGTTGGCTCAGTATAATCAGGTGCAAAATCGCATGTTGCTTACCAGCTTCCAGAAAGCGTATCACCTGCGCCCGGCGGCATGAAGTACATCCCCTCCCCCATTCCGATTCAGTTTACTTTCATCTATTCCGCCACGGCGAATAAGTCTGGGCGCATGCAATATCACAAAACCAAACCCGGCCAAAGTCGCCTGCGCATCAGCCGCAGCGAATTCATCAAAGCGTATAATGATTTAGCGATTCTGGCTATGAGACCTCTTCAACTTCCCCGCCAGGAGGATGTATTTCAATTTGAATTCTACGTTTAGCGATACACAATCGCCTCCAAATCCGCTGGTGAGTAATTCACACTTTTGATCGTCTTGTTGTCGGCCGATCGGTACACCAACCATTTGTTTCCTTCCTGCTTGTAGTAGCACTTGGTGCCGTCCTTCTTTTCATGGAACGCGACTGTCTGCTGCGCCTCAGTCTCGCTGGTACAAGCCTTACTCATGTTGGAGCGTTGCACCTCCTCGAATAACTCCTTGAACTTCTCACCCAGGCCAAACTCCAGGATCGCACCCGAAAGCACATACTGAATGTCGGCCAGCGCATCTGCTACGCCTACAATGTCTTTCTCCAGAATCGCCACCTCCAGCTCTTTCAGTTCTTCGGCCAACAAGGCCACGCGCAGTTTACAACGGTTCTCGTCTGGAATAACCGGCTTGGGTTGAATGGGATGTTGAAACGTGCGGTGAAATTCGGCTACTAGCTCGAGCGATTCTGGATGCTTCATAATGGTGTGGTTGAAGACCAAAACTAATTGAATTCACGGAGGTTTAGGTAAACTTACTTAACTCACTCATTTACAATCAATCAAAACAAAAAGCAGAACTCCTACACCAACTAAATTTCGCCTGTTTACAATGAGTTGCGCACGTATATTTGCGCTCCGATTCAAACAACATGAACGATTTCGTAAGCGAGTTGAAATGGCGAGGCATGATTCATGACATGATGCCCGGAACCCAGGAGCAATTACAAAAAGAACCGACCAGTGGCTACATCGGTTTCGACCCGACAGCCGACTCGTTGCACATCGGCAACCTGGTGCAGATCATGACACTGGTGCACTTCCAACGGTGCGGCCATAAACCAGTGGCGTTAGTGGGTGGAGCTACCGGCATGGTGGGCGATCCGTCGGGCAAATCGGCCGAACGCAATTTGCTATCGGAAGACGTGCTTCGCCACAATCAACAAGCCGTACAAAAACAACTGGAACGGTTTCTCGACTTCAGCCCCACCCGCTCCAACCGGGCAGAGATCGTGAATAACTACGATTGGTTTAAAGAGTTCCGGTTTCTGGATTTTATCCGTGATGTAGGCAAGCACATCACCATCAACTACATGTTAGCAAAGGACTCCGTACAAAAACGCCTGGAGAGTGGGCTTTCCTTTACGGAGTTCAGCTACCAGTTGGTGCAGGGTTATGATTTTTACTGGCTGTACACCAACAAGGGCTGTAAACTTCAAATGGGCGGCTCCGACCAATGGGGCAATATTGTAACCGGCACCGAACTTATCCGCAGAAAAAGTGATGGCGATGCCTTTGCACTCACCACACCGCTGATTCGAAAAGCAGACGGTACCAAGTTTGGCAAAACGGAGCAAGGCAATGTGTGGTTAGATGCCAAGCGCACCAGTTCCTACCGGTTCTACCAGTACTGGGTGAATGCTTCCGATGAGGATGCCGCCAGCTTTGTAAAGATCTTTACTGAATGGAACGAGGCTCAGATAACGGACCTCATTAGCCGCCATCAACAGGCACCTCACGAGCGCGCGCTACAACTCGCCTTGGGACAAGATCTGACCGTGCGCGTACACGGCCAAGCCGAGTTCGATAAAGCCCGCAAAGCTTCCAACATTCTGTTCGGAAACTCGGCCACGGAAGATCTGGCACAACTGGATGAAGAAACCCTGCTGGCGGTGTTTGAGGGCGTACCTCAGGTTACCATTGCGCGGTCAGTTTTATCGGCTTGCGGAAACGTAACCGATTTGCTATCAGAGGCGACCCAAGGAGTGGTATTTCCTTCTAAAAGCGAGGCACGCAGAATGATTCAAAACGGCGGCGTTAGCATTAACCGTTTGAAGGTAGAGGACCCGAACGCGAAGGCCGACTACCCATTGCTCCAAAACCGCTACCTGCTCGCCCAAAAGGGAAAGAAGAATTATTACCTCATTACGATTTCGGAGTAAGCGGGCTGCTTACTTTGTTTTTAGAACAAAAACCACGCGTCCTTTAGATCGCTCCGGGGTGATCCCCGCGGATGTGCGGATGAGAGAGTTTTTTCGAATCTCGTCCTTCAGAATCCGCTCGGCCTGCGGGCTTAGGCCGCGCTCAACCGTGTTGATCGTAACAATTTCCCCCTGATCATCGCATTCAATTTCAAATACAATACGACCGTCTTGATTGTCGGGTAACTCCGGAATCACCGGTTTATCGGCCCACGCCCAACCACTCATCTGTAGAACAATGCCATCACCGCCACCACCCCCGCCCGGTTTTCCATAAAGCGCGCGCGCATCCAGAGCACCTTCTGGATTTCCTTTGTCACCCGTCTTATTGGCGTCATCGCCCTGGTTACCGGGCTTTCCAGTGGCGGTCTCGGCTGGTTTGTAAACAGTCTTGGGTTCTTCTACAGGCTTGGGATCGGTCTTTACCGGTTCATCATTTGGCTTCTGAACGGGCTTGACTTCTTCTTTTTTGGGCTCGGCCTTCACCACTACATCGCCCTCCTTTTGGGTCACCACTTCGGGTTCTGCTTGGGTGGAGGCTGGTTCTGGTTCAGCTGTTTGTTCGGTCGGATCACTTTCAGAAACTTCTTCCGTGTTGCCTACGGGCTCCGTGGGTTGTTCTTCGCCACTTCCTTCAGTGTCTAATCCGAAGTTCAGCTCAATTCCATACTCCGGCAGTGGCGGATTGGGTGCCCGCCAGGCCGCGAGGAAAAACAAGAGCAAGAATAACGCTGCGTGCACGCCTAAGGAGACGGCAAAGGCAACCTTCTTGTCCTTTTTCTCGCGATCAATCATTTGGGCTTTGTAGCAATGGTTACTTTGGCCTCCAACGAAGTGGCAATGCCGGCCACGTATACCATTTCGCGGGTGGGCACACTTTCATCGATGTGCAATACTACTACCCCTTTGGCTCCACCCAGCTTACTTTTCAGTTCGCCCTCCAGCATTGCCTTGGATACTTTTTTCTCGTTCACGTAAAACTGGAGATCCTTCGTAACCGTAACCGACACTTTTTGCACTTCAATGGTACTCGCTTTGCTAGTCGGTAAATTCACCGGCAAACCACTGGGGGTAACAAACGAGGAAGTGAGCATAAAAAAAATCAGGAGCAGAAAAATCAAATCCGTCATCGATGCCATGCTAAAGGAGGCATCTACTTTGTTTCGGGATTGCAGATTCATGTTTATTTGGGCTCTTGCAACAAGTCAATGAAATTGATGGATGAATACTCCATCTTATGGATCACCTTCGATACCCGGGTAACCAGGTAGTTGTATCCCAGGTAAGCGATGATGCCCACCACCAAACCGGCCACGGTTGTAATCATGGCCGTATAGATACCATCGGCCAGCAGCTTCGGGCTTACCGACCCTTCCTGCTGCGCGATGGCAATGAAAGCTTCCACCATTCCAATCACCGTGCCGAGGAAGCCCATCATCGGGGCGGCTCCGGCAATGGTGGCTAATACTGATAAGTTCTTCTCGAGTTTGAAGATTTCAATCTTGCCCACATTTTCAATGGATGCTTCGATGTTCTTGAGCGGACTACCAATACGCGATACGCCCTTCTCGATCATCCGCGCAATCGGACTATCGAACTGGGCACACAGTAAGCGGGCGGCCTGCACATCGCCTTTCAGTACTTTCTCATTAATCTGCGCCATGAACTGATCCGGACTTTGGTTGGCCCGGTTGATGGTGAGCAGGCGCTCAATAAAAATGTAGATAGCGATGAAGGAACTCAAGATAATCGGGATCATGAGCGGCCCTCCGGCCAACGTCAGGCTCCAAAATGAGATTGATTCTTCGCTAGCAGCCGTAGTGGGGTTGGTAATAATCTGCGCAAACGTGGTATAAATCATTTTAAAAAATTAGTAGCGGATCACCCAAAGGTTGTTTCCATATTCAGGCTTGGCGGCATCTGCGGCCGATTGCGCGTTTGCGTAGGTGTCAAAATCGCCCATGGTGAGGCGGGTAAACTTCAACTTTTCGGAAGGCGGTAAGATATTTGTGCTTACTCCTTTCGCGCTCAACTTCTTGGCGTAATCCATGATCAAATCTCCATCCACTGAACTGGCCAACACGACATAATAACGTTTGGTGCGCTCGGTTAGTGTATCGATAGCGCCCACGGCCGGTTTTTCATTTTGCTTGATCTGATTTTCAGCCTCTGCCGCTTCGCGCCTTCTGCGCTCTTCTTCTTCAATCGCTTTCCGTTCTTGTTCCTGCCGCTCCTTTTCTTGTTTGGCCAGCAACTCTTGCTTGGCTTTTTCTTGGTGCGGTTTCACTACAAACCAATAAATGAGGCCGACCATGGCCAACACGACCAACAAAATTCCAGCCACAATTAAACCCACAGGTCGTGGCGGTGCTACAGAGGTTTCAGTGGGTGGCGATGTGGGACGTGAAAACTCTACTGTTTCACCTGCGGAGTAGTTGCCCGTGGCTTCGGGGCCGACAGGTGTGTCGGAAGCAGGTGTGTCGTAAACCGGTGCTTCGTAGGTTGGCAATGTAGCGGGCTCGCTCTCGGCAACGATTTCCTCTACCTGCGAGCTAAGTGGTTGAGGTTCTATGTCAGGTAATCCAAAACTATCATCATCGTTTTCAATCGGCTGGGATTTCGGTTGACCGGATGCTTTCGCCTTACGTTTTGCCATGTGTTATCGGTTAATCCTACAAAATAACGTAAAAAAACGGAATCAAAAGTTATACGTGCCGCCCACCAGCACTTGCAAGCCTCGAACCGGATAGTTCAGGAACAGCCGGTATTGGTTGTTGAGCAGGTTTTCGCCTCGTAAAAAGAGGGCGAACCGATCAGAAAGCAGATAGTCCAGCTTCACGTTCAAATCGATCGCGACCGGAAGAGCAACGGTGCGTTGTGTAACGGAGTCCAAGCCCCGAATGCCACCCAAAACAGTAGAACTGGTTTGCAATAACAGTTTCTTGTACAAATGGATATTGGCCAATACTTCGCCACGATACTGAGGCAAATGCCAGGGCACAAAACCTGCTGCGGATGACGAATAATTGAAGTAATCGAATCGTACCCTAAACTGTGTGCGTACATCTTTAAAGAAGCCCAATTCCGCAAACGGGTTGGTTCGCCATACCACTTCCGGGAAGTACCGCAAGTCGAACCTGCCCCCGCTGGCATCATTCACAAAGAAGTACCGATGATCCAACGCAGCCGACATAACACCCAGCGACCAACTAACGCCCCGAGATGAGCCGCCCTGCAGCCCTCCGCCTACTTCAATCCGTTTGTTGGTGTGAAAGATGGGCACGTTGGGCGCCAGCCAGGGATTTTCTGCCGTAAGTGTATGCAACGAAACTCGCTCCATATTGCCCGTGAGATTCGCAAAGGCCATTACATTTTTTGCCAATGTGTACTGGGCCGAAGCATGCGGATACAAGTGGAAATTACTACCCGTACCAACGGTGTCGTTTTCATAGGCGAGTTGCGCGCCCGCCTGCACGGTGAGTCCTGCAAGTGGCTGGAATTGATAAACAGGCCGAAGTCGGAACAAATGCCGCGGCTTTGCATCCACATTCTCATCGCGTCTCGCAATCAAAAAGTAATCAGCGGATGTGATCACCGAGGTCTTCTCGCTAATTTTGTAATCGGTGTTTACCTGACCCGTCACTTCACTCTCGGCTGCTTTGAAATTGTCTACCAGATAACCAAACGAACTGCCCGCTTCATAATTGAAGTCGCCTT
>JBIIVI010000107.1:0-10857 GCA_044339555.1 Cyclobacteriaceae bacterium | reverse complement strand
ACCCGGAAGTAACCCACTCACTCGAGGGCAAGAATCTGCTACGCAATTTTGTTGTACACATCTGTGGTTGCGCGCAAGACTGGACACCCGATCAGTTTGTGGAGTCGACTGTGCAAGCGCTTCGCCAAAAGTTGGGCAACGACAAAGTGGTCATGGCGTTGTCAGGCGGGGTGGACTCCACCGTAGCGGCCACTCTCATCCATAGAGCCATCGGTAAAAATTTGTATTGCATTTTTGTTGACAATGGCCTGCTGCGTAAGAACGAATTTCAGCAAGTGCTCGACTCATATCAGCACATGGGGTTGAATATAAAAGGTGTTGATGTGCGCGACCAGTTTTACAGTGCGCTAAAAGGCCTGACCGAGCCTGAAGCCAAACGTAAAGCGATTGGTAAGACGTTTATTGAAGTTTTTGATTTGGAAGCCCACCGGTTGGCGGATGTAAAATGGTTAGGGCAGGGCACGATCTATCCGGATGTAATCGAATCCGTGTCGGTCAAAGGTCCTTCCGCCACGATTAAGTCGCACCATAACGTGGGTGGCTTACCTGAGAAAATGAACTTGAAGGTGGTGGAGCCGCTCAATACTTTGTTCAAAGACGAAGTACGCGAAGTGGGCGCGTTACTCGGGATTGATCCCGCCATTCTCTGGCGTCATCCTTTTCCTGGTCCCGGGCTTGGTATCCGCATTCTGGGCGACATCACAGCAGAAAAGGTACGAATCTTGCAAGAGGTAGATCACATCTTCATCAGCCACTTGAAAGCAAGCAATTTATACAAAGAGGTTTGGCAAGCGGGCGCCATTCTTCTCCCGATCCAATCGGTGGGGGTAATGGGTGACGAACGTACGTATGAGCAAGTGGTGGCATTGCGGGCAGTGATTAGTGTGGATGGCATGACGGCCGATTGGGCCCATCTACCATACTCCTTCCTTAGCGAAGTATCTTCAGAGATCATCAATCAGGTAAAAGGCGTTAACCGCGTGGTATACGATATTAGTTCGAAGCCACCGGCTACCATCGAATGGGAATAATGCGAACTCTTTGCATTAGTTTGTGTTTTGTCTTTTCCACCACGCTGGTAGCGCAGGATTTTAAGCGCCAATACCAGTCGGCCCGGCAGCATTTTGATGATGGCTTGTACTCGCTTGCATTTGAAGGCTTCGAACCGTTGCTCGTGTACGACAAGAACAATCCCTATTCCGTCTACGCCAACTATTTTTATGCGCTCTCGGCTTATCAATTGGGTTTTAAGGCAGTAACCAAGGATGTGCTAACGCAAATGACGCGGCTGTATCCCGATTGGCCAGGGATGGACGAAGCGCTGGTGTGGCTTTCGAAAGTTTACTTTGAGCGAGGCGATTACTTTCTGGCTTTACAGGCGTTGCGACCGATTAGTAACGGAGATATTCGATTGCTTGGCGATGACTTAGTCCGCGAGCAGCTAAGGAAACTGGATGATCGGGAACTGTTGCGAATGCTGCTGGAAGAAAATCCTGACAATCGAGTTTTGGCGGAGCTGCTCTTAAAGAAAATTATCTCCGAGTTTACACCGATCGATCAGCCTGTGATCGATTCGCTCATCGCTGTGCATCAATTGGATCGAACTGCATTTAAGATACCTGATGTGTCGACTGGATCAAAAAAAGAGAGGTATGTGGTCTCTCTGTTGTTTCCCTTTCTGGCCAACACGATACAACCAACTCCTCAGCCGAAACCCAATCAATCCATTTTGCAGTTGTATCAGGGTATGAAGTTGGCGGCTGATTCACTTGCCGCAGCTGGTTTTCCGATCGAATTGCGTGCCTACGACACGGAGCGCAACATCGAAAAACTGAAAGCACTTTTGACTACTAATGAGTTGAAAAACTCTGATTTGATTGTGGGCCCCCTCTTTCCAGAGGAATATGGATGGGTTCGGCAGTTTTCGATCACGCACCGGATCAACATGATCAATCCGGTTACAAATAATTCCGACTACCTGGGCGGCAATCCGTTCGCCACGCTCTTTCAACCCAGCTTCGAAACCTTAGGACGCAAGTCGGCTGCCTGGGTGGCCGATAACGTGAAGAACAAGAATTGCCTGGTGTACTATGGTGAATCGGTGCGCGACAGTGTGTTGGCTTTTAACTTCATAAAAGACGCTTTGAAAGCGGGTGTTCAGGTTCGGCTCGCTCAAGAGGTGCGGAAGGAAACAGCCTTTCAAATCGTGGCCACATTGGCAACTCCTACCGAATACGATGAGTTTAAAAATCCGATACAATTTTCACTCAAGCGCGATAGTATAGGTAGCATTTTTGTGGCATCTGATGATCCCCTGATCTATTCCAAAATCGTAAACAGTGTTCAGACACGCGATGACTCCACTCAGATTATTGGTTCCGAAAGCTGGGTTACCTCCGAGTCGAATGCTGTTAGCCTTGAGAATTTTGAGCGACTTGGGATTGTAGTGTGGTCGCCTAATTATTACCCGGCGCAATCCAACGAGTATCTACGGTTTGCCCGCAAATTTGTGCGTAGGCATGCGCAATTTCCTTCACAAAGTGCGCGCATTGGGTTTGAGTTTATGATGATCTATGGACAGATTTTGCATCGGCACGGTACGTACTTTCAGCCAGGACTTCTCCAAGAAGGTGTGGTGAAAGGGCCGTTTCAGGATGTGTATGAACTCAGCCCAACTCAAGATAACCTCCAGGTGCCATTTATCCGGTTGGTCGAGGGCAGTTTTTTCCCGGCGGACAAGAGAAGAAATCCGTAAAAGGGTTTGAAAACTTACACCCGGTTTGTTGTCCGGGCGGTTTTAGCTAACTTTCGAAACTTGCCGATAACATGAAAACACTTTTTCGGGTTTTGGGGATATTTTTCTTCGTGCCGTGCGTGGTGACAGCACAAGGTGATCGCAAAGACAAAACCGCGGTTACATTCGAAGAACTATACGATGAGCCCTATTCGGTAAACAAACTGTTTGTTGGATTTCAGCCCTTGTATGGCGAGGTATTCGCCACCAATGTAAATGCGGGCTTTGGAGTCGAGGCCACTTATTATTACAAGGACAAAGCAAACTTCCGTGCCCACTTAAGAAAAACGTATAGTCGACAGTTTTTCGATTTTGCGCGCGACGTAGCTTCCCGCAATAGCGATGTGGAGAACTCACTTGAAGTTTTCAACTATTACGAATTGGGCGGCACGTATCATATCAAGGATTTTGAATCCAGCTCAAAAACCAAAATGGTGCTATACAAAAAAAGTTATCAGGGTAACAAGTGGGCTTCGCGGGTTCCGTTGCAGGCCGAAGTTCCTTGCAAACTTCGCAAAATCTACGGCGTCCGTTTAGGTGCCCTTGCCTGGAACAGTACCACCGACATTAATCGGGCATTAGACGCGCAAGGACTTGTACTGGACGATTTAGTGACGGAGAATGGTCAGGGTTTGCAAACTTTCTCAGGCGTTAGCGGGCCGTTGGAAGTATTTAGTAATGTGAACTCCCTAGCCGTGGCCTTGGGTGGCTCTTACTCCTGGATTCGTAACGTAGCAGTAAGTTTTGATAAGTTTGAAGAAGGCGTTGATGATGGATTGCTAACACTATACATGGATGTTCTATACAGCCCTTTACTGCAGGTAGACAACATTTCTTATCAGGGCACTATGTTTACCACCGATGCGATTAGAACCAGTTCGTTTGGCTTTCGCCTTGGGATTGATGGTAAGTTTAACCGTACACTCAGCTGGGCGTATGGTGGCGAATTCGGTTACCGCCCTAGTATTGCAGGCCGAACCTTTTTCGCCATGTTCAAGATCAGTTTCCCGATCTATAGCACCAATCTCGATTACAAAGTAGAGTCGTTCGGAAAGTAGGCCTGGCATGCTTTGCGACTTGCTGATTCGAAATTGTAAGGCGCTCGTTCAGGTTCGCGAATCCACTCCTAACTTTCTGTCTGGCCAGGCCATGGCCGAATTACCCCAATTGTCGGACGCCTTTCTTGCGATTCAAGACGGGAAGGTGCTGGATTACGGGGCCATGAGCTCGTGCGAGTATCGGGGTCAGGAAGAGATCATTGCCACCGACCGTTTTGTGTTTCCATCATTTGTGGATTCACACACGCATCTGGTATTTGCAGCCAGCCGTGAGGCTGAATTTGTTCTAAAGATCAAGGGTGCGACCTATCAGGAAATAGCTGCCGGTGGGGGTGGCATCCTTAACTCTGCCAGGCGCGTGCAGCAAATGTCGCAGCAAGAACTCTTGGAGAAGGCGTTGCCGCGGGCATGGGAAATCATTCGAACTGGTACGGGTGCAGTAGAGATTAAAAGTGGCTACGGACTCACCACTCGCGATGAACTAAAAATGCTGCGGGTGGCCAAGAAGATCGGTACCGAAACGCCACTCATCGTACGAACCACGTTTTTGGGGGCTCATGCAGTTCCTGTGGGTACCGCAAAATCCGATTACCTGAAGTTGGTTCTGGATGAAATGATTCCAGCCGTAGCCGAGGAAAAACTGGCGGACTACATCGATGTTTTTTGTGAGACCGGCTTTTTCACACCGGAAGAAACCGAGCAACTGGCCGAGCAAGGCAAGCGTTTTGGCCTTCGCCCGCGGCTTCATGCCAATCAACTTAACCGCTCGGGCGGGGTACAGGTTGGACTAAAGGTTGGGGCCATCAGCGTGGATCATTTGGAAAATATCGGTGCTGAAGAAATTGCCGCCTTGCAGCAGCAGTCGATTATGCCAACTGCTTTACCCGGAGCAGCCTTTTTTCTCAATCTGCCGTTTCTACCCGCCCGGGCTATGTTGCAAGCAGGCTTGCCACTGGCGATTGCATCGGATTTCAATCCGGGCAGCTGCCCATCGGGCAATATGCCGCTGATGCTTTCACTCGCCTGTATCAAAATGAAGGTGACGCCAGAGGAAGCCATTAATGCGACTACGATCAATACAGCCTGGGCTTTAGACCTTTTGAATACAATGGGCTCGATCACCCGCGGCAAAGTGGCGAATCTGTTTGTTACACGTCCTATCCCTTCAATTGCTCATATCCCCTACGCATTTGGAACGCCTGTAGTAGACCATGTCATTTTACAAGGTAAGTTGATTGTGTAGAACCTGGTGCCGAATTTCTTTTTGCTTCACTTACTCTTAAGCGAATCAGTTTTGGCAAATCCGGTTAACAAGATTACGTTTAGCGGCAGAAAGGTCGTTACTTTAAAGTTTGATCAAGCAACATGACGCTAGAAACCGCACTGCGCGCCGCCATTCGTGAGGTAGCCGACTTCCCCAAACCGGGCATTCTTTTTAAAGACATCACACCCGTGTTAGCCAATGCAGAACTTCGTAGTCAGGTGGTCAGCGCGATCGTGCAGAATTTTCAACACCACCAAATCGAAGTTGTTGCTGGCATCGAGGCGCGTGGTTTTATCCTCGGCTCGTTGCTGGCGGAGCGACTGCATGTGCCGTTTGTGCCTATTCGCAAAGCAGGTAAGTTGCCATATAAAACATTGCGCGAATCTTACCAACTGGAGTATGGATCGGCTTCGATTGAAGTGCATGAAGATGCCTTTCACCACGGTCAGCGCGTGCTGTTGCACGATGATCTGCTGGCAACCGGGGGCACTGCACAGGCGGCAGGCAGGCTGATCCGACATTTGGGAGCCGAATTGGTAGGCTTTTCGTTTATCATCAACCTGGGTTTTTTGCCGGGCGCCCGGTTAGTGGAAGATTATTTTGGGATAAAGCCGTTTTCCCTCGTTTCCTATGGCGAGTAACAATTCCGGTTCAATCCTGTTTATCAACCGTGAGTAGTTTTGTACGTATCCCTATGTTTCCGCTTTCCATCTTCCCGTTGCCCGGGGAGCTGGTGCCGCTTCATATTTTTGAGCCTCGCTATCGCCAACTGCTGAACGACTGCGAAACCCGCGACATCTCGTTTGGCATATACTTTAACCACGAAAGCAACAAAGAAAAACTCGGCTCATTGGTCAAGTTGGAGAGCGTGATTAAACGATACCAAGGCGGAGAAAGCGATATCATTGTGAAGTGCACGGATCTGTTTCACATGGATACCTTGTTCCGTACATATAAAGACAAACTTTACCCTGGAGGGGATGTTCGCTTTTGGAACGTGGATCTTCAAAAACCGGTCAACGATAAGCTTAGCGTAGAGTTCTCGGAATATCTCAGCTTATTGAAAATTCCCGGCGGGCATGCAACCTATTCTCTCTACCAGATGGCCAACGATTTGAGCCTTGACTTTGACGAGCGCCTTCGATTTGTATTAACAGAGCCTGAAAAGCAGGAAGCGTTTCTCTGCAGTCGCATTCGCTACCACGTACTTCTGAACAAACGAGTGGAGAAGTCGAAAGATATTTTTCACTTAAACTAAGAAGGTCTCCCAGAACGGACAAAACTGGATGGAAGTTTCGCGTTCGGTGATTTCTTTTTGTTTTAAGATTATTTAACAACTCTTCGGCAACTTCTACCTGATCGGAGTCGTCTTAACTCCAAAAAAAGATCAGGCTATGAAAAAATTTCTTTTAACAGCATGGGTTGCACTTTCGGGTGCGATTGCTTTCGCGGGTGTGGATGAGCCCACTAAAACATCTAACGCCGCTATTATAAAAAAGGGTGAATCAAAGTTTGCTCTTATTTATCAGGCAGCAGAAACAGCTACCGTGCGAGTCTCTATTCGTAACGACCGAGGAGAACTACTTTTTTCGGAGACACTTCGCAAGGTTGACGGATTTATCCGACCTTATGATTTTTCTTCACTTCCGAAGGGCAATTACTCAATCACCATTGAAGGGAATGGTACTAAGCAAGTTGAAAAAATCTCCTACCAAACAGGAGTTGTTGAGAATCAAATTTTCCTGACGAGGCTGGCTGGCGAAAATCGTTTTTTACTGTCTGCAAAGAGCAACGACAACGAAGAAGTAACGGTTCGGATTCTGAATGAACAGCAACAAGTGCTACATCAAGAAAAGCGGTTAGCGACAGGCGACTTCGCACAAGTGTATCGAATTGAAAAGCTGGTGGGTGCTGTAACCTTTGAAGTGACTCGTGGCAATGGAAAAACAGAGTCGATTAGCTACTAGCAAGAGCAGAATGTGGGACAAAAAGGAACGATCGGTTCCTTTTTATGCTTCAAGCTGCAATCGTATGCGGGATTAAAACGGAAATTAAAACTGAAAACAAACCTTTTTCATACGTTTTGAAGACTCCTGAATTGCGCGGTAATTCCGCAAACGTTGTTTCATCTTAAAAATCAAGTATACTTACAGCAAGCCAACCCGTACCTGTTCCTGCCCGTACATTTGCATCGTAAACGAAAATGAAAACAACAAAAACAACAAGTATGAAAAAGAATGTAGTAGTAGCTCTTGCCCTTATAGTAAGTGCAGCAGCGTTTGCGATCGACCCGGTTAATCCGAAGTTGGTGGTGGTAACTAGCAAGAACACAGGTGTGTTTAAAGTGATCTACGAAGGTGGCGCTGGAGCCGTGAAGATGAATGTAGTGAACCATGCCGGTAAACTGGTTTTCACCGAGACGATCAAAGGTGTAGATGGATTTGTGCGCCCTGTAAATTTTGCAGGCATGGAAGCAGGCGAGTATACGATTGAAATTGTTGACGCCAACGGCAAGCAAATCCAAAAAGTGAATTACAACAACGAGAGTGCTGTTAAAAGCATTCACATTGCGAAAATCTCTGGTACGGATGCCAAGTATTTGTTGGCGGTGGCCAACGATGCCGAGGAAACCATTAACGTGCGCATCTTTGATGGCAACAATAACCAGGTACACGAAGAGAACGTGAAGATGACTGGCAACTTTGGGCTGGTGTATAATCTGAAAGAAGTAGCAGGAACACCTACGTTCGAAGTAACAGATAAGACCGGTAACACGAAAGTGATCCGCTACTAAGCGAACTTAATTAAACCAATAAAAAAGCCACCCTGCAAAACAGGGTGGCTAATTTTTTAAAGACTTTGAACTGTATCTAGGGGCTATTACATATTTCTACGGTACTGGCCGCCTACATCAAAAAGGGCGTGGGTAATCTGGCCAAGAGAACAAACTTTTACTGTTTCCATAAGCTCTGTAAAGATGTTTTGGTTTTGAATGGCGGCCTGTTGCAGCCGTTCTAATGCGGCTGGTGTAGCCGCGGAATGAATGGTTTGCAACGATTGCAACATGTTGATTTGGTATTCTTTTTCTTCCGTGGTAGCCCGGATAACTTCTTGCGGTACGATCGTAGGCGAGCCTTTAGAGCTTAAAAAAGTATTCACACCAATAATGGGCAGCTCGCCCGTATGTTTCAGGGTTTCGTAATACAGGCTTTCTTCCTGAATTTTTCCACGCTGGTACATGGTTTCCATTGCGCCCAAAACTCCGCCGCGCTCGGTAATGCGGTCGAACTCGCTCAGTACAGCTTTCTCTACCAAGTCAGTAAGTTCATCAATGATAAAAGAACCTTGCAGCGGGTTTTCATTTTTGGCTAATCCCAATTCACGATTGATGATCAATTGAATAGCCATGGCCCTACGCACGCTCTCTTCGGTAGGCGTGGTGATGGCCTCATCGTACGCGTTGGTGTGCAGCGAATTGCAATTGTCGTAAATCGCATACAGCGCCTGCAGCGTGGTTCGGATATCGTTAAAGTCGATTTCCTGGGCGTGTAACGAGCGGCCAGACGTTTGGATATGGTACTTCAGCATTTGACTGCGCGCATTGGCACCATATTTTTCGCGCATGGCCTTGGCCCAGATCTTTCGGGCCACGCGTCCAATAACTGCGTATTCGGGGTCAATGCCGTTACTAAAGAAAAACGATAGGTTGGGCGCGAACTCGTTGATGTCCATCCCCCGGCTGAGGTAATACTCCACGAACGTGAAACCGTTGGCGAGTGTAAAGGCGAGTTGTGTGATCGGATTTGCACCTGCTTCTGCAATGTGATAACCAGAAATGGAGACTGAATAAAAGTTTCGTACCCGCTCATCAATAAAATACTGCTGCACATCGCCCATCAGTCGCAAGGCAAACTCAGTTGAAAAAATGCAGGTGTTTTGGGCCTGATCTTCTTTCAGAATGTCGGCTTGAACGGTGCCTCGTACTTGTGTGAGTGTGTCGGCTTTTATTTTTTTATAAACCTCTTGCGGCAACACTTGATCGCCTGTTACACCCAGAAGCATTAGGCCGAGACCGTTGTTGCCCCTGGGCAGCTCACCCTGATAGTGTGGCCGTGTTTTCCCTGAATAGAGTGTGTTGATTTTTTTCTCAACCTGATCAGTTAAACTCTGTTTACGAATATAGATTTCGCATTGTTGATCAATGGCGGTATTCAAAAAGAACGCAAGCAACATCGGGGCCGGTCCGTTAATCGTCATGGACACGGAAGTTTTGGGATCGCACAGATCGAAGCCGCTATACAGTTTCTTGGCGTCATCCAGGCAACAAATGCTTACGCCCGAGTTGCCGATTTTGCCGTAAATGTCGGGGCGGTAGTCCGGGTCGTTACCATACAACGTTACTGAGTCAAACGCGGTGGAAAGCCGTTTGGCCGGCATACTGAGGCTTACATAGTGAAACCTCCGATTGGTGCGCTCGGGGCCACCCTCTCCTGCAAACATGCGGGTAGGGTCTTCGCCTTCGCGCTTAAACGGATAAATTCCGGCTGCATAAGGAAACTCGCCCGCTACGTTTTCTTGTAGCAACCACTTCAGCAAGTCACCCCAGCTGCGATACGAAGGCAAGGCCACTTTGGGGATGGGCAAATGGGATAACGATTCGCTATGTGTTTTAATGCCGATTTCTTTGTCGCGCACGTGAAATTTGAAAACCGGGCCGCGGTATTGCGCTACACGTGCAGGCCATTCCTCCAGCAACTTCCAGTTGTGCGGCGCCAGGTTTAGCTTTATGCGATCGAATTCAGCCTGCAACACTTTTGTGATACTTGCATCGCCTGCGAGCGATTGCTGAGTCGTGTGGATCGCGTACAACTTGTCGGCCACGGTGGCTTGCGCTTCCACCCATTGGTTATAGTGCCGTACTTGTTCTGAGATTTCGCTGAGGTAGCGGGTACGGTGCGGAGGTATGACGAAGATTTTTTCCGACATCTCGCGCGTGATGGTAAACGTGGATCGGAGAGGGGCTCCGGTTTTCTCCGCCACGGTGTCCATCAAAAACTTATAAAGCTGGTTAGTGCCGGGATCGTTGAACTGCGAAGCAATGGTGCCAAACACGGGCATGTCTTCAGGCTTTTGATCCCACAGTTGGTGGTTGCGTTGGTATTGCTTTTTCACATCCCGTAAGGCATCCAACGCACCGCGCTTATCGAATTTGTTCAGGGCAATGACATCCGCAAAATCAAGCATATCAATTTTTTCCAACTGCGTGGCAGCACCATACTCTGGAGTCATCACATACAAGGAAACATCGCTGTGGTCAAGAATTTCGGTGTCGCTTTGGCCAATGCCCGAGGTCTCCAGAATGATAAGGTCGAACCCGGCGGCTTTCAAAATCATGACCGCTTCTTTTACATATGCCGAAAGTGCGAGATTACTCTGCCGCGTAGCGAGCGAGCGCATGTAGACCCTCGGGTTATTGATGGCATTCATGCGAATGCGATCGCCCAAAAGCGCACCGCCTGTTTTTCGCTTGGAAGGATCTACTGAAACAAGGCCGATGGTTTTGTCTGGAAAATCCAGCAAAAACCTACGCACGATTTCATCTACCATCGAAGATTTTCCGGATCCCCCTGTTCCGGTGATACCAAGCACGGGTGTGGTGGCGGTGGCGGCTTTTGCTTTTATTTCTGCAAATCGCTGTGGGTGTTTGTCAGCATAATTCTCGGCAGCCGAAATAAGTTGCG
>JBIIVI010000106.1:0-10933 GCA_044339555.1 Cyclobacteriaceae bacterium | reverse complement strand
AGTTGGCTAAGCAGAATGAAAAAATCATTGGGATTACACCTGCCATGCCTTCGGGCTCTTCCTTGAATATCATGATGAAGGAAATGCCCGATCGGGCTTTTGATGTAGGAATTGCCGAGCAGCATGCAGTTACGTTTTCTGCGGGCCTTGCCACTCAAGGTTTGGTGCCTTTCTGCAATATCTACAGCTCGTTTATGCAACGCGCCTACGATCAGGTGGTGCACGATGTGTGTATTCAAAACCTGCCGGTTAACTTCTGTCTCGACCGTGCTGGGTTTGCCGGTGCCGATGGTCCTACCCATCATGGCGCTTACGACATTGCCTATTTCCGTTGCCTCCCGAACATGATTGTGGCGGCACCCATGAATGAAGAAGAGTTGCGCAATCTCATGTTCACCGCTCAGTTGCCGCGCCAGGAGCAGGCCTTTTCAATTCGTTACCCGCGTGGCCAAGGTGTGATGCCCCACTGGCGTACGCCCATGCAAAAAGTTGAAATCGGAACAGGCCGGATGATCAAAGACGGACAGGATGTAGCCATTTTAACCCTCGGCCACATCGGTAACTATGCCATGGAAGTCTGCGAACAATTGCAGGCGCAAGGGTTGGATGTTGCCCATTTCGACATGCGCTTCGTTAAACCATTGGACGAGGCCTTATTACATCAGATTTTTAGCCGATTCAAGAAAATTGTAACGGTGGAAGACGGCTGCATCCAAGGTGGCTTTGGTAGCGCGATTTTGGAATTCATGGCCGACAATCAATACTCAGCCGAAGTAAAACGCTTGGGCATCCCCGATCGGATTGTAGAACACGGTGAACAACTGGAGCTGCATCGTGAGTGCCATTTCGACCCCGAAGCCATCCGTCAAACAGTGGTGGAAATGATGGAATCGGTTGCTCGCCATGCCTGAAACACCGCTTCATGTTGAACAAATAGGATCGGATGGGCCAGAACTAGTACTGCTTCACGGCTTCTGCGAAACGTCAGCTATTTGGAAACCCTGGGTCACCCATTTGGCAGGTTGCCGAATTTCTCTGGTAGACTTGCCTGGTTTTGGAGGCTCCCTACTTTTGAAACCCCCATTGACTTTGGAGGCGGTTGCAAATCAGATACTTGCCTATCTCAAAACCCTCAAGTCTAAACCGGTTGTTTTGGGTCATTCGCTGGGTGGATATGTGGCCTTGGCGATGGCGGAACAATCTCCTGATCAGCTGGCGGGGTTGGTATTGTTTCATTCTACGCCCTACCCAGACTCCACTGAGCGAAAGGCCAATCGCTCCAAGGCGATTGAGTTTGTGCGTGAACACGGAGTGAAACCTTTTACTCAAACCCTGATCCCGAACCTGTTTTTTCAAAAAGACCTCCCCGCTGTGCAGACAGCCCAAGCAATTGCTGATTCTACCCCCGCGGCCACTTTGTTGGCTTACCTGGCGGCTATGCGCGATCGCCCGGACCGCACCTCGGTTTTTAAGCAATTTAGAGGCAGAAAGCTTGTTTTGGCAGGCATTAGGGACGCGATTATTCCCGTGGAAAGCCTCCGGCAATTTGCCCATGAAGTCCCAGCAACCGGCATGGTGGAGTTTGAAAACACGGGTCATATGGGCATGTTTGAAGCCCCGGTAGCAGCCGCACAAGCCGTGGGCGATCTTCTATTCGGTATCTGAACGCGTGTTTTTTGATTAATTTTTTTGGAATCTACGTTTTTAGGTCGTTTTCTGATATATTTGAAGTCTAAGGCTGGTGAAGTTGCTATTGCTATAAACGCATTACAAACCCTGATAAAGTTAAACGTACATGGAAGAACAAG
The DNA here is from genome assembly GCA_044339555.1 of Cyclobacteriaceae bacterium. Taxonomy (GTDB): domain Bacteria; phylum Bacteroidota; class Bacteroidia; order Cytophagales; family Cyclobacteriaceae; genus ELB16-189. Next base: position 9,125 of record JBIIVI010000106.1, on the reverse strand, counting down.
TTTTGCCCTCTTACGATTCGTGGAACAATTTGGCCCAGATGATCGCAATTGCGTGCTGGGCGCTAGGATTGTTAACCCTACTCGGCTATTGGGTTCGTCTTTCGGCCGTATCCGGTAGCAAAGACAAATACGATTTCATCAACCGCCACGAAATCAATTGGATGTGGTATTCGGCCATCATCCTGATTGTGGGCGCTTGCTTTTATGTGAACTCCAACATCATCGAATTAAATGCGCTCTGGATTTTTGTGCGCGTGTTTACTACGGTATCGATGGGTATGATTGTAGCTCTGATTATCCAGAATCTGCTTAAGTTTTACTACCCGTTCTTCATTGAGAAGCGCCTGAAGGTATTGCGATACAAGCCGCGCGTTTCTCCTGCCGGCAACCAAATGAAGTTGTTGAGCGAAGACGAGGAAGATGCCTACATGGATGAGGGTATGATCGCGGAAGAGAATGTCTACTCGGTTGACTACGATGTGTGGAAGGACGAGAAAACAGGGTTCATCCAAATCGAGAAGTATTCAGGCCACCTGCATGCGTTGCAGTGCCCGGAATGTAACTACCAGACTTTCAAAGTTATTCGTGAAGAGGTTATTAAGGCGCCTACCGCGACAGAAGAAGGAGAATTGCTCAAACACTTTCAGTGCGGATACTGCGGCTATAAGGCCAAGAAAACAGTTCACCTGAAACAGAGTGCCAAGATGCAGGAAGCACAAACTGCCTGATCGAAATTACGCCGAGAAAAAAGCCACCCATCAGGTGGCTTTTTTATTGACCATGTTTTCGCAGGCCCCCCGCCAGATTTTTTATTGTGCTCTTCGGCACTACAGCTTGCCACGCAGAAAACGAGCGGTATAGCCTTTGTCTGTTTTGATCAAATTTTCGGGTGTACCGGCAAATACAATGTGGCCACCCTGTTTCTCACCGCCTTCCGGCCCCATATCAATGATCCAATCGGCACATTTAATCACTTCCAGATTATGCTCAATCACCACCACCGTGTGGCCTTCGTCTACCAATGCCTGAATGGCTTTGAGTAACTTGGAAATATCGTGGAAGTGGAGCCCGGTAGTAGGCTCATCAAAAATGAAAAGCACTTTTCCGCCTGGGGCGTTTTTTCCAAGAAAGGAGGCAAGTTTTACGCGTTGTGCCTCGCCTCCGCTAAGCGAGTTGGAGGACTGCCCCAACTTGATGTAGCCGAGTCCCACTTCCCATAAAGGCTGTATCCGCTCGGCAATTTGTTTCTTGCCTTGAAAAAACAGCAACGCTTCTTCCACCGTCAGGTCCAGCACATCGGAGATATGCTTGCCCTCGTAGGTGACGTCCAGCACTTCTTGTTTGAAACGTTTTCCTTGGCACACTTCGCACTTCAGGAAGATGTCAGCCATGAACTGCATCTCTACCTTAATCTCACCCTCACCTTCGCAGTTATTGCAACGGCCACCTTCTACGTTAAACGAGAAGTGGGCAGGTTTATAGCCACGCTGCTGCGATAACGGAAGATCTGCGTACAACTGGCGAATGGCATCGTAGGCTTTGACATAACTAATCGGGTTGGAGCGTGAGCTTTTTCCGATGGGATTCTGATCGACAAACTCAACCTGGGTAATCGTGCTAAAGTCGCCTTCCAATTTATCGTACCGGCCGGCAGTTTCTGACACCGAACCGCTCAGGCGCCCAACCACCGGATACAGAATTTTTTTCACCAGTGTGGATTTTCCTGAGCCGCTGATACCGGTGATGACTGTGAACAACCCCAGCGGAATCTGTGCGGTGATGTTCTTTAGGTTGTTTTCGCGCGCTCCGCGGATGGTGATGCTGTCTTTCCACTTCCTGCGTTTTGCAGGCACCTGGATTTTCTCCTGGCCGTTGAGGTAACGAATCGTGTGCGATTCACCTTCGGCTGGCAACTCGTGAATAGAACCTTGAAACACCAAGTTCCCACCATGCTGACCCGCATCAGGACCAATATCAATGATCTGGTCGGCAGCCCGCATGATTTCTTCTTCATGTTCCACCACAATCACGGTGTTGCCGAGATCGCGCAACGATTGTAAGACCTCCACCATTCGTTCGGTGTCCTTGGGGTGCAACCCGATGCTGGGCTCATCCATGATGTACATCGAACCCACCAACGCACTTCCCAGCGATGTGGCCAATTTGATGCGCTGAAACTCGCCGCCGGAAAGTGTGTTCGTGAGGCGGTTGAGCGTGAGATAACCTAAACCTACTTTTTGCAGATATTCGAGCCGGAAGCTAATTTCTGTAAGCAGCCGCTGCGCTACTTTCTGTTCATAATCCGGCAATTTCAGGTTTTGAAAATACACATAAGCCTCTTCAATGGGCAATAGCACCAGATCAATGATACTGGTACCCTGAATCTTTACAAAGCCTGCATCTTTGCGCAGACGCGTTCCCTGGCAGTCGGGACAGGAGGTTCTTCCGCGAAAGCGCGACAGCATCACGCGGTACTGAATTTTGTGCAGCTTCGATTCCAGGTGCTTAAAGAAATCGTTCAACCCATCGAAGTACTCGTTGCCGGTCCAGAGTAATTTCTTTTGCGCAGGCGTTAACTCCGCATATGGGCGATGAATCGGGAAATCGAATTTGATCCCATTCTTTAGCAGTGGCTTTAGCCATTCGCTCATCACTTCGCCCCGCCATGGGGCAATAGCGCCTTCGTAAACCGACAAACCTTTGTCCGGGACAACCAAATCCTCATCAATTCCCAATACTTTGCCAAAACCCTCACATGTCTGACAAGCCCCATAGGGGTTGTTAAAAGAAAAGAAGTTAACGGAGGGTTCCGTAAACGCCATTCCGTCCAACTCGAAGCGATCGGAAAAGGCGTGCGACTGAAATGTGTCGCCAGATTGTACATACACCATGCATTTTCCGTGGCCTTCATAAAACGCGGTCTGCACGGAGTCGCCCAAGCGGAAAGTCAGGTCCTCATCGTCTTTGTTGGCGGCGGCCCGGTCAATCAATACTTCGTAGAGCAATTCCGATTTCTCTTTTGTCCGATTGGCCTTGGGTTTTGCCGCTAACACTTCTTCAATGAACTGCACCTCGCCATTCACCAAAATGCGTGCAAAACCTTTGCTGAGCAACAGGTTTAACTCATCGGCCAGTTTTTTCCCTTTGCCCAACGCCAGCGGGCAGGCCACCATGATGCGGGTGCCGTTGGTTTGCGATTGAATGAAATTCACTACATCCGTGACAGAGTCGCGTTTCACTTCCTGTCCACTGATGGGCGAGTAGGTTTTGCCGATGCGGGCGAACAGCAATTTCAGGTAGTCGTAAATCTCAGTGGTAGTGCCAACGGTGGATCGCGGGTTGCGGGTGTTCACTTTTTGTTCGATCGCAATGGCTGGAGAAACTCCTTTGATGTAGTCAACTTCTGGCTTCTCCATACGCCCCAGAAACTGACGGGCGTAAGAACTCAGGCTCTCTACGTACATGCGTTGCCCTTCAGCAAACAACGTATCAAACGCCAGCGAGGATTTGCCTGAGCCGGATACGCCCGTAATGACCACCAATTTGTTGCGCGGGATTGCCACGCTCAGATTTTTCAAGTTGTTTACCCGGGCGCGTTTAATAAGAATGAACGCTTTTGGGTCGAGGGAATCGAAATCAGGCTGTTTCAAGGTATCAAAGGTGGCAAAGGTACAAATTCAGCACGCGCTGACCCGAAAAAAAGCACCATCCGCGGGGATGGTGCAAAGATCTTGAACTAAGGTAGTTGGTTAACCATCAAAGTCGGGATCGTAGCTAGCCTCCCGATTTCGTTTGCCACCGCCGCCTTCCTCATCGTAGTCGCTACTCTCGTTGTTATCGTAATCGTCATCGTTATTGTTGTTGAAGTCATCGTCTGGTTCGGCATTGTTGTCGAACTCCTCGCGCTCGTTCTTTTCAAGGTCGTATTCGCCATCACTGTTTTTGGTGACGGGAATCTTTACGAGGAAAACCGAATCATCCGTTTCCAACGGAAATACAAAGATGGGTTCATTCTTAGCGTTTTTGATTCGGGTAATGCTCGCCTCGTAGCCGTTGGGGTATTGCTTGCGCAACAACTCCTTCAACTCCTCGTTCAGGTTCTCAAAACTCTTTATAACGCGTTTTTTGCTTACAGCCATATACGCTTGTGAAAAAAATCGCGACAAATAGCAAAAGAAAACATGTGTAAGGCAAGATTTTTTCAAAATTTTTTGCTCGGAAAAGAAAACTTTCTACTTTTCAATCCTCAAAACAAATTTTCGAACCTAACCCAGTACTATCGACCCGTACCTCTACGTTACTTAAACGTGCAACCGAATGATAAACAGCAGATGTAGTGACCGTGAGTTAGTGTCGCTTTATCAACAAGGTAATGAGGAGGCGTTCGAAATGCTACTTTACCGACACAAGTCGAAAATATACTCGGCTATTTATTTGATTGTAAAAGACCGCTATGTGGCGGAGGACTTGCTGCAAGATACTTTTATCAAGGCAGTTCACACCATCAAGGGTGGGCGTTACAATGAAGAGGGTAAATTTCTTCCCTGGCTAAGCCGGATTGCACACAATCTGGCGATTGACTACTTCCGTAGGGACAGACGGTATCCAGAGGTAGTGTTGGAAGACGGCAGCCGAGTGTTTGATTCGATGCAATTCGCAGAGGAGTCGTTCGAAGCCAAACAGCTTAAGCAAGACGCGCGTACGCGCCTGCGCGAACTGGTAAGGGAATTACCCACTGAGCAGAAACAAGTGTTGATCATGCGTCATTATATGAACATGAGCTTTCAAGAAATTGCCGACCGTACGGGGGTGAGCATCAATACAGCGCTGGGGAGAATGCGGTATGCACTGATTAATCTGAGAAAAAAAATGGTCACGCAACCATCCGCCTATGATAAAAACTTTTACCCAGAACGATTTGATCCGCTTTCTTTACCAAGAGACCACGGACGAAGAAAGTCAAGAGATTAGCAACGCCCTGCTTTGCGATACCGACCTGCGCACCAAGCTGCAGGAGTTGCAACAGATGAAGCAGCAGTTAGACGAAGCGGCCCTTGAGCCCTCGGCCACTACCGTGCTGAACATTCTTAGCTACTCGCGCAGCGTGCCCTTTACGGGCCACTAGCGCTCGGTGATCAGTAAATTTTTCCAGCGCACCCGCACACCTCCGCCATCGTGAATCTGGAGAGCAATCTTTCCGGTGCTGCCGCCGATTTTCTCATCCGTGAGGTCAATCATGGGCTCCCCATTGAGCCATGTCTGCACACGACTGCCGCTTACTTCCACCACTAGCGTATTCCATGAGTTGGACTTCAACACTTTCTCTTTTGCGGGGTCCGGCTTAATTAACCAACCGCGCCCGTACGACTCGTAAATGCCACCGGTATGGAACCCGGCCGGAGCTACCTCGGCTTGCCAGCCGGTGATTCGGGTGCCATCGAGCGAGGAATGAAAGAACACCCCGCTATTGCCGTTGGATTCCTGAAAAAAATCTACCGATAGCTGAAAGTCTTTAAACGATCGATCGGTGGTCAGATAGCCGTATTCTTTGTCGGGCCCGCTTTCGCAAATCAACTCACCCGCTTGCACCAGCCACTTTTCAGTGCCGTAAACGGTCCAGCCAGAAAGATCCCGGCCGTTGAAGAGTGCTTGTGGTTGCGCACTGGCTAAGTGAACGGCCAGGCACAGATATAAACATCCGAAGAGTTGTTTTTTCATCTTTTACCATTTTGTTGTTACAGTCGCTCAGAATACTCCACCAGATTGTTATTCCGTTTCGTCCGCTTTGCTGATGGGCATTTCACATGCTTTTCTTTTGCAACAAGATAAAAACAATTTGGAAGAGCCAAGGCTTAGACAATCACTTTTAACGGGAGCCACATAAATCTGGAGCGCCGGGCTTGTTTTACGAGGCAACGCATTTTCTTTGCATCGTGAAAATCCTGATTCTTCACCAACATTACAACGCGCCCACGGCAGGAGGCGCGATTCGCTCGTACTACCTCGCCACGGCACTCGTGGCCGCGGGCTATGAGGTAACGGTGTTGGGCACGCATTCTCAAAAAAGTACAAGTCGCACGCGCACGGCCGAGGGATTTGAGTTGGTGTTGTTACCCATTGCTTACAAAAACGAATTTAGCTTCTGGCTGCGAACCCGCGCTTTTCTTGCATTTGCCTGGGGAGCGGTGCGTGTGGGTGCACGCTTTCGTGACTACGATTTCTGCTACGCCATTTCTACACCGCTTACGGTAGGGCTTCCTGCTTGTTGGTTCAAATGGCGATATGGGATTCCCTTCTTTTTTGAAGTGGGCGATTTGTGGCCGGAAGCACCTATACAACTGGGCTTTATTCGTAGCCCGATATTGCGTGTTGTCTTGCGGGGCTTCGAAAAATTCTTTTATCACCAGTCCAGAGCGATTGTCGCATTGTCGCCCGCCATCCAGGCGGCTGTACAAAAGCAGGCGCCACAGCACCTCGTGCATTTGGTGCCGAACATGGCCGACACCGGCTACTATCAACCCGGCACGAAATCCCAAACTGCCAAAACAAAATACCAAACTGCCAATCAATTTGTGGTGAGCTACCTGGGTGCGTTAGGCTATGCGAACGGCCTTGACTTTTTGTTGGAGTGCGCCAACGCTTGCCGCAAGGCCGATGTGCCAGTTCATTTTTTGGTAGGCGGTGCCGGTGCCGAAGAACCGCGGTTACGAAAAACAGCTGAGCAACTGGGTCTGAAGAATATAACGTTCCTGGGACTGCTGCCGCGCGATCAGGTACGTGATGTGCTTTCCGTTACCGATGCCGTTCTGATCAGCTACCGCAGTGTTTCCGTGTTAGAAACCGGTTCACCTAACAAGTACTTTGATGGTTTGGCAGCAGGTAAACTGATCGTGATTAATTTCGGTGGGTGGATTCGGCAAGAGATTGAGCGGGAGTCCTGTGGGGTGTGGGTCAATACGCACCAGCCCTCGGAGTTTGTAAAAAAACTGGAACCCTTCTGGCAGCAACCTGAATTACTCGCTCACCATCAAACTCAGGCGCGTAAGTTGGCTGAACGAAAGTACGCGCGCACCAACCTTTCGGCAGCTTTTGCGCGTATTTTCCAGACGCGCCAATGACGGACGCTAGCCAAAAAGGCTATTGATTTCCAATTCTACTTTTCCAACGATCAACGAGAAGTCTTCCACGCGCTCTACAAAATCAAGGTTGTTTACATCAATCACCAGCAACTTGCCCGAGTTGTAACTGCCGATCCATTTTTCGTAGTGTTCGTTGAGTGTTTTGAGGTACTCCAGTTTGATGTTGTATTCAAAATCGCGGTTACGCTTAGCAATTTGCTGCACGAGTTTAGGGATATCGGCTTTCAAATAAATCAGCAAGTCGGGCGGTTTCACAAAATGGATCATCGAATGGAAAATGTCCAAATAGCTTTGGTAATCGCGATCGCTGATGTGGCCGCTGCGGTGCAGGTTGGCGGCAAAGATGTAGGCATCTTCGTAAATCGTGCGATCCTGAATGATGGTTTTTTCGCTTTCGCGGATGGTACGCACCTGATTAAACCGACTGTTTAGAAAATAGATTTGCAGGTGAAAAGCCCATCGGGTCATATCCGTGTAGAAATCGCGCAGGTACGGATTGTGATCTACCGACTCGTACAGGGGTGTCCAATTATAGTGACGGGCGAGCTTTTCGGCCAGCGTAGTTTTTCCGCTGCCGATGTTTCCAGAAACCGCAATGTGCTTGATCATGGTAAAAGCGAAGGGTGGCAAATATCGCAATTTGCCGGTACTTCAGGCTCTCGTAGCGCAGAACGAGCCGATCAGATTTTTCGCTGGTGATATTCAGTAAAGTCTTGCACGATCCGTTGGTAGGGCCGTTCCATCAGCATCGATGAAATCAGAAAGTCTGCCGTGGCGCGGTTACAAGCAGTGGGAATATTCCAAACAAGTGCGATGCGCAGCAAGGCTTTCACGTCTGGATCGTGGGGTTGTGGTTCGAGCGGATCCCAGAAAAAAATCAGAAAATCTATTTTTCCTTCCGTGATGAACGCACCAATCTGCTGATCGCCCCCGAGTGGCCCGCTCTGAAATTTTGTGATGCGCATTTCCAGCACCTCTTCTAGCAACCGTCCTGTAGTGCCGGTGGCGAACACGTTGTGGGTTTGCAGTCCGGGTTTGTTCCACTGGGCCCACTCGATCAAGTCGTTCTTCTTGTGGTCGTGTGCCACCAGTGCGATGTTTTTTACTTTTTGAATCGATAAAAACGTGGTGGCCATGACCTTCATCTTTTTTTACGAAGGTCCGCCTTTTACGTTTGGGATGTACGATTCGAGCACCGGTAAATTCGGAACGTATTTCATCGGAATCGATTGTGTTTTTTGAAATCTGCGGTTTCTGTCCTTGCTTTGCGCCTCATGAGAAATTTTACCTGGATTGGGGTTTTTGTGCTGGTAGTTGCTGGAACCCTGCAGAGTTGCCAAGATAAAGATGAATGCCGCGATGTGCCCGAAGTTGCACCAGTAACACTTGCGTGGGAGTCGCTTGGAGCTAAACTACCTGCCATTCAAACAAAAGCGGAATTGATCGATTTTCTATCACAGCATTCTGACATCCGCGATCTGTTTTTTTCCCGAGCCCAGTATCCTTCTGATTCTGCATTCATCAACGAATTGTATCAACGGTTTAGCAACCCCCACATCGACACGCTGTTGATGGAAACTCATCGGGTGTTTGGTGATGAGCAGGAATTGAAGAAAGAGTTTGAGCAGGCCTTCGGCCGCTTGCGCCATTTCTATCCGCAGTTGCCCCTTCCTAGAATCAAGACTGTCATCACCGGCCTTGAAAACGATCTGTTCGTGTCGGACACGCTGATTATCGTAGGATTGGATTACTACTTGGGTGAAACGGCCCGCTATAAACCTAACATGTTTGCCTACATGATGCGGCGCTACCACCCGGGGTTTATTGTGCCCTCCGTGATGCTGTTGTACGGAGTTGATAGTCGCATCAACCAAACCCGACTGGACGATCGCACTGTGATTGCCGACATGGTGAGCTTCGGCAAAGCCTACCACTTTGCCCAGCAGATGCTGCCGTGCGTGCCGGATAGCACGTTGTTTGGCTATA
>JBIIVI010000392.1:0-2548 GCA_044339555.1 Cyclobacteriaceae bacterium | reverse complement strand
ATCTGTGCTTTCGCGATCGGGGTACAGCACGTCCATCATTTCTTTGCCAAAGAGGTTTAGCGCGTTGGTGTTCTCGAAATCGCTGTCGCCCCGGTTCAGCGTTTGCGACATGCGTTTGAGGAAGAGCGCCATCTTCAGGTTGTCCCATGGTTCGGGGCGGTAGTTCAGGAGCTTGTACTCCAGCGGCAGGTCCTTCTCGGAAAGTTGGTTGATGTAGTCATTTACGCCCTGTGTGTATGCGTCTAGAATTTCTTTAATCTGAGGGTCTTTTTCCATCGCGGCTAGTCCGTTCTGTGCCCCCCATAACAAACCCTGTCTGCGCTGGCTGCGGTCGTAGTCAAGGGCACGATCGCCCACGATTTCGCTGAGGCGACCTGCGGTAGCCAGTACCTGAAATTCCATCTGCCACAGCCGGTGTTGGGCATGGACATAGCCCAGCGTTCGGTACAGGTCGCGGTCGTTGCCGGCAAAAATGTGCGGGATCAATAGGCTGTCATACACTACTTCCACAGGCGCCTCGAGGCTGGGAATTCGCACGCGTTCATCCGCGTAAGCGCCACGGTCGGCATTTTGCCACACCCCCCGAAATGGATTCAGGAACTTACCAAATGCCGGCACCGGGCTGCCAAAATTCCAATCGTTGTTGAAAAAGTAAACGAGGCCCAACGTAGCGGCCAAGGCGAAAGCAAGTTTCACGTTCTTCATGTTCTGAAATTCAACCTGCATTCTACTAGTTAAATTCAGATAATGCTATAATTCGTGTACTTTTCGGATCGAATTAAGGGTTAACGGAAACTCTGCACGTGAAAGAAATCCTCCAGCGCTATCCCAAATCCATCATCAAGAAAGCACAGGACATTAAGGCACTGGTTTTTGATGTTGACGGCGTGCTTACCGATGGTAGCATTACTTACGATGAGACGGGGCGCGAGATCAAAACCTTCAACGTAAAGGATGGTCAGATTATCGCCCACGTAAAACGCGCAGGGATTATTACCGGCATTATCTCCGGACGGGAATCAGGCGCTTTGAGCAAACGAGCGAACGAGTTGAAACTGGATTTTTGCCATCAGGGAATTGTTGATAAAGCCAATGTTTTTGAGAAACTCATGGAGTTTCATAAAATCAAAAAAAAGCAGGTTGCCTATATTGGCGATGACATCAACGATTTACCGGTGTTTCGGGTAGCTGGGTTTACCGTGTGCCCAGCCGATGCGCCGCTATACATTAAATCCGTGGTCGACTTGATTACATTTTCGCCCGGAGGCCGGGGCGTGGTGCGCGAAGTAGCGGATTTGATTTTGGCTGCGCAGGGAAAATTGGAGGAGATGGTGAAACGCGCGTGAGTCAACAGCTTCTGTTACCTTTGCCCTCCTTTTAATTAGCTCATGGAGAAATTTTCAACGCCCGTTCAACTTACGCCTTCCATCACACTCGGTGCTGACCGCCTCGTACTCTTTGCGGGCCCCTGTGCCGCGGAGAGCTACGACATTTGCATGGAGACCGGAACCGCCGTGAAAGCCATCTGCCGGGATCTCGGCATCGACTACGTGTTCAAAGCTTCATATGATAAGGCCAATCGCACCTCGGGCGGGAGTTACCGCGGTCCTTCCATTGACCTGGGGTTGGAGATTCTGGCCATGGTGAAAAAAGACCTGCAAGTACCTGTGGTAACGGATGTGCATGAGTCATACCAATGTGCAGACGTGGCTTCTGTTGTAGATGTGTTGCAGATTCCCGCCTTCCTCTGCCGCCAAACGGATCTGTTGGTGGCCGCTGCAAGAACCGGCAAGCCGGTGAAAGTAAAGAAGGGGCAGTTCATGGCCCCCGAAGACATGCAATATGCCGTGGATAAAGTGCGCAAGGAAGGCAACTCCCATGTGTTTCTCACGGAGCGGGGTACGACGTTTGGCTATGGGAATCTGGTGGTAGATTTCCGGTCGCTGCCCATCATGCGGCAATACACGCCGGTGGTCTTTGATGTTACGCACAGTGTCCAACGCCCCGGGGGCATGGGCGGCAAGAGCGGGGGCGATCGCCAGTATGCGCCCTATCTGGCCAACGCGGCCGCAGCAGTAGGTGTAGATGGCTTCTTTATTGAAACACATCCGAATCCCGCGAAAGCGCTCAGCGACGGACCTAACATGGTGCCATTGCATGAGATGCGCGGATTTTTGGAGCGATTGGTGGGGGGATGGAAAGTGGGGTTGAGGTAGTTGCGAGTTGCGAGCTACAAGCTTCTAGTAACCAGCAACCAGTGACCTATCTAATTAGTCGCTGCAGGCCGCACGCTTCGGGTACACGCTGTTGGCTACTCAGCACACTAGCTTCGAGCTTCGAGCTTCTGGCCTCTAAAGCTTCTAGCCTCTAGCTTCTAGCCCTCTTCTAGCCCTCTGCCTCTAGCTTCCAGGATCCAGCAACTAGCAACCCACGGCCTAACCAGCCTTGCCGCTCGAAGCTGGGGCTCGTAGCTAATTCAGAACTACCAAGTTACTTTCCTCCCACAATGCGTATATTTGGGGGTTTTGAGCTTGTTTCTGAGACTGGT
>JBIIVI010000391.1:0-2556 GCA_044339555.1 Cyclobacteriaceae bacterium | reverse complement strand
GAAATAAAAAATACCCCTATGGAACAAAGCGAGAGGTTCATGTTAGAGAATCTCTCGCTTCGTTTTAAAGGATTGTTAGAAAATTTTGCCGGGGTTTAAAATTCCGTTCGGATCAAACACCTTTTTGATACCGCGCATGAGATTCAGGTTTACCTCACTCATCGCCAACGGCATGTAGGGGCGCTTCGCAATGCCGATGCCGTGCTCGCCCGAAAGGGTACCTCCGAGACTTACGGTGAGTTTAAAAATTTCTCCTATACCTTCGTTTACCTTGGTGTTCCAGTACACTTCGTCCAGATTTTCCTTCAGGATATTTACGTGCAGGTTGCCATCGCCCAAATGGCCAAAACAAACCGTGTTAAATCCGTAACGCTTGCCAATTTCTTTAATGCCCGAGATCAGCTTCGGTAAATTACCACGTGGCACCACCACGTCATCCGACTTGGTGAGCGTAAACCAATTCACCGCCGGCGAGATATTTTTCCGCACTTTCCAAAGTTCCTCTTTTTGTGCTTCGCTATCGGCAAACAAAATCTCGCCGCTCTGGAATTGCTCCACCACATTCATCACGCGTTCGGCATCGCGCATCAACACCTCCTCATCGTTGCCATCTAACTCGCACAACAAATAGGCGTGCATATTTTCTGGAAGCACGGTAGTTACCGGACTGTTCAACACCTTCTCGCAGTACTCAAATGTTTTGGCAGCCGCTTCGCGCTCAAAGAACTCCATGCCCGAGGGGCTAATGCCTGCGGTAAAAATAGCCGCAATGCCGCGGCAAGCTTCTTCGTTACTGACAAACGGGATGAGCAGCAACACGTTCTTCCGCGGGAGGCCGCGTAACTTGAAAACAATTTTTGTGATAATTCCCAACGTTCCCTCACTCCCGCACATGAGCTGCGTAAGGTTGTAGCCCGTGGAATTCTTCAACACGTTAGCGCCGGTCCAAATCACTTCGCCCGTGGGTAACACCACTTCCAGATTCAACACATAGTCGCGGGTTACTCCGTACTTCACTGCTTTTGGTCCACCCGAGTTCTGCGCCAGATTGCCGCCGAGGAAACACGAACCACGGCTGGCCGGATCGGGTGGATAAAACAGGCCCTTTTCTTTTACTGCGTTTTGAAACACTTCGGTAATCACTCCAGGCTCTACGGAAGCCTGAAGATTCAGTTCATCAATATTCAGAATTTTATTGAATCGTTCCATGGAAAGCACCACACCCAAGTGGGTGGGCAAGGCGGCTCCCGCCAAGCCGGTTCCCGCACCGCGCGGCGTAACCGGAATCAGGTGTTCGTTGCAGTACCGGAGAATCTGCGCCACTTCGTCTACCGTGCCGGGCTTTAACACCACCGCAGGCATAAAATGGTAATCCTCGGTTTTGTCGTGCGCATAATCCTCTTTAGAGTTGTCATCCAACAACACGTGAGAAGTGCCAATCAACTCCTGAAAAAAAGGAATCGCCTGTTTGATTTTTGAAGCAACGGGCGGGGCGGGAAGGTCTTTAACTTGTGCCATGAATGCGCTACCTTTGATATCCGTGAAGGATCATTTTTTTTGGCTCAAAAGTACGCATTTCCCACCGATCCTTGCGTTCTGTTTGGCGGTGGTTTTGTTCAGCGGCGGCTGTTCATCCTCGCGTAAAGCACGTGCCCGCGAAAAGCAAGTAAGTGCGGTCATCCAAACCGCCCGAAGTTTTACCGGAACACCCTACAAATATGGCGGCACCACCCGATCCGGCTTGGATTGTTCCGCCCTGACCACGCACGCATTTCGAGCGATCAACATCAGCTTGCCGCGGCAGGCAGCCGAACAATCTACCGTAGGCGAGAAAATCAAACACAAAGAAGTGGTGCCAGGCGACCTGGTGTTCTTTGCAACCGGCAAGAAGAAACGCGAGATCACACACGTGGGCATTGTTACCGAACGTGCTTCCGCACAAAACATAAAATTCATTCACGCCTCCACGACACTGGGCGTTGTGGAAACCAATCTTTTCTCCGACTATTACAACAAACGTTTCCGCCTCGCGCGGAGAATTATCGATTAACATGGCTTCACGTAGAAAATTTTTAAAGACCACCGCAGCCGCCGCTACCGCTTTCGCGGGATGGCCGGCAATGGCCTACGACCCGCTTGCGGGGCGACCCATTGTCATCAGCACATGGAACAATTTCAAAGCCAACGAGGCTGCCTGGGCGATTCTTGAAAAGCAAGGCCGTGCACTGGATGCCGTGGAGGCCGGGGCGCGCATTCCCGAAGCTGACCCCAAAGACAATTCGGTGGGCTATGGTGGCTTGCCCGACCGCGAAGGTCGCGTAACACTGGATGCCTGCATTATGGACGAAAAGGGCAACTGTGGAGCTGTGGTTTTTGTACAAGGTTTCAAACATGTCATCTCAATTGCGCGGTTGGTGATGGAAAAAACTCCGCACGTGATGCTGGCCGGCGTAGGCGCGGAACAGTTTGCACTGGCGCAGGGCTTTCAAAAAGAAGACTTACTCACGAAAGAGTCGGAACAAGCATGGAAGGAGTGGTTGAAAACTTCAAAGTACC
>JBIIVI010000105.1:0-11030 GCA_044339555.1 Cyclobacteriaceae bacterium | reverse complement strand
CAACGAGCTGAATCTCGTGAACCGTGAGAATGCATTGAATTTATCGCTCCTGCAACTCAAGCAGGCCCTTCAATTACCAGGCACCACACCCATGGATGTGGAAGTACCCTCCATCGAAATGGTGGAACAACTGGCACTCGATAAGAATGCGGAGGACATCTTTGGGATCGCCAAAAACGCGATGCCCGAAATAAAAGCCGCCCAGTTGCGCGTCAGCAGCACCTCGATGGCGTTGAAAGCAAGTCGTGGCAACTACATGCCGCGTTTAAATCTGGTGGGCAACGTGTTTACTAACTACTCCAGCGCGTTCAAAGTGCCGGTCGATTTTGTGCAAGTAGGGCCACCGCCCCAAATCGGAGTAGTGCAAGGTTCGAACGCTCCAGTTTTTTCGCTGACTCCGATTGGCCGGGCCGTTTTTGCGGAGAAGCCGCGCACGGATCAGTTCAATGATAATGTTAGTAAAGCGTTGAGCTTCCAGTTGCAGGTTCCCATCTTCAATGGTCTTGCCACCCGCGCCAACGTGCAGCGATCCATTATCACCAACCAACAAGCAGTGATTACGTTGCAAGACAACGAAAACCGACTGCGCCAAACGGTCGAGACGGCCTATAATGATGCAGTGGCAGCTGCCAAAACATTTCAATCCGCCACGAAGCAAGTCACCGCCCGCGATGAAGCGTACCGGATGAACAAGCAGCGTTTTGAAAATGGAGCCATCAATTTTGTGGATTACCAGGTATCGGAGAACAATTTGTTCCAGGCCAAGTCGGATTTGCTGCGCGCAAAATACGATTTCATCTTCAAAAAGAAAGTACTTGACTTCTACGAAGGCAAACCGATTGATTTATAATTTCTACTCTTTAATTCTATACACGTAATGGCAAAGCAGCAAAAAAAGAAATCGAACAAACTTCTTTATTATATCATCGGAGCCGTGGTGGTACTGATCATCTTCTTGATGGTGGGCCGCGCACAAGGCTGGATCGGTAAAGAGAAACTTCTGGAGGTGGATCTGGCGAAGGCCAAGAAGGTATCCATCACCGAAAAGGTAACTGCCTCAGGCACTATTCAGCCGGTCACGGAAGTGAAGCTGGCACCGGAAGTGTCGGGTGAAATTATTGAATTGAACGTGGAAGATGGTGATGCGGTATTGGCCGGCAAGTTGTTGGTGAAAATCCGTCCGGATCAGCAGGTGAGTCAGTTGGAGCGCAGTGAGGCTTCGCTCAATCAACAAAAGGCAAACGTTGAATCATCTAAGGCCGCTTTGTCGCGAGCCGAAGCGACCTACCTGCGCTCGGAGCAGGAGTACAAGCGGCAGGAAAAGTTGTGGAACGAAAAAGTAATTTCTGAATCCGACTGGCAGTTGGCACAGCAAAATTACAAAGTGGCGCAGAACGATTTGTCGGCTGCCAAGCAATCGCTGGAAGCCGCCCGGTACATCGTTACCAGCACGGAGGCGACCGTGCGCGAAGCCCGCGAAAACGTGCGGAGAACCAGCGTGGTGGCCCCGTTGAATGGCATCGTGTCGAAATTGAATGTGAAGAAAGGCGAGCGCGTAGTGGGAACCGCGCAGATGCAGGGTACGGAGATGCTGCGCATCGCGGATTTAAACAGAATGGAAGTGCGCGTAAACGTAAACGAGAACGACATTGTACGGGTGCACCTGAATGATACCGCGATTATTGATGTGGATTCGTACTCTACGTTGGAGAAAAAGTTCAAGGGCATTGTAACCAACATTGCCAACACCGCCCGCGATAAGGTGTCGGCTGATGCGATCACCGAGTTTGAAGTGCGAATCTTGATCCTGCCAACATCGTATCAGGATTTGGTTGAGCAGGGCAACAAATACCCATTCCGTCCGGGGATGACTGCCAGTGTGGAAGTGATCACCACCCGCAAAGACAATGTGTTGTCGGTGCCATTGGCAGCCGTGACTACACGCGAAGCCGATGGTGAAGTAAAGGTGGAGGCCGACAACGACAACCGCAGACCAGTGGTAACGAATGCGAACGAGAAGAAAAAGGAAGAAAAGAAGGCCCGCACGGTAGTTTTCGTGAACGAAGCCGGCGTAGCCAAGATGATTGAAGTGGAAACGGGCATCAGCGATTA
The DNA here is from genome assembly GCA_044339555.1 of Cyclobacteriaceae bacterium. Classification (GTDB taxonomy): domain Bacteria; phylum Bacteroidota; class Bacteroidia; order Cytophagales; family Cyclobacteriaceae; genus ELB16-189. The sequence goes on along the minus strand of JBIIVI010000105.1, from coordinate 8,918 downwards.
CGACAACATCGAAATCACCAAAGGTATTAGCGATAGTACCCAGGTGATCACCGGGCCATTTCTGGTGGTCTCCAAACGCTTGAAAGATGGCGATAAGATTGCCGAGACCAAAAAGAAAGACGAGAAGAAGGGCGCTGCTGACAAGAAGTAAGCGTACCAATAAAATATCCCGAAGCCCGGCCGCAAAGCCGGGCTTCTTTTTTTACCTTGATGCCATGATTCAACACCCCTGGCACGAAGTATCTTCCGGAGATCAGCCGCCCGAATGGCTAAACGCGTTTATCGAAATTCCGCGAGGGTCGAAAGCGAAGTACGAAATCGACAAAGCCAGTGGGTTGATCAAACTCGATCGGGTTATTTATGCCTCCATGTACTACCCTTTAAACTACGGGTTTATTCCGCAAACCCTGGGCGAAGATGGCGATCCGCTTGATATCGTGGTGCTCACGCAGGTGGAAGTGGTGCCCGGTTGTTTGATTCCCTGCCGGGTGATTGGCGTGATGCAGATGATCGACCGCGGCAAAGCAGACGATAAAATTATTGCGGTAGCACTTCAGGATGCCAGTGTGAGTCAGATTGCCGATGTAAATGAGGTGCCGGATTACCTGAGGGCGGAGCTCAAGCACTTTTTTGAGAACTATAAAACCCTGGAAAAGAAGAAAGTGTTGGTGGAAGAATTTCTCCCCAAGCAACAAGCGCTGGCGATTGTGGAAGCGAGCCTGGCGCGGTACCAAACTACGAGGCCGAAGTGAAGATAGGATTTGATGCGAAGCGGCTGTTCAACAACTTTACCGGTCTGGGCAATTACAGCCGGTTTGTTGTAGGTGCTTTGCACGAAACTTTTCCTCAGCATGAGTATCTGCTTTTTACTCCCTCACTAAAAATTACACCCGAGACAAGCGTCTTTCAGCAGTCGCCTTATCGGGTTCATACTCCGGCTGCCGGTACGCTTCTAAAAAGTTATTGGCGTTCGGTGGCGTTGGGGCACGTGGCCAAGCAGGTAGGTGCAAACGTGTTTCATGGGTTGAGTAACGAGCTTCCGTTACGAAAGCCAGTGGGGATCCCGTTCGTATGCACGGTTCATGATTTGATTTTTTTGCGCTATCCACAGCTGTATCCGGTTTTGGATCGCACCATTTATAAAGCCAAGATGCAGCACGTGTGCCGGGTGGCGGATGTGATCGTGGCGATCAGTGAGCAGACATCGCGCGACTTGCAGGAACGAATGGGGGTGGAGGCAGCGCGGATTCGGGTGGTGTATCAGGGTTGTCACGAAGCGTTTTATCAGACAATTTCAGCGGAGGACTTGGCAGCGATTAAAGTCAAGTACCAACTACCATCGGATTATTTGCTGATGGTGGGCACGTTGGAGGAGCGCAAAAATGCCGCACTGATTTTGAAAGCTCTGGCGGCCATGAAGTACCGTGTGCCGTTGGTGTTGGTGGGGCGTCCGACCGCCCGTTATCAGCCGGTGCTGGACGAATTGATTACGCGATTTGGTTTACAGCGATGGGTGCGATTCTTGAAAGTTGACTACAGCGATCTTCCTGCCATTTATCAATTAGCGCGGGCATTTGTTTACCCTTCGCGCTTCGAAGGTTTTGGGATTCCCATCGTAGAAGCAATGGCCTCCGGAGTTCCGGTGGTGACCACCCGGGGCGGTGTTTTTCCGGAAGCAGGTGGCCCTGAGAGTTGGTACGTGGATCCGAATAACCCGGAAGAGTTGGCAGTTACCCTTGAGGAAATCATGAGCAGCCCGGAAATGATTCAGCCGCGGGTACAGAAATCGAAAACGTACATCCAAAAGTTTTCGAAAGCAGCCATCGCCCAACAACTCATGCAGGTGTATCACGAGTTGCAACCTGCGGCGGCGCTCGCTTAGACGCTCGTTCCTTGCATCATTTTTTGGAGGTAGGCAGCTAGTTCCATGCCCCATGCCAGTGTGATGTGCAACAGAATTCCGCCCCAAATGTTCCGGGTTTCAAAAGCCAAAACCCCTAACAAATAGCCACCAAAGACGGAACTCACGCACTCACCCCAGGGCTTGCCAAAATGCAGAAAACAATACGCGCAAGCCATCAACAACACGCCGTTTCGGCCAAGGTATTGGCTTAAGCCAATCACCAGAAAGCCGCGAAAGAGCAGCTCCACATTTATAAAATCAAGGCCATATACCAGTTCATAAACAAGCGGCGGTACCCACGTGGGCCAGTGCAGGGTGGCGGCCACCTGATTGGGTTTGTACATCGGGTAATACGCCTGAAAACCCGGCTCGAAGGAAGCGATCGTTACAAGCGGTACAATCAGCAGCAACAGCCACGCGTAGGGGCGAGCGTCCCACGTTTTTAAACTCAGTCCGTAGAATCCACTGCGCGCGCGTGTGAGTTGATGTAGTAAGAGCAGCGGCACTAAACCCGTAACAAAGCCAAGAGCGTTGTTACAAACGCGATACGCCCAGGAAAACACCTGCGGCTCGGGAAATATCGCCCGCGTTACTTCGCTCAGGTAAGGAAACCCGGTCTTTAGTGCGAGGAGGCCCAACCCCGTCAGCGAGAGAAGCCAAAACGATCTCGAAAGCCGCAGGTCGGCCGGCCGTTTGATCGCCACCAGCAAGAACAGTGGCACGTAAAAAGCCACAACAAATAATGCGAACTGCCAGGCAATTCGTTTCCAACTAATGGCGCGGTCTACTACCGTTTGATCGAACTTGAAAACGTAGTTGCCCAAGATGCCGACCAGCAGAAACAAAAAAACCGCCAGGTAGTAGCCCCGGTGAAAGTCCTGTCGGACGTGGTTTGTTAGCAGGCGCCAGAACTTGCGCATCAGAAGGCTTGCAGGTGTTGATAGACCAGGTGCATCGGGAGGCCCATTACGGTAAAGTAGGAGCCTTCGATCCGGGTAATGGCCACCATTCCAATCCAATCTTGCGCACCGTAGGCACCCGCTTTGTCGTAGGGCTGGTGTGTGTCGATGTAGTGTTCGATCTCAGCAAGCGACAGCTCCATGAACGTAACGTGTGTCTCATCCTGAAAGACGTCCTTCTTCTCGCGACTTAAGAGGCACACGGCTGTAATCACGCGGTGGGTTCGGCCGCTGAGTCGTTGCAACATAGCGATGGCCTCGGCACGATCGGCAGGTTTGTTTAGGATGGTTTGGTCAACGATCACCACTGTGTCGGACGCGAGTACGATTTCCTCGTGAAGTCCGTCCGCCAAACTACTTGCTTTTCTTTCCGCTAAATGAGCAGCTACCTGTTCTACGGGCATGTCGGCCGGAAACGTTTCGTCCAGGTGTGAGGGCCGGATCACAAATTCGAAACCGGATTCGCGCAAAAGGTGCTGTCTGCGTGGGGAACTAGAAGCGAGAATAAGCGGGCGTTTCAAATTCATCTTCTTGAATGGAGCTAAATAAAAAACCACAAATCACCTTCGGATAGAAGTAGGTGGACTTCTGCGGCATGGTGGCACCGCTGGCGCACACTTTTTGTACTTCTTCAATCGATACTTCCTGCGTTACCACCGCCAGCTGTGCTTCGCCCCGGATTACCTTGGCCAGGCAGTCGCTGAAGCTGCGATCGAAGTGGATATGCTCACTTGCGCGTTGGTCTTTACCCGCAATGCCCAACACTTTTTCGATGATGAAGTAATGGAGGACGGTGAGGTCGAGTTCGTTTACTTCCAAGGGAAAATGCCACCGCAAACTGGGAAACACTTCCGGCCGCAGGCGAATCTTATAAGCAGAGTCGCGAAACAATAACCCAAATGTCCATTTCTTGCCTGCGATGATTTCCGGAATGTTCTCCGCGTCTTCCACTGGTTTTATATCGAAGTCGGCCTTGAGTTGCTGGATCACCTCGTCCTCCTGTAAGTGTTTCAAACCAGAGATCAACCGGTGTGTGGGTAGAATCTTGAAATCGCCCGCCTCGGTGTTGGTGAGGTACATGAGATGGAAATTGTAGCCCTCGTTTCCGGTGTGATTGGGATTGGCGCGTTGCATTTCGTGTTTGAGCACCAGCGAGCTTTCGTAGCGGTGATGGCCATCGGCCAGAATGATTTGCTTGTCGCGGATGACCGCCAGAAACCTTTTGATTACCTGCGCATCGTGAATCACTGCCAGCACATCGCGCACGCCCTGGTAGTCTTCGGTTTCCAACAAAGGAAAGGCAATGGCTTCGTCCATCCACTTTTCCAACTCAAACGTGGTGTCTGTGTATAGCCCGTGGGTGGGGCTTACGTGCAGCTGGGTTTTCCGCAGTAATTCGATCCGATCGTTCACGGCTTTGGGGATCGTGTTCTCGTGCCGCAGGATTACCTGCTCGTTCCAATCGTAGGCACGAATGTGGCAAACAAAACCTTTGCGGCAATACTGGCGGGTGTCGCCCGGCAGCTTAAAGTATTGGTAATACACATATATGCCGGGAATCCGGTCTTGAACAAGCACACCGCTTTGTTTCCATTGTAGCAACAACTCGCGGGCGGCCGTAGCCGGGTCGGGCGCCTGGGGCACCGACAAATGAATAGAGTTAAAGGGTTGGTGGTACAGCGCCTTTCGCTGCCTGTCCGACACAACATCGAACAGGGGCGAGGTAAGGTCTTCAATATGTTCTTCTAACGCGGTATTATAGCGCCACGCCCGCAGCGGACGAATCTCAGCCATGCACACGGTTTTTTCGCCACTTGCTTACCGGCCGTGTTGTAGTAGCTGTGGGGGCGACCGCGGCTGAGCGTTGACCGCTTAACTTGGCCGCCAATACAGCGGCCAGTAGTTGCTCATCCGGTTTGGGTTGGCTCTTTAACACATCGGGTGTGAAGTACAGCTCCACGAACTTCGTGTTGAAGTTGCCCGAGCGGAAGGCTTCGTGCTGCATCACATACTTGCAAAAGCCCAGCGTAGTTTCCAGGCCAGTGATTTCGTATTCATCGATGGCGCGGATCATCTTCTCGATAGCCCGCTCGCGGGTCTCATCGTGCGTGATCATTTTGGCGATCATCGGATCGTAGTAGAACGGGATAGACATGCCCTCTTCGAAGCCATCGTCCACGCGAATACCGTGACCTTGCGGGCGCTTGTAGGTTTTCAGCGTGCCGATGTCGGGCAAAAAGTTGTTGGCCGGATCTTCCGCATACACGCGCACTTCGATGGCATGGCCGTGGATGGACAAGTCTTCTTGCTTAAACGGCAGCTTCTCGCCTTCGGCAATGGCAATTTGCAGTTTCACTAAATCCAAACCGGTAATCATTTCTGTTACCGGGTGTTCTACCTGCAGGCGTGTGTTCATTTCCAGGAAGTAGAAATTCTTGCTGGCGTCCATGATGAATTCCACCGTGCCGGCATTGTAGTACTTGGCCGACTTGGCAACCGCTACCGCTGCTTCGCCCATTTGTTTCCGTAGCTCGGGCGTGAGAATGGACGAAGGTGCTTCCTCAATTACTTTTTGGTGCCGCCGTTGGATGGAGCATTCGCGATCGAACAGGTAGACGACATTGCCGTGCTGGTCGCCAAAAATCTGGAACTCGATGTGGCGCGGTTCAGTTACATATTTTTCGATGAAGACCGAGCCATCGCCAAATGCAGAAGTGGCTTCGCTGATGGCGCGTTCCATTTGTTCTTGAAAATCTGCTTCGCGGTCCACGATGCGCATCCCTTTTCCACCGCCACCGGCACTGGCTTTAATCAGCACCGGGTAACCGATTTCTTTTGCAATTTTTTTGGCGGCTGCTACGTCGCTGATGGGCTCGGAAGTGCCGGGCACCAGCGGAACGTTGAAACTGGCTGCGGCCGCTTTGGCTGCCAGCTTACTGCCCATGAGTTCGATGGAATGCGCAGACGGGCCAACAAAGATGAGACCCGATTCCGTGACCAGCCGGGAGAAGTCTTCGTTTTCGGAAAGGAAGCCGTAGCCGGGATGGATGGCGTCTGCACCTGTCTGCTTGGCGGCAGCAATGATTTTTTCCATCACCAGATAGGATTGCGAAGAGGGGGGCGGGCCGATACAGATGGCTTCATCTGCAAAACGCACGTGCAGCGCCTGCCGGTCTGCTTCGCTGTAGACAGCAACTGTAGCAATGCCAAGTTCGCGGGCGCTGCGCATGATGCGCAAAGCGATCTCGCCACGATTGGCTACCAAAAGTTTATGAATTTTAGGCATCGAAGTAAAAAATGATCGCTCAATATAAAGCATTCTAGCGGCCGGAAAGCATGACTTTTGACAGTGTTTAAGAACACGCGACTAAAGGGGCAAACCACTTTTGTTTTTTGCGAACTTCCGGCAAGCGATTGCAGCGGTTACCCCGCAGGGGTGCGCCTCGCGCCACGAGGAGTAAGAGCGGAAAGCGCGACCCCGGTGGCGAGGGCAGTTGGCGGGGGCAACCGGGGATGCCGCCAAGCCATCTTCTGCAATCGTTTGGACGGAGAGATTTGGAATATTTGAATAGCTGGAGCGAGTTATTACTCACGGCTACACCAATTACGATTTAAACTTGTTTTTGGGATGGTGCGGCAACCACCAGAAGACCGGCATTTATGCTATTTTTGCGCCAATTTTAACAGAAACAACACGTACCATGGTTGATTTATTCGAAAAGCTCCGTATGGAGGCCGGGCCGCTGGCCAAATACTCGCACTTACCAGACGATTATTTCTTCTTCCCCAAGTTGGAGGGTGAGATTGGTCCTCACATGACCTTTAACGGCAAGAAGGTGTTGAACTGGAGTTTGAACAATTACCTGGGACTGGCCAACCATCCGGAGGTGCGCAAGGCCGATGCTGACTCTGCCGCCCAATACGGTATGGCGTACCCGATGGGTGCGCGCATGATGAGTGGCAACTCGGTAAACCACCTGCGGCTAGAGAAAGAACTGGCTGCTTTTGTGCAGAAGGAAGATGTGATGCTGCTGAACTTCGGCTACCAAGGTGTGGTGTCGATTATTGATGCGTTGGTAGACCGGAAGGATGTGATTGTGTACGATGCAGAGTCGCATGCGTGTATTATTGATGGCGTGCGTTTGCACATGGGCAAGCGCTTTGTGTATGGCCACAACGACATGGAGAGTCTGGAAAAGCAATTGCAACGCGCCACCAAACTAGCTAACGAAACGGGTGGTGGTATTCTGGTGATTACCGAAGGGGTGTTTGGCATGTCGGGCAATCAGGGGAACCTGAAGGGCGTGGTTGAATTGAAAAAGAAATACAACTTCCGCTTGTTTGTGGATGACGCCCACGGCTTTGGCTGCATGGGCCCTACGGGAGCCGGCACGGGTGAGGCACAAGGTGTGCAGGATCAGATCGACTTGTATTTTTCAACGTTTGCGAAGTCGATGGCCAGCATTGGTGCCTTCGTGGCGGGCGACAAGAAAATTTTGAAGTACCTGCGCTACAGCGTGCGCTCGCAGATCTATGCGAAGAGCATGCCGATGCCGTTGGTGATTGGTGCGTTGAAGCGCCTGGAGCTACTCCGCACCCAACCGGCCTTGCGCGAAAGACTGTGGACGATCGTGCGTGCCATCCAGAACGGGTTGCGCGAACGCGGCTTCAACCTGGGCACTACTACGTCCATGGTAACGCCGGTGCTCTTCAAAGGCGGGGTGGGCGAGGCGGCCAACATGTCGATGGATCTGCGCGAAAACTATGATATCTTCTGCTCTGTGGTGATTTACCCCGTGGTGCCAAAAGATGTAATCATGTTCCGCATTATCCCAACCGCGGCTCACTCATTGGAGGATGTGCAACGCACGCTGGAAACCTTTAGTGCCCTGAAAACCAAGCTGGATAATGGGTTCTACAAGCAGGAAGAACTGGTAGCGGTAACAAAAGGGGTTTAAAAAAACCCTTTTTTTGTTTATTTTCAAGGGTTTTTATATAATTTGGCTTTACGAAACAGATTACAAACCCTTATAACATGAAAAAATTCGAAGAATTGAAGGCGTTACTGGCCTCGTTGGAACCCGATGTGGACAAGTTTTATAGCAAACAAAACAGCGCTGCGGGCACCCGAGTGCGCAAAGGCATGCAGGATTTGAAGAATCTGGCCCAGGAGATTCGTGTAGAGATTCAAGACATGAAGCAGAAGGAATCATAGTTCGATTCTGGATTGAAAACGAAAGGCAGGCTACCCAACCAGGTGGCCTGCTTTTTTATTGTTGGGATGGTCGACCAACCAGCGCTTTGATCTTTTTGCGTAAACCTGGCGAAGCAGTCACCAGTGGCAGCCGTACATGCGGTTGGCAAATGCCGAGTTCTGCCAACAAGGCTTTGATGCCTACGGGGTTGCTTTCCTCGTACATCGGCCCGTTAACATCAATGAATGTGAAGGCTGCCTTACTCGCTTGACTGAAGTTGCCTTGGGCCGCGGCCACTGTCATTTTGCGAAACGTTTGCGGGTAGGCATTGGCCAGTACGGAGATCACACCAACAGCCCCAATGGAATAAAGCGGCACAGTAAGGAGATCATCGCCCGAAATCAATAGAAATCCGGCCGGTTTGCTTCGCGCGATGGCCATGCATTGTTCCAGATTGCTGGAAGCTTCTTTAATGCCTACAATGTTTTTGTGCTGTGCCAACCGCAGGGTCGTGGCCACAGTTAGATTCGAGGCGGTGCGGCCGGGAACATTGTACAAGATGATGGGCAGCGGACTCGCATCCGCTACCTCAACAAAATGGCGATAAATGCCTTCCTGCGATGGCTTGTTGTAGTACGGACTTACCGATAGGATGGCCGTTACGCCACTAACATCCGTGGTGCTAAGTTCTTCCACCACGTGCGCGGTGTCGTTCCCGCCAATACCGTACACAACGGGCAACTTGCGCGGGTTGTTGGCCAACACGAAGCGCAGCACTTCTTTTTTCTCGGCCTTCGAGAGCGTGGCCGATTCGCCCGTGGTGCCCATCACCACCCAATAGTCCACGCCTTTGGCTGTGTG
>JBIIVI010000104.1:0-11088 GCA_044339555.1 Cyclobacteriaceae bacterium | reverse complement strand
AGCTCTATGCTCAACGCATTCGACCCTTTGTGATTGATGTGAATGGCAACGTGAAGCCAGGTCTTACACCCAAAGATGTGGTGGTGGCAGCCGAGTACAAAAAGAAACCTGAAGAGCGCTTGTTACCCGTGTACGAGGTGCTTAGCGCTACGGATTCCAGCGTGGTTGAGTCGGTGGTGTTGCCAGTTTATGGCTACGGACTTTGGAACAATATCTTCGGTTTTCTAGCGCTGAAAGAAGATTTTAACACGGTTCGTGGTGTAAGCTTCGGCCACGTGGGCGAAACCCCGGGTTTGGGTGCGCGAATTTCATCTTCCGAAATACAAGAACGCTACAGAGAAAAAACGGTCTTCAACAATGGTCAGTTAATGTCGGTGGTGATGCAGAAAGGGGAAGGAAAAGACTACTCTAACGATACCCATAAAGTAGATGGAATGTCTGGAGCGACCCTTACCGCCAAGGGCGTTAACAACATGTTGCAGGAGTATTTAGGGTGCTATCAAAAATATCTTCAGAAGAAACCAATCGCTTTAAACGAATAACACATGAGTACAGAAGCAGCCGTGGTAGAACAGGTAGAGAAGAAGTCGGAGCCGCTCTTCTCGAAAAAGAATAAGAAGCTCGTGTCGAATCCGTTGGATATCGATAATCCGATTACGGTGCAGGTGTTGGGGGTATGCTCCGCGCTGGCCGTTACTACGCAAATGAAACCGGCGCTTGTGATGTCCATCGGGTTAACCGTGGTAACAGCCGCATCTAACGTGGTGATTTCGATGATGCGGAACTCCATCCCTTCGCGGATTCGCATCATTGTACAGCTTGCCATCGTATCGTTGTGGGTAATTCTGGTGGATCAGATCCTCAAGGCCTACGTCTACGATGTTTCGAAACAGTTGTCCGTTTTTGTTGGCTTGATCATCACCAACTGTATTGTGATGGGCCGCCTGGAAGCATTTGCTATGGGCAATAAACCGTGGCCTTCTTTCCTGGATGGCGTGGGCAATGGCTTGGGCTATGGAATGATCCTGATGATCATTGCGTTGTTCCGTGAACTGTTTGGCAGTGGAGCCATTTTTGGATTTAAAGTCTTTGAAGCCATTGGGCTAAACTATCAGGGAAATGGTTTGATGCTGTTGCCCGCGGGAGCATGTATTTTGCTAGGCGTCATCATTTGGGTACAACGTTCACTCAACGGCTATCGCGAGGCTCATTAATCAACTGCACATGGAAAATCTGATAAATATTGGCATTCGGTCGATCTTCATTGACAACATGATCTTCGCCTACTTTCTGGGCATGTGCTCCTTTCTGGCCATCTCCAAAAAGGTAAAAACGGCTTTTGGTTTGGGTATTGCAGTAATTTTTGTGTTGGGCGTAACGGTGCCCATTAATTGGATTATCCAAAACAAAGTATTGGTGCCCGGTGCTTTGGCATGGTTGGGTCCGGATTTTGCGAACATCGATCTGAATTTCTTGCAGTTCATCGTTTTCATTTCGGTCATTGCCGCGATTGTGCAGCTTACTGAAATGGTGGTGGAGAAGTTTTCTCCCGCCTTATACGGCACGCTGGGTATCTTCTTGCCATTGATCGCAGTAAATTGTTCGGTACTTGGGGCGGCTTTGTTTATGGTGGGGCGTCCGTATAACCTCACTGAGGCAACGGTGTTCGGTTTTGGTTCCGGAATTGGCTGGATGCTGGCTATTGTTGCCCTGGCAGGTGTGCGTGAGAAAATGAAGTACTCCAATGTTCCTGCGCCCTTGCGGGGATTGGGAATCACGTTCATTCTGGTAGGACTTATGTCTTTGGGATTCCTGAGCTTCCTGGGTTTCTCTTTGTAGTGCGTGATCATGAACCACCAAAAGGCTCTCGGTTCCTGCCGGGAGCCTTTTTAATTTTGTAGTAACCAACTCTGCTTTATGAATCCGATCATTCGATCTATTGTGCGTTATTTCTTTGGGGGAACTCTTTTTATTGTGCCCCTCGTGGCTACTGGCTATTTTTTCTTTTGGTCGTTTACATGGTTGGATGGGTTATTGAATTTGCCCTATCCGGGGCTGGGCTTTCTCATCATTTTTGTAGCGATCACCATCTTTGGCTACCTCACCTCCAACTTTGCGGTAAAAACCGCTACCGATTGGTTTGATCAACTCGTCAATCGAATACCGCTGGTGAAGTTGATCTACTCATCCATGAAAGATTTGATTGGCGCATTTGTAGGCGATAAGAAGAAATTCGATCGGCCGGTGTTAGTTACCATCAACCAGGAAAATCAAATTCACCGGGTGGGATTCATCACGCAGTCAGATCTCACTGCGTTAGGTCTGCCTGATATGGTGGTGGTATATTTTCCGCAGTCGTATGCAGTGGCAGGCGACCATTTTGTTGTGTCCAAAGAGCGCGTGCGGTTGTTGAACGTATCCGGCCCGGCCGCGATGAAGTTTATCGTGTCGGGTGGGATTTCGGGGTTTTAACTTATAACCCCCGAACCAATCAATTCTTCGCCTTCGTACCAAGCGGCAAATTGACCGGGCGTGATGCCGCGCTGTGGCCGATCGAAAACAAGGTAAAGACCTGTGTCGCGCTGATGCAGCGTGCAGGCTTCCAGCGGCTGGCGGTAACGAATGCGCACAAGATATTTTTTTGATTGCCCCAACTCCAAGCGTAAGTCCTCACGGATCCAATGCGTGTCGGACGCGGGCACGAAGAGTGCTTTTCGGTATAGCCCCGGGTGCTGTTCGCCCATGCCGGTGTAAATGATGTTTGCTGTGGTGTCTGTGCCGATCACAAACAAGGGTTCCTCAAAACCTCCAAGGCTAAGGCCCCGGCGCTGGCCAATGGTATAAAAGTGTGCACCGGTGTGCTCTCCAATCACGCGCCCGTGTTCAGGTTGAAGGTTGTACGGGCGGCTGATATCTTTCAAATCAACTTCGGTTAGCGTGCGCTGAAAAACGGCGGCGTCACGCGGCACGTTAATTACTTTCCCTTTCTTCGGCTCCAGCCGCTGTTGCAGAAAATCAGGGAGATGCACTTTTCCAATAAAACACAACCCTTGCGAGTCTTTCTTCTCGGCTGTGGCTAATCCTGCTTTTTTTGCGATGGTGCGCACGTCCGGTTTCAGTAACTCACCCACCGGAAACAGTGCCTTGGCAAGTTGCTGTTGGGTGAGCTGGCACAGAAAGTAACTCTGATCTTTGTTGGGGTCTTTACCCGCCAACAGGCGATAGACGGGCTTGCCATTTATGATGGTCTCGCCCTTGCGCGCGTAATGACCCGTAGCAACGAAATCCGCACCCAGTTTCAGTGCAGTGTGTAGAAAGATATCGAATTTGATTTCGCGGTTGCAGAGCACGTCCGGGTTGGGTGTGCGCCCGGCCTGGTATTCCGCAAACATGTAATCCACGATGCGTTCCTTGTATTCTTTGCTCAGGTCGATCGCCTGAAAAGGAATACCTAAATGTTGCGCCACGATCATCGCATCATTGCTGTCGTCCAGCCACGGGCATTCATCGCTAATGGTTACGCTGTCGTCATGCCAGTTTTTCATGAACATGCCAATCACCTCGTAGCCTTGCGCTTTGAGCAGCCACGCCGCTACGCTGGAATCTACACCGCCCGAAAGTCCGACAACTACCCGTTTCATGTGTTTGAGAAGACACTTACGTGATGCTGCTACGCGCCGGGTTGCAGTGCTTCGTTAATGATTTGATTGAATCGTTGTACAAATTGCTCGTAATACACGCCTGTGCCTGGCCCTGAAAAACCGGTGTGGATATATTTTACTTTTCCATCCTTACCAATGAAGATGGTAGTCGGGAAAGCCAGCACATGATTGAGCATGGGTAAGGTGGCGGCTGCTTTTTGCTTGTCGTTCGTGCCTGCTATTACAAAATCGTAAGGCACATTCAGCTTTTCTTTCATTCTTTTTACCCGCTCGCTGGCGTAGGTAAAATCATCTTTGCGCTCGTAGGCGAGACCAAGTACTTCCACACCCCGGCCCGAATTCTTGCGGTGCCAATCGGCAAGGAACCTCGTTTCGTCCATGCAATTGGGGCACCACGAGCCGAAGATCTGGAGCACGAGCACCTTATTTTTAAACCGTTCGTCTTGCGGAGAAATTAAACCGCCATCCAATCCGGGAAATTGAAATGTTATTTGATCGTAGCCCGGCTTCAGATAGGTGAGGTGTTCGGCATCCGGCAGCGCCGCATTTGCATTTTTTACGCCCACAAATTTTTCCTGGCCGCTTTTGCCCGACAAGAAATCCCCGTGAAGGGAATCGCCAGCGAAACGCGCCTCGAAAATGAAGGCGTGGTTTCCATCGAAAGCGCTGAGCAACAGCTGGTCGTTTACCACATTGCCCTCGAGGTAGCGATAATCACCCGTGGGTGTGAGGAATGTGCCGGTAACCACGTTGCCGTTTTGTTTAAAGACCCCCACGGCTGGGTAAGCAACGGTATCGTGCGAGAAGGTAACTTGATATGTGCCGGTAAAGTCGACAGACGCTGCTGGGCTGGCAGGCACGAACCGAAAGTCTTCCTGAAACCTGGCCCGAAAAGGTAACGTGGCGTTAGGGGCATAGTTCTTTACAAAACTCCCTGTAAGTTCATTGCCCGCGATGCGGGCGCGCAATTCTGCATCGAAAATGTGCAGCACCATGCGCACCGAGTCGTTCGCAACGGTTACCTCATCCAACAGAATTTTTTCTTCTGCATTGTTGATTTCCACGGTGTAACTGCCGTTTGCATCCTTCGCGACATCAAACGTAAACGGCAACTCGCGTTGTTGCATTTCAATTACTCCCCGCCAACGGCCGGTTTTCATATCATTATTTTTTGGGGTACAACCAAAGAAAATCACCACGGCCAACAAAAAGATCAGAATGCGCATGATTACAGTTTTTCGAAGTTCCAAAGGTACGAAGCCAACGCCATTTGTTGCTGGCGGTTTGGATTCGGTCTTGTTAACTTCGTTAGTAAACGGAAAGTTCCGCCAGCGCGAGGCTCGCACGTGCATCAGTGATGGAAATGCGCAGCCGGGTAGTAGTTTGGTTGCCCACATCCAGAATTCTTTTGTACCCCACGGTGGTGGCTGTGGCAAGGGGCACCCATGTGCCGTTCTTGAAGATCTCTACCTGCCAACTTCGTACCCGCTGGCCCAAGGCAATGGCTTCTTGAAGGTGCACGTAGCGGATGGTCTTTTCCGCGGGCCATTGCAGTTCAACAGAAGCCGAAATCACCTCATCGTTGGTCGCCCAATACGTGTCCGGATTTCCATCGATCAACTGGCCAGGGCTGAACTCCACCGCATTACCGCGGTGCTGGTCTGCACGGATCGTGGCCTCGCGGGCGAGGTCATGCGCAAACCGTTCATTTAGCAACGCCCGGAATCCCCGCAGGGCAGCCACATCGTTTTCGTGAATCAGTCCGCGCCGGTCGGGCGGCACATTCAGCAACAGCGTAGAGCCGCGGCCCACGGACGTGAGGTAAAGGTTGAATAACTGCTCCGGTGTTTTTACCAATGAATCTTCTCGGGCGTGGTAAAACCAACCCGGCCGGATTGAAACATCGGTTTCGGCCGGAATCCAATGCGTGCCACCTTCGTGGCCGGTGCTGAGCAGTTGTTCAATACCGGCCTTACCCGCAAAGAGTGTGTCGGGGGTAATGGTGTTCCAATTTGTTTCGCCCGCAATTCCTTTTTCGTTGCCTACCCAACGAACCCCGGGGCCTGCATCGCTAAAAAAGATCACGTGGGGATTAAAACTGCGTACGAGATCGAGCGTGGCCGGCCAATCATAATAGCTCGCTCCGTCAATCTTTCTTTTTTCGCGGGCACCGCCATAAAATCCATCGCCCCCGTTGGCGCCATCGAACCACATTTCGAACATGGGGCCGTATTTTTGAAATAACTCGGTGAGTTGGTCGCGGTAGTAATCCACATATGCAGGGGTGCCGTAGTTGGCCTGGTTGCGATCCCACGGAGAAACGTAAATCCCAAACTCCAGCCCTGCGTCGCGGCAGGCATCGGCCAATGCGCGTACCACATCGCCCCGGCCATTTTGCCACGGGCTATTTTTTACGGAATGCGTTGTGTGTTGGCTAGGCCATAGGCAGAAGCCATCGTGATGTTTGCACGTGAGGATTACGCCTTTGAAACCGGTGTCTTTGAAAACGGCCGCCCACTGTTTGGCATCGAACGCAGTGGGCTGAAACAGGCTTGGTTGCTCGTCTCCGTAGCCCCATTCTTTATCCGTAAACGTGTTAATCGAGAAGTGCACGAAGGCATTCATTTCCATGCGATGCCAGGCGAGTTGACTGGCCGTGGGCAGCGGCCCAAGCGGTGCGGGTGGAGTAACTTCGCGCGACTGGCAGGCAGCCAATGCGGCCGAGACAATCAATAAACAATGAGAAAGCTTCATAGATGAAAATGATTACCCAATTTTACGATTAAAAATTGAGCCCCATGTTTCAGGATTTGTTGGTGGTGGAGTTGGCATCGGTATTGGCCGGCCCCACGGTAGGCCAGTTTTTTGCCGAGCTGGGCGCTCGGGTAATTAAAGTGGAGAATCCCACCGTTGGCGGTGATGTTACCCGAAGCTGGAAATCGGCCCGGGAGGCTACGGATGATCGTTCAGCCTACTTTACCTGCTGCAACTGGGGTAAGCAGAGCGTAGCGTTAGACTTAACGAAGGCGGCCGACAAAGCCGTGCTTGATGAACTGATCCCCAAGGCAGACATCGTGATTGCCAGCTACAAGCCGGGCGATGCGGAGAAGTTGGGCGTTACCTATGACCAACTCCGGAATTTGAACCCCCGCCTCATCTACGGAGCCATCTCAGGTTATGGCGAGGCCGATGCCCGCGTGGGTTACGATGCGGTAATTCAAGCCGAGGCGGGTTGGATGCACCTGAATGGCGACCCCGCAGGTCCGCCTACGAAGCTGCCTATTGCGTTTGTTGATTTGTTCGCGGCCCACCAACTGAAGGAAGGTCTGCTGCTGGCTTTGCTGCACCGCGAACGCACCGGAAACGGTGATCGGGTTGAAGTGAATCTGCTGCAAACTGCGCTGGCCAGCCTGGCCAATCAGGCAACCAACTATTTGGTGGGCGGATTCGATCCTCAACGCCAGGGCTCAGCCCATCCTAATATTGCCCCTTACGGGGATTTGTTTCGCACGGCTGACGGGGCCTACGTAATGCTGGCGGTAGGCACGGATCGCCAGTTTGCCGACCTATGGCTGGAACTGTTTGGGAACCTTCCAGCCTCGGATTTTGCCACGAACCAACTGCGTATAAAAAACCGTGTGGAATTGGTACGCCAGCTACAAGCTGTAATTGCTACCCGGCAGGCTACCCCGCTTTTGGAGGCTCTCCATGCCCGCAGAATACCAGCCGGGCGCATCAAAACCGTATCGGAAGCGCTCGACCATCCCTTAGCCTACGACCTCGCGCTTAGACACGAAGGTTTAACGGGATTGCGCACCTACGTGGGCCACCACACGACTTGGGAAGCAAGTACCGTTTTGAGTCCGCCGCCCCATCTTCCGATCCGTTAAATCGCGCCCGAATAGGGGCTAGAAACTCGGTTTAAGCGCTAAAACACGCCTTCGGCATCCAAAATTATCAAACCATATTTTGGTAGCTTCCATTCTTTGGATACCTTTGCAGTCCGAATTTTTAAAAGGGTACCAAAAGAAAACATAAATGCCTACCATTCAGCAACTTGTAAGGAAAGGCCGGAAGAAAATGACCTGGAAGTCGAAGTCTCCCGCCCTGGATTCCTGCCCTCAGCGCAGAGGAGTTTGTACACGTGTGTACACCACAACCCCCAAAAAACCCAATTCTGCGCTTCGTAAAGTGGCCCGTGTGCGCCTTACCAACAGCAAAGAGGTGAACGCTTACATTCCGGGCGAGGGCCACAACCTGCAGGAGCACTCGATTGTGTTAATCCGCGGCGGCCGTGTGAAAGATCTTCCCGGTGTACGTTACCACATTATCCGGGGTGCGTTGGATACAGCAGGCGTGAATGGCCGCTTGCAGGGTCGTTCCAAGTACGGAGCTAAGAGACCGAAAGCGGGAGCCGCTCCTGCAGGTAAAGGTGCAGCCGCTGCTGCGCCCGCAAAAGGCAAGAAGAAATAATCGATCGATATAAGCTATGAGAAAGGCTAAACCGAAAAAAAGATATCTGTTACCTGATCCTAAGTTCAGCGACACGTTGGTAACGAAGTTCGTGAACTACATCATGGAAGAAGGCAAGAAAAGTACCGCTTACAACATCTTCTACGATGCGATTGAGTCGGTTGAGAAAAAAGCGGGTGGCGAACCGGGCCTGGATGTGTGGAAGCGCGCATTGAGCAACCTGACTCCTTCCGTGGAAGTAAAAAGCCGCCGGGTAGGGGGAGCTACTTTTCAGGTGCCCGTAGAAATCCGCCCCGAGCGGAAAATCAACTTGAGCATCAAGTGGTTGATTGACTATGCCCGCCTGCGTGGCGAAAAGTCAATGGCCGATAAACTCGCAGCCGAGATTTTGGCTGCTTCCAAGGGCGAAGGCGCTGCGATCAAGAAAAAAGATGATACGCATCGTATGGCTGAAGCAAACAAGGCTTTCTCTCACTTCCGATTCTAATTTTCAATGGCACGCGATCTTAAATTCACCAGGAACATCGGTATTGCCGCGCACATCGATGCCGGTAAAACAACTACTACCGAGCGGATTCTGTACTATTCAGGTGTAAACCACAAGATTGGTGAGGTGCACGATGGCGCTGCGACCATGGACTGGATGGAGCAGGAACAGGAGCGTGGTATTACCATCACCTCCGCGGCTACGACCGTCTTCTGGAACTACCGAAACAACAAATATCAGGTAAACATTATTGACACACCTGGCCACGTGGATTTTACTGTGGAGGTAAACCGTTCGTTGCGGGTGTTGGATGGACTGGTGTTTTTGTTCAGCGCGGTGGATGGCGTGGAGCCTCAATCAGAAACCAACTGGCGTCTGGCCGACAATTATAAGGTGGCCCGGATTGGATTTGTGAACAAAATGGACCGTTCAGGCGCTGACTTCCTTGGCGTTTGTAAGCAAGTAAAAGAGAAACTCGGCAGCAAAGCAGTGGCATTGCAATTGCCCATCGGTGCTGAAGATAATTTTAAAGGCGTGGTTGATCTGGTGAACAACCGCGGGGTTATCTGGAACGAGAGCGACAAGGGGATGACCTACGAAGTCGTGCCGATTCCGGACGATATGAAAGACGAGGCTTACGAATACCGCGAGAAGCTGTTGGAAGCGGTGGCGGAATACGATGAGACTCTGATCGAAAAATTCTTTGATGATCCGAACTCGATTACTGAGCATGAAATTTTAACTGCCCTTCGCAGAGCAGTAGTAGATATGAAGATTGTACCCATGGTGTGTGGCTCCTCGTTCAAGAACAAGGGCGTACAAACCATGTTGGATTATGTGATGGAATTGCTTCCTTCGCCGTTGGATAAGGATGTCATCATCGGCACAAATCCGGATACGGATGCAGAGGTTGAAATTCGTCCAAACGAAACTGAGCCTTTTGTTGGATTGGCGTTTAAGATTGCCACCGATCCTTTTGTAGGCCGTTTGTGCTTTGTGCGCGCGTATTCGGGCGTGTTGGATTCGGGCTCGTACATCATGAACACCCGTTCCGGCAACAAAGAGCGGATTTCGCGCGTGTTCCAAATGCACGCTAACAAACAAAACCAGATTGATCGCCTTCAGGCCGGTGACATCGGTGCTGTAGTAGGTTTTAAGGATATCAAAACAGGAGATACACTGTGCGATGAAAAGCGCCCGGTGGTGTTGGAGTCGATGGTATTTCCTGAGCCTGTAATCGGATATGCGATTGAGCCTAAGAAGCAAGCGGATGCCGATAAGCTAGGGATTGCGATTTCGAAGTTGGTAGAGGAAGATCCTACCCTTCGCGTGAACACCGATCACGAAACGGGTCAAACCATTCTTCGTGGAATGGGTGAACTTCACCTGGAGATCATCATCGACCGCTTAAGACGCGAGTTTAAGGTGGAGATCAACCAAGGCCCGCCTCAGGTGGCGTACAAAGAGTCGCTTACCAAGTCGGTGGAGCATAAAGAAGTTTATAAGAAGCAGACCGGTGGTCGTGGTAAGTTTGCCGATATCTTATTCGAGATCGGACCACGTGAACTGGGTCCGGAAGACAAGGCCGGCTTGGAGTTTGTAAACGATATCGTTGGCGGTGTTATCCCCCGCGAGTTTATTCCGGCTGTCCAGAAGGGTTTCGAACAAAGCATGTCGAATGGTCCGTTGGCCGGTTATCCGATCGACTCTATGACCGTGCGCTTGTTCCATGGTTCGTACCACGATGTAGACTCCGACTCGCTGTCTTTTGAATTAGCAGCACGTATTGGATTCAAGGAAGCGGCCGCCAAGTGTGCTCCGATCTTGTTGGAGCCGATCATGGGTGTGGAAGTAATTTCTCCGGACGAGTATACGGGTTCGGTAACCGGTGACTTGAACCGCAGACGCGGAATCATGAAGGGTATGGACACCCGTGGCGGTGCCCAGGTGATTAAGGCGGATGTACCGCTGAAGGAGTTGTTTGGTTATGTAACCGATTTGCGTACCATTACCTCGGGTCGCGCATCTGCAACTCTCACGTTCTCGCACTACGCGCCAGTTCCGAGAAACCTGGCCGACAAAGTAATTGAAGAAACGAAAGGCGCTGTTGCCGCAAAATAATATCTAAAAGACGTTTAGATTATGAATCAGAAAATCCGAATCAAATTAAAGTCGTACGACCACAATCTGGTTGACAAGTCTTCCGAGAAGATCGTACGCGCGGTGAAATCAACAGGTGCCGTAGTAAGCGGACCCATTCCGCTGCCGACTGAGCGTGAGAAATTTACCGTATTGCGTTCGCCGCACGTAAACAAGAAGTCGCGCGAGCAATTCCAACTGTGCACCTACAAGCGCCTGGTGGATATTTATTCCAACAGCGCCAAAACTGTAGATGCGTTGATGAAGTTGGAGTTACCGAGTGGGGTAGACGTTGAGATTAAAGTGTAGTGATATTTAACTTATGAA
>JBIIVI010000394.1:0-11153 GCA_044339555.1 Cyclobacteriaceae bacterium | reverse complement strand
GGAAGAAATAATCACCTGCTCATTGTACGTACCGGTTCGTAGCCGAAACGTAACAGGTGCGTTAATGCCACGAGCACCCAGGTCGCTTACGGCTTCCGACAGCGTGGTGTACGTTCCTCCGCTGCCTACCGAATAAATTCCAGAAAGGGGTTGAGCCCACGTACTGGCCGACACCACCACGAAGACCACCCATGTTAGCAACCCTGTCAACCTTTTCATACCTAAAACGAGACGTTTCTATCAAAAATACGCAGAACGCAGTTCACTTGCTATGCCAGACTATCGCCTCAGCGATATGAATCCGGTCTTCGTTTCGCGGCCACTGGCAAACTCGATTTTGTAGAAGTAGGTGCCGGATGTGACTTCGTTTCCGTTGTTGTTCACGCCCGTGAACACCACATTGCGGTTGTCGTAGTTGTTACCCGACCAGATCAGATCGCCCCACCGGTTGAAAATCGAAACCTTGTTCTCGCGCGTGTCTGGCAGCGTGTCGATATTCTGGATGATCCAGGTGTTGTTGAATCCATCGCCATTGGGTGAAATGCCAGTGAACACCACGATATCGCCTGCCACTTCAATGAAAATGCGTTGTTGCACGCAGAGTCCGCCCTGATCACACACTTCAATAACAAGTTCATCGCGACCGGCAAATTGCACGTTGGCGTAGTTGAGAACCAAGTTGAAATTAGCATCGATGGTTGCCTGCGCCCCACTGAGTGGCGGTGAAACAATCCGCAAGGAAGAAAAATTGAGATTGTTATCCGGGTCGCTGATCAAATCCGTGAGGCGGATGGTGGCGATGCCATTGATGACCGCGGTGGCAGTGGTGGCAGCAATGGCCGGAGGTTGGTTGACCGTACACGAGATGATCGTCACTACCGCAGGATCGGACGCGACACTGCTACACCCCGCGGTGTTGCCCACGACTACCGTATAACTTCCGGCAGTCGTGACGCTGATTTGGTTGGTCGTGGCTCCGGTAGACCACAAGTAGGTAAAACCCGATGGTGCTGTGAGGGTGACCGACTGGTTGGCACAGATGGCCAGCGGCCCGGAGGCGGTAATAGTGGGCTTTGCCGGTAACGCATTCACTGTTACAGTTACAGCAGTACGTGCACTCTCACAAGAACCATCGTTGATCGCTACAAAGTAATCCGTGTTGGCGGTGAGCGCTGGTGTAGTAAAGGTAGCGTTCGTTTCTCCGGCCAAGGGCGTTCCACCGGTAGCCACAGTATACCAGCGATATTGTCCGGCACTACCTCCGGAGGCCGTAAGGGTTGCAGTAGCGCCACTGCATACGGCGGGAGCGCTTGCTGTGGGCGCAGCAGGCACTGCATTTACCGTGACGCTCACAGTAGTTCGTGCACTCTCACACGAACCATCGTTGATCGCTACAAAGTAATCTGTGTTGGCGGTGAGCGCTGGTGTAGTAAAGGTAGCGTTCGTTTCTCCGGCCAAGGGCGTTCCACCGGTAGCTGCAGTATACCAGCGATATTGTCCGGCAGCGCCACCGGATGCCGTAATAGTAGCGGCAGCCGCGCTGCAGATGGTGACGCCCGTAGCCACTGGTGCTGAAGGAGCCGTTGAGATCGTTACCACAAACGGATCCGAAGTCAACGTAAGCCCGGTTACAATCGTGTTGGTAACCTGCACCGAATACGAGCCTGCATCAGCAGCGGTTGAATTTGGTTTCGTGAAGGTGGCTGAAGTAGCACCGGGAATCAACACCCCATCTTTGTACCACTGATACACATTCGCTGTGCCCGGTGTCGAGAAATTGATGGTAAGGGTACTGCCCTCACAAGCCGTGGCCGTGCCGCCCGGCAGGTTGTCTTGTGGCGCGTAGACAAATCCACCCTTGCCTATGTTTGGTTCCAAATGGCCGAAATGAAGTTTGTTCCCAAATACCAAAAGATCAGTGAACGCGGTTGATACAAACGTGGGGATAGAAGTAAAATCATTGTCGCGCAGCGAAACGTCTGTCAAGCCCGGAATAAGACCAATCGAGGCGGGTACATCACCACTAAATTGATTAACCGATAATCCGAGCCCGGTTAAATTCACGAGGTTGCCGAGGGAAGCCGGAACGGTTCCGGAAAGCTGGTTAGTGAATACTGAGAAGCCTCTTAAGTTCACGAGGTTGCCAATGGAAGCAGGTAGCGATCCAGTAAGTTGATTCCGCGCCAGCCCCAACGATTGCAACGAAACCATGTTTCCGAGTTCGGTGGGAATACCGCCCGTAAATTGATTTTGACTTAGGCCCAGTACGATAAGGTTGGAAAGATTCGCCATGAGCGGAGAGATCGTGCCGGTGAGCTGATTGTTATCGAGCCCAAGCACTTCCAAGGTGGTAAGTCCGAAAAGCGATGTAGGAATCGTGCCTGTAAGCTGATTGGCATCCAGCCTCAACGTATCCAGCGTGGGAAGATTACCCAATTCAGCGGGAATGTTTCCTGAGAGCTGATTAAACATCAGTTCCATCACATTCAGGTTCGTTAGATTGCCAAGTGTAGCCGGAATCGGGCCGCTCAGTTGATTTTGCCACAATGAAAGTCGCTCGAGACTATTCAAGCTGCCTAGCGAACTCGGAATGGTACCGCTGAGGTTTGGGTGTCGCACCAGAATCAGATTCTTGAGCTGTGTGAGATTGCCCAACTCCACCGGAAGGGTGCCATTCAAGTTGTTATTCTGGATGCTAATGGTGGTGACGTGGCAACCGGTTACACCAATGCCCAGCCATTGGCTTTCATCATCGCTTAACCAGTTGTCCCGAAAACTCCAACTGGGACCGTTGGTAGCGTTGTAAAGTGCGATCAGCGCGTTACGCTCGGCCACTGGCACGCAGGAAGCCGGGGCATTGTTGAGCCGCACCAACGCATTTCGTGGAGTACCATCGTAATCGATAAATCCACCCGCGATCAGAATTTTTCCATCGGCTTGCACAACGAGATCTTTTACTTCCGCATCTGCCCCGGAGCCCGGATCAAATCCGCAACGCAAACTTCCGTTGTCGTTGATCACCACTACGCGCGTCCGCAGCACATCATTGAAAGTAGCAAAGCGGCCCACGATGGCAAAGCCCCCTGACGGCAGCGCCCGAATGGCGTTTGCCTCTCCTGAAACGGGCTGCAGGCCATTACCCGTAACAAATGTTTCGTCCAGCGTACCATTCGGATTCAACCGCGCGATTCCATTGACCAGTTGCCCATTCACGGTTGTGATCACCCCCACGATCACAATTTTTCCGTCCGGCTGAACCACCAGATCGTTTACCGTTCCATCGATTATGGCGGAAAAAGAGGTATCCAAGGTGCCGTCTTCATTCAATATTACTACACCACTGCCACCCAGTAGGATTTTTCCGGAGGGCAACTGCCGGATTACATTGGCTTCAAATCCGGCAAACGGTATAAA
Organism: Cyclobacteriaceae bacterium; assembly: GCA_044339555.1. Taxonomy (GTDB): domain Bacteria; phylum Bacteroidota; class Bacteroidia; order Cytophagales; family Cyclobacteriaceae; genus ELB16-189. The sequence continues at coordinate 7,739 of JBIIVI010000394.1, read as the reverse complement.
TGAAGCATCGACTGTACCATCATCTTCCAATCGATAGATGAAGTTTTCGGTCGGGAAAATCGTGCCGTCCAAAACGCTGAACAACACCTTACCGTCTTGTTGGAAACCAATTGAATGAATGGTGCTGGCGTAATAGCCCGGGGAATTGAACGTGTTATCCAACGCGCCATTGGCATCCAATCTGCGCACGTAGGATTGGCTGCCAGTCTCAACCACAAGTATCGAATCGTTCGGCAAAACCAACATGTTGCCCCGCTCGGGGTAGTAGTTGGCCGAATTCGAAAAAGTATTGTCTAGCGAGCCATCAGCATTGAATCGCACAAGCCCTTCGTAAGTGTTGCCATTGATGGGCACATTCGAGCCAATAGCTACAATGGCCTTCCCGCTGGATTGTAGTTCGATTGCCTCAAAGGTTCGCGCGGCTTCCACAACGGCATCAAACGTAACATCCAGATCGCCTCCCGTGCGTGTGATAGGTGGGCAGGTGAACGGGAGTACAGTAAAGTTGGTACCGAATACAGATTCAGCACAGTTTACGCGCACCGCCACCGAACCAGTCGCAGCACCCGGAGGAACCCGCACTTGTATTTGCGTAGCAGTGGCGGAAATAATCGAGCCGCTACGCCCGTTGAACAGCACTTCATTTTCAGCGAGCGTGGTGCTAAAGCCTGTGCCTACAACTGTGACGGTGGATCCAATCGCCCCGGACGTAGGTGTGAACGATACCAGGGTAGGCGGAGTGCCTATAGAAAAAACCGGCGTACAACGCGTGCCGCGTGTAGTGCCGTTCAGCACCGCACCCGAAGAAGCATTATTGTTTACAGCCAGATTCTCACCCGCACCAGATTCATCCATGTTGTAATAGGCGACTAAGCCGGGTTCAATTCCATTTAAGGGACTATACAGCGTGGACTGGATATCGGCTTCATCGCGCGCAAAATCCCAGAGTCGAACTTCCTCGATCTCACCGTGAAAGAATCCGGTAGTCGCGCCAAACTCAATATCACCACCAATGGCCAATGCTCCGCCATCGTATTCCACATTGGTGGCAGAACCGGTTGCCACGGATACTCCGTTCAGGTAAAGTATTTGGGTTTGCGAGGGCTCATCAAATGAGAAGGCCACGTGATACCACACGTTAGGCGCGGGAGACCATGCATGAAAAACAGACGAAAAATTTATGCCCCCTTGCAGGAAGCCATTTGCGTACGACAAAACAAACGAGTTGTCGGACGAAGGTTGGCCCCATGCTTTTGATGCAATTGTGTAGTTGCCGGAAACACCTGCAAACTTGACCCACGCTTCTACCGTGAAGGATGCCGGCCGGAGGGTGGGATCATCCGCCACTTCAATCCAGTCGGTGGTGCCGTTCATCGTCACCGTATTTCCGGTGGGCAGAAATGGAATCACGGTGAAAGGCGTACTGCTAATGGAGCTGTTGCAGCCTACCTGTACTTGCACGGGGCCGGTGGTGGCGCCAAATGGAACGCGCACGTTGAGAGAAGATGGTGTACCGGAAAGCACCGCGGCCGGGGTGCCGTTAAACCGGACAATGTTATTAGTGGGTACAGGATCGAAGCCTGTTCCGGTGATGGTAACTGTAGTGCCACTTTGTGCAGCGGATGGCGTGACCGCCGTAATCACCGGATCATCCGCAGGCGAAAAAATGGCAGCCACTTCGCACGCAGATAGCGCCCGGTGGTAGATCCGAACTTCGTCTAGCCGCCCATTCAAGTATTCACTTCCCCGGCGGCCGATTTGTAAATCCTGTGAGTTGAATAGACTATTCATGGTAAATGTTTGCGAACCCACCAACGTACCATCCACATAAACAAAAACCGCAGACGGCTCCAACACAGCCGTGATTTGATACCATTGTGTAGGACAAAACGAAAACGGGATTTCGATCTGATTGCTGACGGAATTCACCTGCACGTAGATGCGATCGTTCGCGTTTACTCCAAAGGTATACATGCCGGGCGGCGTGGTGGTACTTTTAGAAAGAATCGGCCCGAACGGCTGCGACTGAAAATTCACCCACGCGCTTAACGTGAGTTCGTTGGTAGGACTTGTGAGTGACGTTGAATTCGGAACCTGAATGAACGCGGTGCTGCCGTTAAATTGGTAGGCGCTGTTCGGAGTGCCGAATGGGCCGGTGGCAAGTGTCGCGCCATTTACGGTGCCACCATTGCCGTTCCCACTCACATCTAACGCATTTCCGGAAAATGGATAATGGGCTACTAACCCAAACGTGGAGGGCGGAGTGGCGGGAATACAGAATACGCTCGAGCTGAAAGTAGTTTGGCCATTTACGGTAACTTCGATGCGACCAGATGTAGCGGCCGGGGGAACCACCACGTTGAGCGAAGTAGGACTGCTGGCGGAAACAGTTGCCACGACTCCGTTGAAGCGAACGGTGTTGAGCGATGGTGTACTGCTGAAGCCGCTACCCGAAATAACCACGGTAGATGCAACCGCGCCTTCTTCCGGTGTGAAGGAAGTAATGGCCGGTGGAATTTGGTTGAGTATAACACCATCCAAGCGAGCAGTGCTACCAGCGGAGGATGCATATTCGCCATTGATTCGGATTTCTGTTAAAGAGGAGAGCACGGCCTGCACCTGACTGGCCGTTGCCACCGCTCCGCCAATGCTGCCCACGCGCCAATTCGCGCTTTCGTCCAATCGAACGCTGTAGGTGGTCCAAACAAAAGTTGAAGGCGGCAGAAAGGGGAGGTTCAAAAACAGACTTGAACTGCTGCCAATGAGTTGGAGATCTCCATCAGTAGCATTGCTGGAAGCGGCTGCACTAACCCATAAATCAAACGTAAGGGTCTCGCCATACGCATTGATTTGGTTACCCAGAAATTTGGTGGGTGCCAGAAAGTAGGCGCCTTGAATTAGAGGTAGATTGTCGCGCAGGAAGATGCCGCCACCCGAACTTCCGCCAGTGGACAACCATTGCGGATCGCCAGTGGAACCATTAATAGCTCCCCAGCCCACTGTATCCGTATTGAAATTTGAGACAATTTGCCCGTGGGCTGAAATTCCCAAAACTGCGAGCAACCAAACAAATCGCCATCGTGCTATGACCTTTCCCATACCGTGCAAGTCGTCATGCATTCATCGACTTTGCACGGACAAGGTAAGCAAAAACCGCGGGCGCTTTTTTTGAACGTTAGTAAGCCTTTTTTTGGAGGCGCAGCAAACCTTGCCGCTTGAATCGGCTAACGCAACCTTAAAGAAGCCGATGGATTAAAACCCCGTGTTCGAATGATTATGATGCGAGAGCACATCCAGAGAAATCGCCAGACTCACTTCACTAGTATTGAAATTAAGAGCCGATGATTTAGAGGGTACTTCAAACACATACCCGAGGCGAAAATTTTTATACACCCCTTGCAGCAAGAGACCAAACGTATTCAGGTTGCGCACCAAAACACCGGCCGTGTAGAGCCGGTTGAAGTTAACGTTGGCGTTGATGTCGATGGCCGGTGAAGAACCGGAGGTGAAGCGCATCAGCGTAGAAGGTTTGAACTGAATCCGCTCGGAAAAATTGATAACATAAGAGCCAAAAAGATAATAGTTCTGACTATAGACTTTCATCGGCTGCCCCCCCAGACTGGCTGTGTTAGCCAGAAGCTGAGGGACAGAAAACCCTACCGAGTAGCGGTCGTTGTTTAGGAGCACACCCACACCTGTGTTGAACTTAGTTTCCGAAAAGGGAGTAAACAAAGGATCGGGATTGAACACGTTGAGGCCTTCGGTATTGGTGGCATAGCGCGCCATGCCCATCTGCATACCGAATGAGAAATACGTATAGTTGGGCAGCTTGATCCGGTAGGAGGCTACACCTCCGTAGAAATTGTTTTTGATAGTACCGGTTTGATCTTGCACCACCACTACACCGGCCCCCACGCGGTTGTCCACCAACGAAGTGTGAGTATTAAAATTAAATGAAACCGGTCCACCCTCGATGCCACTCCACTGTGAGCGATAGGCCACCCCGAGGTAGAGCCGCTCCAGACTTCCCGCGAAAGCGGGATTGATGAGCATCGGGTTGTTGAAGTACTGCGAGTAGAGCGGGTCTTGCTGCCCATGAGAGATAAATGAAAAGCACAAGCAAACCAAGCTTATAAACAGCGACTTTACCAATGGTAAATTTTTCATAAGACAATTTGTTTTAGGTTTGCTTGATACACTATTCAAAACTCGATTTATTCAACTTTCTAATGCTATAGCATGATGATGTGACGTGTTTAGTGCCGCCCTACCGTTTGAGTGAAATAAATCCCGTCTTTGTTTTTCGTCCACTGGCAAATTCGATTTTGTAGAAATAAGTCCCCGTGGGTAAGTCGTTGCCTCCATCGCCCACACCCTTGAAAGCAACCGAAGTATTGTTGTAGTTCTCTCCTTTCCACACTTCGTTCTGCCAGCGGTCGAAAATGGAGACCACATTATTTTTTGTTTCGGGGATGAGCTCGATGTATTGGATCACGAAACTTGGATTGGCCCCGTTGGGGGAGAGTGCATTATAGACCACGATGTCACCGGCCACATCAACGGAAAACTGCTGCGTGGCGCAATTGCCACCCGTGTCGCAGGCTCTGATGGAGAGCGACTCCGTTCCCGAAAAGGAGATGCCATTGTAATTAAGCGTCAGCACGCCATTGCTGATGGAAGCTGATGCACCGCTGGCCGGAGGCGTAGTTACTTGAATGGAATTGATGTCAAGCGCATTGTTGACGGTAGTGATTAGCGGCACAAGGTTGAGCGTGACGATGCCCCCGATCTGGGTGGCGAGCGGGGCGGTACTGATCACAGGCGGCTGTGCGCACGGCCCGGTGATGGTAGCTACCACAGGGACACGAGCGCTTTCGCACGGGCCGTTGTTGATGGCGACAAAATAAGTGGTGGTCACCGAGATGGATGGCGTGGTGAACGAAGCGTTAGTTTGCCCTGCGATCGCGGTGCCTCCAGAAGCTACACTATACCACCGGTATTGTCCGGCAGAACCGCCTGATGCTGTTAATGTCACTGTTCCACTTCCGCAAATGCTGGCACCCGTTGCTGTTGGTGCCGATGGCACAGGGTTGATGGTGGCGGTGACGGGTGTCCGCGCACTTTCGCAGACACCGTTGTCGATAGAGACAAAATAGGTGGTAGTTGCAGAAAGTGCTGGCGTGGTAAAACTGGAATTGGTCTGCCCCGCGATGGCCGTGCCACCCGTTGGCACGGTGTACCATCGGTATTGCCCGCTTGTACCGCCCGATGCATTCAGCGTGACGGCGGCGCTCGGCAAACATGCACTTGCACCTGTGGCACTAGGTGCTGTTGGCAACGGGTTGATGGTGGCCGTTACCGAGGTGCGTGTGCTCTCGCAAGTGCCATCGTTGATCGATACATAGTAATCGGTGTTTGTGGTGATCGAAGGTGTAGTGAACGTGGAGTTCGTTTCCCCAACAATGGCCGTTCCGCCAGTTGCCGCTGTGTACCAGCGATATTGTCCGGCACTTCCACCGGAAGCAGTGAGCGTGACGGAACCCGGCCCACAGCGATTGGCTCCGCTAGTGGTAGGTGCAGTGGGTATGGCGGTTACAGTAGCAGTCAGCAACGTCCGTGCACTCTCACATATGCCATCGTTGATCGCCACGAAGAAATCAGTATTCGCGGCAAGCAATGGTGTAGTAAACGTAGCATTTGTCTCCCCTGCCAGCGGGAAGCCGCCAGTAGCTACGGTGTACCACCGGTATTGTCCGGCACTTCCACCGGAAGCCGAGAGCGAGACGGAACCCGGGCCGCAGCGAGTGGCTCCAGTTGTTGTGGGCGCAGCGGGGATGGTATTCACAACGGCAGTGACCAACGTTCGTGCACTCTCGCACGTGCCATCGTTGATGGCAACAAAGTAGTCAGTATTCGCGGCAAGCGATGGTGTAGTAAACGTGGCATTGGTCTCTCCAGTGATGGCCGTGCCGCCCGTTGCTGCGGTGTACCATTTGTATTGGCCGTTCGTCCCGCCCGAGGCGGTCAAGGTCACACTTCCGGAACCGCACAGGTTGGCACCAGTTGTTGTGGGTGCGGCAGAAACCGGGTTGATGAAGAGCCCTTCATTGTTGGTGATCACCTGGGCAGCCAGGTCACCATTGATGCGACAGCGGTAACGGCCTAGGCCAAAGTTGCCAGTTGTGTTCACGGAAAGTGTTGCTGTAGTAGAATTTGAATAGCCTCCACCATTTGCAATGTCAATGTAGGGCACAATGCCATCGGGAGAAAACTGCCATTGATAAATAATGTTTGTTGTACCTGAAGCTGCGGTGGTGAAGGTGGCTGTTTGTCCTACGCAGGCTGTAAAACCAGAAGGTTGGGTAGTAATGGTTATGATTGGACTGGTGGTTACTGTAAAGTTGGTTGCACTCACTCCGGTGCCAGTTCCCACGGTCACCGAGATGAGTCCTGTAGTTGCGCCAACAGGAACGGTGGTGGTGATGCTAGTAGTTGTACTTGCGGTAACAACGGCTGTTGTTCCGTTAAACAAAACGGTGTTGTTAGCAGCTGTGGTGCTAAAGTTTGTGCCGGTGATGGTAACTGTTGTGCCGACAAGCCCAAAGGCGGGAGTGAAGGAGGTGATAGTGGGGAGCGGAGCAGTAACGGTAAAGTCCGAGGTAGTCTGTACCGTGATACAATTGTTTACGGTGACTGAAATCTTTCCGGTTGTTGCGCCAGATGGTACAGTGGCTGTAATACTGGAGGCTGTTGCTGCTGTTACACTGGCTACTGCTCCATTAAAACTAACCACATTGTTGGTTGGTGAAGGATCAAAATTTGTTCCGTTAATGATAACGGCTGTGCCCACAGCCCCGGAGGGCGGAGTAAAACCGCTTATGGAAGGTGAGGTTGATCCGGGTGTATATAATGAAGCAACTTCGCATGCTGAAAGCGCGCGATTATAGATGCGGATGTCATCCAATTTACCATTGAAAACTTCTGTAAGGCCAGGAACATCGCGCCCGATCTGCATTGGTAAGGCGTCAGGGATGATGTTTGTGAGAAATGACTCGGTGTCAATCAAAATTCCATTCACATAGAAATATGACGTATTTACATCGAGCACCACGGTAACCATGTACCATTGATTGAGACAGAACGAATAATCACCACTGGTAAAGTTGGAGAAATTGTTAACGTCCGCGTAAATTTTTGGAGGCGTGCTTCCAATCTGAAATGTGTACATAAAATTGGAGGATGCGCTATTGCTTTTGGTAAGAATGGGGCCATATCCTGATGTGCCAACCAGACTATATCCATTTAGGTTGATCCATGCATTCATTGTAAGTTTTGTAGTAGGGCTTTGCAGGGAGGCAGAATTGGGTACTGAAATGAAAGAAGAGGTACCGTTGAAGAGATAGGCACTATTGGCAATGCCAAACCTGTCTGTTGTTAAAACCGCTCCATTGACTGTGCCATTGTTATTGTTACCGCTTGCATCGTTAGCGTTTCCGTTAAATGGATAGCTCGCAATAAGTCCAGCGGTTGATGGTGCAGACGAGGCCACACAAAAGAATTTATCACTCGTTGCCGCGTACCCGTTCACGGTAACCGAAATAGGCCCGGTAGTAGCTCCTGCGGGCACAGTTACTCTAAGACTGGTAGCGGTACTTGCAGAGACGGCTGCTGCCGTTCCATTTAAGGTAACTGCATTGTTCGATGGTGTGGGATCAAAGTTGGTGCCTGTGATGTTGACC
>JBIIVI010000103.1:0-11168 GCA_044339555.1 Cyclobacteriaceae bacterium | reverse complement strand
GGTTCCGTTGACCGTCAGGTTGTTCAGTGAGACCGTGCCCGTTCCGGAGTCAAGGATTCTAAGGTTGGCGAAGTTTTCCAGCGTGGCTGTTCCTCCACCAAGACCGATACTGATGGTGCCGTTTTGAATGTTTGAAAAAGTTATTGCCCCATTATTGTAAACCGTATGGCCTCCCGCATGCGCCAGCTTAATGCCCGACTTTGCATCGTTAGTAAAATTTGCGTTTGCGTTGTAGGTCTCGGTGCCCTCGCACAAAATTTCGCCCGTGTCGTTTTGATTTCTCATAACAACACCTTGAAACGAGTTCGAAGCAAAGTAGAGCACGCCCGTACCTGTACGTGTGAAGCTGGTAGAAGAAGTGAATGTATTACCCGTTACAGAATTGAGAACCGACCCCGTTACCGTGAGAGTCACATTCTGAATGGTATTGGTCAACAGATTCAGATCGTCAGTGATACCAATAAGAGCAATGGCTAGATCAGAAGTCTGTATCAGAATTTTACCACCGAGTACTTCAACAACACCGTTTTGCATGCGGGTTTGAAGGTTGGTGATCGATTGTGTGTGCAGCGTATTTCCTCCCACGTCAAACAAACCACCGAAACCTGTTTCGAAGGACAATGACCCCACGACCGGATCGGCAATATCCACCACGCAATCACCCGCCCCGTTGCTGTCAAAAATGGCATCATCGCCCAAGCCAGGCACACCGGCCCCGCCACTGCCACCACTGGTAAACGACCAATTTTGCGGGCCGCTCCAAATTTGCGCACCTGATGGGCCCACCCAATAGAACGGTACCGCCCAAGCAGGGACAATTGATAATAAGATTAAAGCCGTCAACCATAGCCCTTTGAAATTGAAAACATTCAGCATTTTCCTAAGAGCGGTTTGGGTGTTACAAGTAATCTAACACCTCTATCAAAGGTGGTGATTTTCTAACATAGTTGCCTCACCTAAAAAGCGGATTTCTTAACTTCGGCCGCCTTCAGGACGCCGGTGAACGAAGCGTTACACCTTGAGCCGTTACCTGAAAATCGGCTTCAGCCCCTTCGATCCAACTTCGGTTAGGCGCTTCGTGGCCAAACGGCAAACCAAACGCAACTGGAAACGGATAGCCCTGCACGTGATTTCGAATCAATTCCGCCAAGTCACCAAAAGGGACGGCTGTTTCCTTCATCGAAGTTAAATGACCGATGGCCAGTCCAGCCAACTGCTGCGATTTTCCCGCGCGTTTGAGTTGCGTTAGCATCCGGTCGACTTTGTAATGGTATTCATCTACTTCCTCCAGCAACAGAATCTTGCCAGCGGTATCAATTTCATCGCGCGTACCTAGTGAATCCACCAGCAGCGACAAATTGCCGCCAATAAGCGGAGCGCGCACAGTGCCCACCCTGTTTTGGCGATGGACTGGTGCCGACAGATCAAACGTGCCGTACTGCAAACAATCGAAAAGCGATTGCAGCGACTCGAAATGTTCGGGCCGACCAAATTGAATCGGCATGCCCCCGTGAATGCTGGCGATATTCTCCTTCTGCAAACGTAAATGCAGCGCGGTGATGTCGCTGAAACCAACCAGCCACTTTGGCTTTTGCCGAAACGCGGAAAAATCGAGTTGATCGATGATGCGGGTAGTGCCGTAGCCACCCCGTGCACACAGAATCACATCGACTTCCAGATGATCTAACAGGTGTTGCAAATCCGCGCAGCGCTCCTCATCAGAGCCCGACAAGTAGGAGTGGCTGGTGCTTGCCAATGAGGGTGCCAAATGCCAATGCACCTTCCACGACTCGAACGGGGCCATACCTTCACGCAACTCCTGTTCGCTAAGTTTTCGGCCAGGAGCCACCAGGCCAATGTGGCAACCCGGGCCCAGCCGCGGCGGAAAAATCATCACCTAGTTGTTCTTTTTCTTGCGCAGCAAATTGTTGAGTTTGTTCTGCAATTGCTCGGCCGGCTTTTGCTTGGTGCTATCGCGCTTCGTGCTGTCGGGTTTTAGCAGGTTGTTCAGTACATCTTTTGGTTTCTGCCCTTCGGTGAGTTCTTTAATCACCTGATCTTTCTTTTCCTCGGCTGCCTGCGTCACTGTCTGTTTCACTTCTTCCGTAGTGGCCTTCACCTCTTCTTTCACAGCCGCCTTCGCCTGCTGTACTTGCTGTTTCTGCTCCGTCAGCAGCAACTTGCTTTGCGGATTGTTGTAGGTGCCACCAATGCCAATGGAGATGGGGATATCCTGATTGGGATTTGCATTCGCATTTCCGGTAAGGCTTGCCAACAACCCCTGGTATTGGGCACCCAACGCACCGGCGGGCACATTCATTTTCAGTACATAATCAATTGTGCCATCCAGGTTTGTGCTACCGCTCACGTTGGTGGTGTACTGCCCGAACTTCACATCAAAAGGTTTCACCGATAGTTTGCCGTTTTGGATGGTGGCCGACATGACCACATCTTTCAGGCTCACCTGATCCGTGTCGTTCAGTTTGGTGATCGCGGTAACGCCACTCACCAACTTGGATTGGCTCAGCGCGGCCTGCGCGATTTTAATAAGTCCCGCACCACTCACCGTAGCGAGATTCGGCATCATATCCTGTTTTAGCTCACCACTGATTTTAAAATCGGTGCCGAAGTTACCATTCACCAGGCCAGCAATGGGCGCATACGTTTTTACAACCGAAAAGGAGGTGGCTGCTTGCTGGATGGACAACGCATCGATCTTCATATCAAAGTCGTATTTCGGATGCTGAATGTCGTTGGCTGTGTAAGATCCGTTCAGCAGGAAGGAGCCACCCAAGAGGTTAAAGCGCAATCCGCTCATGTTAGCCACGCCATCACGCAGTACAACATCTCCTGCTGCATTGGTGATGACGTATTCCATCATCTTTACCGTTTTGATGGACGAACGGAGCACAAAATCGATGTTGCGGGGAATCGGGATAACCGTTAGTGCTACTGAGTCTTCCGGAGTGGCTGTTTCTTCCGTATCGGTCATAAACTCATTTAGATCGAGCAGATTGGATTGATAATCCAAATTTCCCTTGATGGTTTCATTAGGGCCAAACACATACCCGATGTAATTCATGACCGCTCCTGAAACCGTAAAGTCGCTTTTCCCAATCGTGCCCATCGTGTTTTTCACTTCAATTTTCTTGGGATCAAACACCGCCTCTGCTTGCGAAACGGTCACTTGATAAGGGAGGTCTTTCATGGAAAACGCAAAATTCGAAAGTGTGGCTGAGCCACTTGTGGGCAGGCGATCATAACGCTCAGCAGTTACGTCACTCATCTTGCCTTTCGTGGCCAGGTCGGCCTTTACCAATCCTGCCAGCGTCATCCCCTCCAACGGAAAAATCTTGGTCATCTTTTCCAGGTCTACGCCCCCTTTGGCTTTCAAATCCCAGGTGTAATCGTTGAGGTTTTGAAGGATCAGGCTGGCGTTAAATTTCTCGTTGTCGAGCAGCATGCCAAAGTCTTTAACTTCCACTACGGTTTCGGCCATTTTACCGGTTGCGTTTTTTATGGATGCCAAAACCCCCATTTGCTCGAGCGGGAGCGGAAACTCTTTTGATTTGGCATAGCCGTCTGTTAAGGTCATGTTTACATCCAGCGTGGGGATGATGCTGCGTACACTGTCGTACAAACCATTGGCTTTGGCGTTCACGGCAAACTGGCCTCTCAACTCCAAGCCATCCATCGGAAACATTTTCATAAGTTCGGCCAGATTCAATTTTGCCACTACGGCTGCATCCATGCGATAGTCTTTCAGGTTTTCAATCAACAACCGCGCATCAACCGGGTTGGAACCAAAATCCAAATGCATGTTTTTCAGATTCACCACTGTCTGCTCAATCACTCCGGTTTTGTTATCGATCAACAAATCCAGATTGATGTTGCGAACGGCTGTGGGCAGATCAGGATATTGAAACATCCCGTCCTTCACTTTCAAATCCACATTAAAGGCGGGCATTTGTATGTCGCTGTACGTTCCTTTCACAAATCCCGCGAACGCGAGATCACCAGCAGTTTTGATAGAACCAAAGTCTTTGGTATAAACGCCCGGCACCAGCGATAACAAACTCTTGAAGGAGTTTTCAGGCGTGGCGAATGTAATGTCCATTCCAAAATCGTTCTCGTTCATTTTAAACCACCCGTCAAACGAGAGCCCGAAGTCGTTTACTTTAGCTTGATTCTCTTTAAAGGTGTACTTGGTATATGCTTCGCTGATCTCGATCACAGCATCGATTGACACGCGCTTATCGGTGAGCAACTCCATGCCATCAAACGAAGTGGTAACTGTATCAACCGTTGTTTTCGTGCGTAAGTCAAAGATCGCTTCGGTGAAATCGCCTCGCCCTTCGTGGTTCAAGCCCTTCAATTTCAAAAAATACGGAAGGGATTGATCATCGTACTCCACATAGCCATTCACGATCTCCCAGTGGTCGATGCCAAACTGAAACGCGGTAGGTTCTTCGGTAGTGGTGGTAACTGTGTCGGTAGACGGGTAGGTGATATCGTAATTTGCGCGGCCGTCGGGCAATACTTTAATTGTGATTTGGGGCTCTACCAGCGAAATACCTTTTACCCGTATCTGATCCCCAAAAATCAAATCCTTCAGGTTCACTTCTATTTCCAGCTGTTGCAAAACAAATAGTGGAACGCCTGCGAAGGGCTCGCGATTGAACACGCCCAACTCCTTCACACGAACGGTCATGTTTGGGAAGTTGTTAAAGAGAGTGAGGTCGAAGTTGTTGACATCAAACACGACATCTGCGTTCACATTCTTGGCGATCTCGCGGTCGATGGCAGCTTTGATGTCATCTTTAAAAACCATCGGCAAAATAATGGCGGCTGCAATGAGCACGCCAACAAAAATGGCCAACCCAATGAGGATTCGTTTTACAAGTTTCATGGCAGGACGATTAGTTAGTAAAGTTACGAAAAAGGCCGCGCGCGGGGCCGCCTTGATCATTTAGTAACGACTAAACCGTTGTTATAGCATCCACCGAAGTACAAAATCCACCAACCACTTCTTAAAGGGCGTGTACGGGGGATGGAAAAAGTAAGTGTTGGCCCACTTTGGCATCTGTTTGATGATGGGCTTCTCGTTGGAAAACGATTGAAATCCAAATTGACCGTGTGCTTTGCCAATGCCGCTGTTGTTAACGCCACCAAACGGAATGTTGGGATGCGTGTACTGCAACAAGCAATCGTTGAAAATCAGCGCTCCGCTAGAAGTACGCTGCTCCACCTTTTTCCGAAAATTCGCACGACTGCTGAATACATACAGGCCCAGTGGTTTTGGGCGACTGTTGATAAAATCAAACACTTCTTCCTCGTTTTGGTAGGTGATGATGGGCAGCACGGGCCCAAAAATCTCCTCTTCTAAAACACGGGCCTGGCCGGGAATCTCCGTCAACACGGTAGGCGGATAAAACCGGGTAGCGCGATCTGGGCTGCCTGTGCGATGAACAGTGGCGCCTTCTTGTGCGGCCTGATTGACTAACTGATCAATTCGATCAAAGTGGCGGTCGTGCACTAAACGGGCATAGTCAATTGATTGCTGGTCTACCGCCTTTCCATTGCCAAACAACGCATCAATCTCCTGTTTGAGTAATCTTACAAATTCCGGCTGCTTGCTCTTTTCGATCAACACATAATCCGGCGCAATACATGTTTGGCCGTTGTTAAAGAATTTTCCGAAGGCGATTCGCTTCGCAGCGTCTGGTAATGAGTTAGACCCATCGACTATCGTGGGCGATTTGCCGCCCAACTCGAGTGTTACAGAGGCCAGGTTTTCGGCTGCTGCTTTCATGATCTGTTTTCCAACACCCGGGCTACCGGTAAAAAAGATGTGATCGAAAGGCAGCGCCAGTAATTGTTGCGAGGTGTTGACATCGCCTTCCACCACCGCGACCTGGTCTGTTGAAAACAAGCTCGCTGTAAGCTGCTTCACCAAGAATCCCGTATTAGGCGTATACTCCGAGGGCTTTATAATGGCCGTGTTGCCAGCTGCCAGGCACGAAACCAACGGCCCCACACACAAATTGAACGGATAATTCCACGGGGCAATGATCAGGCAAACGCCTTTCGGTTCGTACTGGATGGACGAACGGGTACCCAAATAATGAAGCGGAGCGTCTACCTTCTTGGGGCGGTGCCATCGGTCAAGATCGGCCAAGGCATGCCGTACCTCGCTGAGTACCGGCATTACTTCGGAAATCTCGATTTCCGACTCCGGACGGTAAAAGTCAGCCTGTACCGCCTCCACAATCGCTTTCCGGTTGGCCAGCAACCATTTTTCGATTTTTTGAAGCCTTGCTTTTCGGTCTTGAATAGACTGGGTGCGGAACGCAAGACTGGTTTCTTTTTGGGATCGAAAAATTCCCGCGAACGGATTGGTGGAGTTTGGGACTGGCATAGGAACCCTCAAAATAGGCTAAAATCGAATAATTCTAATCAATATTAATTTAATGTTACCAAAACTGTCTTCAATATTAATTATGTGTTAATTTTATGTTACGAAAATGAAGCTGGGGTGAAGAAAGTCCTGATTCTTGTTTTTGTTGGCAGTGTAACCTGGCAGGCAGAATCACAGGCGCTGCGCGATTATTGGATGACGGGTGCCACAACTGACGCTGGCCTGGCTGACTTTGAGCAACGGGTAGCGCGGCACATTCAATCATTGCGGTCGATATCCCATAAAAACGATGTCAACTTCCTGTTTCAAGTCTATCGCAAAACCGGAAAAGTTTTTCTGGCGCACTATAAACCGTTAGTTGAATTCAGTCAGTTGTCCGATGGCGTTTACGATTGCCTGACGGCCACCGCTCTGTACACAGTCATCCTCAACGAGCTGAAGGTTCGCTACAGTGTGTTCGAAACTAATTATCACATCTTCCTAACCGTGCACTTATCGGGTGGAGATATTCTCATCGAAACCACCGACCGCCTTACCGGATTTGTAACAGATCCGGTGGAAATCGACCGCATCAAAAGCAAGTATGTGCAACAAGCGCCTTCTTCGCGCGCCAACATGATGTCATTTGAGTATTCGGGGCAGCTAGATCAAACTGTTTCGGGCGAAGAGTTGAACGGTTTGTTGCTTTTTAACCAAGCGGTAAAGGCCTATAACGACCGTAGTTGGAAAGCCAGCGATGAGAAGCTGCGTCAGTCCGAGCGATTTTATCAGTCAGCTCGCACCCGTGAACTGCGGGCGCTGATCCAACTCACCCAATCGGTGATTTCGTAGCGTTTAGTTTTCCAGGATTCGAACTTCCACCCGGCGGTTCATTGACCGGGCCGCTTCTGTATTCTCGCGGGTAAGTGGTTGCGAGCCGCCAAAGGCTTTCGTTTTCACCTTGTGCTTGCCGATACCTTTAGACACCAAATAGTCGCGCACGGCAGTTACACGGGCCTCAGAGAGTTTCATGTTTTCTTTGGGATCGCCCCGAAAATCGGTGTGGCCCTCCAGCTGAATGATCATCTTAGAATTGACGTGAAGCATGTTTACGATTTCATCCAATTCTTTGAAAGACTCCGGCTGGATCTTGGCTTTGCTCTGCTGAAATGTAAGATTCGGTAGTGGGATTACTTTGCCCACGTGGTGTTCGTGAACGCGATGTACGGGAGCGTCCGAAGTGGCTGCTACCGCAGGTGTGGCATCTGTGCGCGCCAACTCAATGTTAAGGGTTACCAAGCGTTCTTGAGCCGTACCCGGATCCAACATGAACTTGGCTTTATTGTAGCCGGGAGCTTCCACCGTGATCGAATACTTATCGCGATCGAACAGTGCAAACCGATAGTCGCTGCCATTCACGATCCCCACGTGGCTGCCGTAGGGTAAACTCTCGTAGGTAACCCGCGCCACCACAGGCTCTTTAGAAGCTGCGCTGGTGATCTTGCCAGCGGCATACACCAACGTATCTTCCTGACTAAAGGCAACTACCGAAATGATCAAGGCAAAAAAGGTTGCAATCCCTTTCATACTGCGTTAGAGTTTAAGGATGATAAATTCTACCCGCCTGTTTTTAATGCGGCCCTCGCGGGTGTCGTTGGAAACCGCTGGTTTCGCTTCGCCAAAGAAGGTAGTCTTGATCCGGCTTTCGGCAATACCCTTTCCCGTCAGATATTTTGTAACCGCTTGCGCACGGAACTGCGACAGCAAGAGATTGTAAGAATCAGGCCCCGACGTATCGGTGTGCCCGGCAACTTCTACTTCCATTGCAGATCGCTCATTCAACAACGAAACCAACCGATCTAACTCGGGGAACGACTCAGGTCGCAACACGGCCTTCGCAAAATCGAAGAAAATGTTGTTGAGTGAAATGGTTGTATTGGGAGTAATCGGGGTGATGCCGATGTCGGCAATTGTTTGCTCCTCCGGTTTCATGGAGAAGTCCTGATGGTCGATGGTTTGATCCTTTTTAACATTGCGCAAGTCCAAGTTTTGGCTTTCGCTGATGTGGTCTTTTGCTTCCGCCCGAACGCCATAGAGCTGACCGCCGGGCAAAGTGATTTCGTATTCACCCGTTTCCGGATTCGACTGCGCGATACCGATCTGTTTGCCATCCGGCAGGCGCTCATAAATGATTTTTGCGCCAATTGGTTTTCCGGTTTTTGCATCCACGAGTTTACCCTTCACAATCACGTAAGGTTCGGGCGCTTTGTAAAACGGCAGTTTGGCCCGGAAAATGTCCGTATTGTCGTCTGAAATGCCGCGCGAGTAGTAGGCATACTCGCTCGTGTTGGGAATGTTAAAAAAGAGATCATCGGTTTTTCCGTTGATATCGGGACCCATGTTCTTGGGTTCCGTCCATTTCGTCCAGGTGTCATCCAGGCGTTTGCTCATGTACACATCCGCGCCACCATAACCGCTGAAGCCATTGGAGGAGAAATACATGGTTTGGTTATCCGAGGCCAGAAAAGGCGCGGTTTCATCGCCGGCTGTGTTCACCACACTGCCTAAGTTAAGCGGCTCCGTCCACGTTGAATCGTTTTCCATAAAACTCACGTACAGGTCGCGGCCGCCGTTGGAGTCTTCGCGCTCCACCGACATCATCAACGTGGTGCGAGTATTTGCCAGGAAGTAGTTGGCCTTATCGCTGAAATTGTAGTCGTTCTTGATTTTGATCGCTTTGGGTACAGACCAGGTTCCGTTGACATTGTTGCTTAAAGATACACCCGCCAGCATCTTTCCGTTAGGTTGATATTGATTCCCGAGAATCAGCAACACCGATTTACCATCTGGCGTTGCCGAGCTAACTGCGTTTACAAAGTTGGGGTATTCGTTGTTCAGGGTCGGGCCTGCATTTTTTGCGAGGGTCCACTTACCATCTGTACCAAGTTCTGAATACCAAATGTCTTCCTTGTCATTGATACCGCCCATGTTTTCGGGGTGGTTTTGGCGGCTGAAGTACAAGGTTTTGCCGTCGGGCGATAGAAGCGGATTTAACTCGCTGTACTCGCTGTTCACTTTTTCGTCCAGGTGCTCTACCAGAATTCCTTCCGCCAGTAATTCGGGTTTGTCGATCAGCGGGGTAATCTGATAGGGCGAATCAGAAATGGCAATCGCATCAATCGAAAAATAATCGGGCAGAATCGTTCCATCGAAATCTAATCGTACAGCAGCAACTTTATAGGGTGTTTGCTCAATGATCAAATTAAACATCCGGCCAAGGCGGGGCACTACCACTGGCGTTGTTTCGCGGATCTTGTGGGCGTTGTCTTGCTCATCATACAAGGTAATGGACATCAACGCCGAAGGGTTATGGGATTCTGCAATGGCGATCTGACGAATTTGAATGGGGTTGGCGAATCCTACTTTAATCCATTCCTTATGCTTAGGGCGATCGGGAGTCCAGGCATTGGGATTCTGGCCGCCGGCCGGTAGCACGTTGGGCTTGCCCAGAATCTGGCGGGCCGAGTACTGAACTGGGGTTAATTCGGTCGAAAACCCGATTACTTTATCCGCCCATTGAACGACTTGTGCTCTAGCCGGGTTGATTGCAAACATCACCACAGCAGCCGCACAGATTACACGCATCATAAAAACAGTTTTTGAAACGTTAAACATAGCCATTTTTTTGAAAACAGAAGCAAAACCCTACATGGATGGCGAAGGAAAAAAGGATGGCAGCACGCACCCGAACAGGCGCTGTACTCAATTCAATCGATGGAAGGCTTATTAAACACCAGAAACCCTACATGCAGCAATACATTCCACCGGTTTGCCGGGTCATCGTAATAATTTACACTTAAACTCACCGGGCCTACGGGCGCGTGCAGTACCCACCCGGCGGTGCCAGCAAAAAATACTTGTGTAAAGTTGCCATCCAGCACCGCTTTTTGGTTATCAGACTCCACAATCGACTCGAATGGTTTAAATAAATAGCCTTCTAACCGGAAATCCAGATTCTTGCGGATAGTAAGGACATTGCGCCACCCGCCCGCTACAAAGTTAAAGGCGCGGAAGTTGCGAAGCAGGAGCGTTCGGCTATCCTGTAATGGAAAAAAACCGGGGGCATTGGCAATCGTGCTGAAGTAATTCGCCATGGGCTGCTGGTTGGAAAAAACTCCGTCCAGGTAAATACCCGAACTGTAAACGCCTTTCTTAAAATACTGCTCCAGCGTTAACCGGATTCGCCACCAGTCCACTTGGTTCTCGATTCCCTCCCGAATCTCGGAGGTATTACCCGGCTCCCACCTTTGGCGTAGATCAAACCGATCGATTGAAAACAAAATGGATGTGCCTTGATTAGCATATTGTTTCCGATTTAGGGTGTTGGTGGAAAGACTCAGGCCGTAGCGGCGGCCATTCAGGGAGTGTTGATCCAAGGTGTCTGTGCTAACCAAAACACGGGTGTCAATGAATTCGTCATCGTTATTCAAATAAAAACCATAAAGAGACGCGCGATACAATTCGCCTACCGGCCGGCCGATCGATAAGCCCATTTTGCGATCGATGCGCTTCAACACGGAAGGGTTAAACCGCTGAAAGAGCACATCCCGACTTTCCAGAAAATCCCAATCGTTAAACGTCGCCTGGGGCTCCAGAAAAAATTGCCCGGCATTGGGGATATTGATACGCGCTTTTAACATCGCTGATTTGTAAAAATTGCCGGCGTAGAAGTTTGCTTCGCCATGCGTGAGTGTTCGGTTGAAGTAGAAGT
>JBIIVI010000102.1:0-11188 GCA_044339555.1 Cyclobacteriaceae bacterium | reverse complement strand
TTTTAAATCCCACAATAGCTTACCAGTTACCAGATCTCGTTTGGCTCCATCGGCAACCACATTGGTTACCTCGATTTGACTATTCTGCGATACCGGCAGCTGGTCTTCAACGGTAATGTCGATGAGGTCGGTTTTTGTGTTTCTTACGGTGATTTCCCAAGCAAACGATTCCTTCTTGTTTGAACCCGTAAAGCTTCGAGCCGTAAACTCCTTTTGCTTTTCACGCTTCACCACAATTCGCGCATCGCGCCCCAGCGAAATCGCGAGCGTGTCGCCTGTATTACCGGGATCGATGAACGATTTACCCACAAAAGCACCTTCAAAGAAAATGTTGGCTTCACCCGGCAACAGGCTTAACTCCTCCCAGCCGGTAGCCCGTGCCATTAGAAACGCATCCGTCTCCAACTTAGGAACGACCGAGTAGGCATAGCTGGCCTTGATCGTGTGTTGTTGGATGTCAACCAACGTCGGTTGACTGGAAGATGGCACGGTATAAGGCAGCGAGATGGCAAACGTGGTGTTGAGCGTAGTTTGAATCGTCTCCACAAACTCAGCGATGCTGGCAGCTGGCACCGGACGCTCTTCCATGCTTTTGTCCATCGTAGCCATTTCAAAAGCCGCCTCCCGGGCTGGAGCACCATTCGAACGCATCCGTTTTTGCAAAGCAATGGGTTCGTAGAAGTTGAGGTACCACGTATAGAGCTCGGGTTTCTGACCGCTTTGTGACGGGTTGCCGGTGGCTAGTCGCAGCTTTACATTTTTCCATTCCTCACCCGTGCTTTGAAATACATTGGCTTTGTAGTGAAGCAAGATCGGGCTGTTTGTATTCGTGGCGCGCAGTTCATACACCGGGTACCAACCCGCTTGCGGCACAACATAACTTACCTCCAAATCAACCGATGTAGCGGCCTCAGCCGAAAGGCTAATGACCAATTCGCTGCTGTTGCGGCTGTACAGTTCATTTTGTGATTGAAGTTGTTGCTGCAACACGCCCACACGTTCATTCGCGTGGTGGATTCTGTCGTCACTCTTAACTCGACTTCCGGCAATCTCTGTGAGTCGGTTTCGAAAAAAATCGGCCATGCCTTTTAGCTCTGCCACCGTTAGGTTTTGGTTGCGTCCGCCAATTTGTTGATTGCTGATCATCATTTGCTCTTCCTTGACCAACAGCTCTTTTTGCGATTGCTCCCAGGTAATCTGCCGTTGGTAGGCTGCGATGGAATCTTTCAGGATGCGGAGGGCTCTGGGGGTGTTTAACTCGTTCAGAAAATTCTGGCGATGCGAAATCCCCAAAAGAACAAACTTCCCTTTTCCCTCCACCTGCACGCTTTGTGGGTCCAATTGGGCCGACAGCCCGCGAAGCACCAACTGGCTTTGGCCTGCCTCAACACGTGTTTTCACTTCCCGCTTTACCTGCGCCCGGGTAAGAAAAACAGTTACGTCTGTAATTGTTGACTCCGGCGTTTTCTCCTGAGCTTCGGCTACCACTACCAACACGGTTGCTATTAGTAGTAAAACGTTTCTTGTTTTCATGTATGTTGCTTTCGTTTACGTGTACGATTCTTTTTTGGCTGGGATTCCATAAAGATCGAAAAGATTTTTTCAACCTGTTCGATCCGTTACTTTTGCCCACATGGAAGAAGTGTTTGAATACGCCCATCTGTTTCAGTTTACCCAACAGGTGTTTAAGCAAATGGGATGCCCGGAAGAAGAAGCAACATTGGCCAGCCGGGTGCTGCTAAGTGCTGATTTACGCGGCATCGATTCGCATGGGCTGGCGCGTTTATCAGGTTACGTGCGCTTGTGGGAAGCACAACGCATCAATGCCAAGCCCATCGTCAAAAAGGTTCACGAGAGCCCCAGTACCGCCGTTGTAGATGGTGATCAAGGATTGGGTTTAGTAGTTGCTCCACGCGCCATGGAAATCGCGATTGAAAAAGCAAAAACTGCTGGCACGGGTTGGGTAGCTGTAAAAAACTCGAATCATTTTGGTATAGCGGGCTATCACGCCATGATGGCGCTGCCACATGATATGATTGGAATCGCAATGACGAACGCAAGCCCGTTGGTAGCGCCAACATTTTCGGTTGAACGACTGCTGGGCACGAACCCGATTTGTGTCGCTATTCCTGCCGGAAGTCAGCCACCCTTTGTTGCGGATTTTGCCACTACCACCGCGGCCAACGGAAAACTGGAAATTCTCCAGCGCAAGAACATGGATGCACCGGTGGGCTGGGTACAGACAAAAGAAGGTGGCGTGTCCGTGAATGCCAATGAATTGAAATCGGGTGGCGCGTTAATTCCGCTTGGCTCCGATCGAGAACACGGCAGTCATAAAGGATTTTGCCTGGGCGCTTGGGTCGATATTTTTTCCGCGGTATTGTCAGGCGCAAATTACGGGCCCTGGGTGCCGCCTTTCGTAAGCTTCCTTGCACCGCCAGCCGACCCAGTTGGTGAAGGAATCGGACACTTTTTTGGTGCCATGCGAATTGATGCCTTCCGGCCCGCCAGCGAATTCAAGCAACACATGGACAATTGGATCACGCGCTTTCGCAGCGCAAAAACAGTCGCAAGTGAATTGCATGTGGTAATACCTGGCGACCCGGAACGCGAGAGCGAACAACTACGCCTGGCAACCGGAATTCCGCTGAATGAAAAAGTGGTGGAGGATGTTGAGTCGCTTGGAAAAAAACTGGGCGTGCCCTTTCGCTAAAAGGCCCAGCCACCCACCGAAAAGAACACCCGAAATACCCAAGGCGAAGTGAAGATGCGGTCACGCTGATCGTAAATGACATCGTACAATGCCATCGCATTCACAGCCGAATTACGACCTAGCGGCAACGTGTAGCCAAGCCCAATCGGCAATCTGCGAAATGTTGCCCTGCGGTTGGGATCATTAAAAAACGGTGCGCTAATGACGGAGTACTCGCCGTAGGCAAACAAGTTGCTAAATCGGTACATCGCAAAAGGGCTTACCCCGTATTGATGCAGATTTAGATTCACATCCGGAAACCCGATGTATTGATACTGAATGCCCAACCCGGTAGAAAACTTACGTGTAACCATGTAGCCCATCAGAGGATTAATGGCCACCGAAGTGTACCGATCACCAAACGCATTGCGACCCGCACCTAAACCGCCACCACCACCAAAGAAAATCCGCTCCTGAAAGGGAGTTCCCTTCATGGAATTGGACTGGTCTTGCTGCGCCACCGCCGAAAAGATGGTAGTGCAACACAGAATCAAAAGAAAAACTCTCATTCTTCCTGAATGATAAAAATATCTTCGGTCTTTTTCTTCATCAAGTACTTTTCACGAGCAAACTTCTCGAGCAATTCTTTGTTGGTTGTAAGCTCGGTGCGATCTCTCTCCACTTCTGCAATGCGCTCCTGATAGTACTCTTTCTCGCTTTCCAACGCACCAATCTTCCGGCTTAAGCGATACCGATTGATAAAGTCGTTTGAATCCAAAAAGATCATCCAGATCAGAAACAAAAAAGTGGCAACCACGTAAAAGTTGCGAAACACGGGCGGGAGACGTTTTAGCATAGTTTAAAAAATATATTACGAAGATATGATATTTTTAAATACATGCCATGGGCGGGGTTCGGTTCGTCTACCTTTGCGGTCGATGAAACAGATCACCCTTGCTTTACTGACCACGCTGCAGTTTTTTGCTTATTCGGTATGCGCACAGTCGAATCAAGAGGCATTGGCGCCACGCCAGTTGATGAAACTTCTGCCCGACAAGCTAAAGGGATATGAACAATTGGAGGATTCCAAAAGCAGCGAAATAAAAATCGGCAACATTACCTACTCGCTGTGCGAAAAGGTGTTTAACCGAAACAAAAACAATGTAAAGGTTTTGCTTTTTGACTTTAACAATGCAAAAGTGATGTACGATCAGGCGGTGCGCCCTTGGCGCAATGCGGAGGAAGTGAATTCGGATACAGTTAAGCAACGCCACATGCAGTGGGAGGGAAATCAGGGGTGGGAATCAGAAAATACGTTCAGCAAAACGGCTCAGGTTTTTGTAGCCGTGAACAATCGCTTCATCATGAGTATCATTGGCGAACGCACCGACCTCAACGATTTGCACGAAGTGCTCAACGGATTGGATATCTCAAAGTTTCCGCAATAAAAAAGGCCGTTGCCCGGCCTTGTTCTTTGCTGAGTTCTGCCCATTGTAAAGATTGGCAATTAGGTAATTCGCCAAATACCAGTATTCAAATATGGATAACTTTTTTAAAGAGGGACTGAAGCCATGGTTGGCGTGTCAATTGACTAAGTGCCAGGTGCGCGCTGGCAAACGGTTTGCCTTGAAATATCTCAATGTCTCCGCAATAGAAAAGGCCGGTTGCCCGGCCTTTAATCTGTTTTAAACTTCAGCTTAGAAATTTCGCCCAGGGAAGTAAGCCACATCGCCCAATTCTTCTTCAATCCGAATCAATTGGTTGTACTTAGCCATCCGGTCCGAACGCGAAGCCGAACCTGTTTTAATTTGACCTGTGTTTAATGCCACCGCCAAGTCTGCAATCGTGCTATCCTCGGTTTCGCCACTGCGGTGCGACATGATGCTCTTGTAACTATTACGTTTCGCCAGATTTACTGCGTTGATGGTTTCGGTAAGTGAGCCAATTTGGTTCACCTTTACCAAAATCGAATTGGCCACGCCCATGTCGATTCCTTTTTGAAGAAACTGAACATTCGTTACAAACAAGTCATCGCCTACCAGTTGAACTTTGCTGCCGATTTTATCGGTCAACTTTTTCCAGCCACCCCAATCGCCTTCGGCCATACCATCTTCAATGGAGATAATCGGGTACTTGCTTGCCCAGCTTGCCCAATACTCCACCATTTCATCCGAGGAGATTTGCTTGCCCGACGACTTCTTAAATGTGTACAGCTTCGTCTCCTCACTGTAGAATTCGGAAGTTGCTGCATCCATCGCAATAAACATGTCTTCGCCAGGCTTGAAGCCTGCTTTTTCAATGGCTTGAATCACCACTTCAATCGCCTCTTCATTTGAAGTAATATTAGGCGCAAAGCCGCCTTCGTCTCCTACATTGGTAGAAAGCTTTTTGTCGTGCAGAACTTTCTTGAGTGTGTGAAAAACTTCGGTTCCCATGCGCAGTGCCTCCGAAAAAGTATCAGCCTTGACTGGCATCACCATGAACTCCTGAAAGTCGATGGAGTTGTCTGCGTGGCTACCCCCGTTCAAAATATTCATCATCGGCACCGGCAGCGTGTTTGCGTTTACGCCACCAATGTAACGGTACAACGACTGGCCGGTTTCCATGGCAGCAGCCTTCGCGATTGCCAACGAAGTTCCCAGGATGGCATTGGCTCCAAGATTGCCTTTGTTGGGCGTTCCATCCAATTCAATCATCACCTGATCAGCAATGTTTTGCTCCAGTACCGAAAGTCCCACTAGTTCGGCGGCAATTTTGCCGTTTACATTCTCAACCGCTTTCAAAACACCCTTGCCCAGATAACGCTTTTTGTCGCCATCGCGCAATTCAATTGCTTCGTGTGTGCCGGTGGAAGCACCCGAGGGCACAGCAGCGCGACCAAACGCACCGCTCTCGGTTTGCACATCAACCTCAATCGTAGGATTTCCACGGCTATCCAGAATTTGCCGGGCGTGGATGGATTCAATTAAGCTCATATAGTTGAATTTAGTTTTGTTGTTCTCGTTTCTTGAAACCCTTAGACCTTGGCGTTTTCCGTTTGGCGGATCAATTCAATAAACTGATCGAATAGATAGTTTGAATCATGCGGGCCGGGTGACGCCTCGGGGTGGTACTGTACTGAAAATGCTTTCTTATTTTTCAGACGTAACCCCATGATGGTGTTATCATTTAAGTGACGATGGGTAATTTCTACTTCCTCGTGTTCGGCCAGTCCTTCATCGCTTACTGCAAAACCATGGTTTTGAGAGGTCATTTCCCCCAAGCCCGTAATTAGGTTTTTCACCGGGTGGTTGAGCCCCCGATGACCATGGTGCATCTTGTATGTTTTCAATCCGTTGGCCAGCGCCAGAATCTGATGTCCGAGGCAAATACCAAAAAGCGGTTTATTGGCGTTTAAAATGGCTTGCACGGTTTCTACAGCGTACGGCATTACCGAGGGATCGCCCGGGCCATTGGAAACAAAGTAGCCGTGGGGCTTCCACTTCTCCATTTCAACAAATTTGGTTTTGGCGGGAAACACCTGAATGCAGCAACCGCGCGCGGCTAAGTTGCGGAGAATATTTTTCTTGATCCCCAGATCAATGGCAGCAATGCGAATGGGAGCGTCTTCCTTTCCTACCAGATAGGGCTTGGTAGTACTTACTACGGAAGATAACTCCAGCCCATTCATGGATGGCACGTTTCGCAGCTCCGCTTTCATTTGGTCGGGTGTGAGTACCGAGGAGATCAGCGCATTCATGGCACCGGCCTTGCGAATGTGGCGCACCAGCAATCGGGTGTCGATGTTGGCGATGCCCACAACGCCATGTTTCTCCAGGTAGCTCTGCAAGCTTTCGGTGGCGGTTTTCCGACTGTACTCAGATGAAAATTCATTTATAACCACGCCACGAATCTGCGGGCGATCCGACTCTTGCTCATCATCCTCGGTACCGTAGTTGCCAATATGCGCGTTGGTGGTTACCACGATTTGGCCAAAATAAGAGGGGTCTGTATAAATCTCCTGGTAGCCGGTCATGCCCGTGTTAAAGCAGATTTCGCCACCGGTTGTTCCTTTTTTACCAACGGCTTCGCCTTCCAGCAGCAAGCCGTCTTCCAATAACAAATAGGCCTTTTCGCTCACAGTTTAAAATAGTGGTTGGTTGAACAAAAATACATGGGGTATGGCGGAAAGCGCAGTACCCACTCGGATATTTTGGCAAACAGCCCGGTAAACAGATCGGCTTTCCAAAACAAAAAAAGGGACTGATTCAAAATCAATCCCTTTTCTTGGTTTTTGTATCGTTTGCACTACTACTCTTCCTTCTTGATGCTCTTCTTTGCTTTCTTGGGCTTCTCGGCTGTTTCGGTGGCCGGAGCTTCTGCCACGGCTTCTGCGCCTTCGGCTTTCTTGCTCCTGCGGCTTCTGCGGGTCTTGGCTTTCTTGGCAGCTTCCTTCGGCTTGTATAAGTCGTTGAAGTCTACCAGCTCCATCAAGCACATCTCTGCATTATCGCCCAAGCGTACATCGCTCAACTTCACAATGCGGGTATAGCCACCGTTGCGTTCGGTAATGCGACCAGCCACCTCGCCAAAAAGCGACTGTAACGCCTCTTTGTTTTGGAGATATGACATCACCGTTCTGCGTGAGTGCGTAGTGTCTGCTTTTGCTTTGGTAAGAAGCGGTTCAACGTACTTACGCAATGCCTTTGCCTTCGCTACCGTGGTGGTGATGCGTTTATTTAGGATCAGTGAACTCGCCAAGTTGGAAAGCAACGCCTCGCGATGCCCCGCCTTACGACCCAGGTGATTTACTTTCTTACCGTGTCTCATTAGTCTTCCTCCAGTTTATACTTGACCAGATCCATCCCGAAGGTTAGGTTCTTTTCGGCCACCAATTGTTCTAATTCTGCCAGCGACTTCTTTCCGAAGTTGCGGAACTTCATCATGTCTGAGATTTCCAACTGCACCAGATCGCCCAACGTCTTCACGTCTGCCGCTTTCAAGCAATTGTAAGCGCGCACCGAAAGATCGAGGTCGTGCAACTGTGTTTTCAACAGTTTGCGCATGTGCAGGAACTCTTCGTCTACCTGTTCTACTTCTTTGTCTTTGCCGGTATCCAGTTCGATAGATTTATCGGAGAAGAGGCGGAAGTGTTGAATGAGGATAAACGCTGCCCCTTCCAATGCCTTCTCAGGGTGAATGGAACCATCCGTTTCAATGTCGATCAACAGTTTCTCGTAGTCAGTTTTCTGTTCTACGCGGGTGTTTTCCACGCTGTACTTCACATTTTTCACCGGAGTGAAAATCGCATCGATCGGAATGAACCCAAAAACCTGTTCGTTCGGTTTATTTTCTTCAGCCGGCAAATAGCCGCGTCCTTTTTCAATGGTAAGCTCAATTTCAAAATGAGCCGATTCATCCAGGTTACAGATCACGTGATCGGGATTCAGAATCTCGAACGCGGAAGTAAACTTAGAGATATCGCCCGCTTTGAATTGCTTCTGGCGTTTGATGCTAACGGTTACTTTGGTGTCAAAGCTGTCGGTAGACTTCCGAAAACGAACTTGCTTCAGGTTGAGGATAATCTCAGCAACGTCTTCCAGTACGCCTTCGATAGTAGAAAACTCATGCAATACGCCCGGGATTTTGATACCGGTAATCGCGTACCCTTCCAGGGAGGACAAAAGGATTCTGCGTAACGCGTTACCAATCGTTACTCCGTAGCCTTTTTCCAGCGGCTTGAAGGTGAAGAGACCGCGGAAATCATCCGACTTCTCCATCACCACTTTATCCGGCATTTGGAATGCTAATATTGACATAGGCTTTTGTTGATTTACGTGAATGATTTATTTCGAGTACAATTCAACGATCAGCTGCTCGTTGATGTTCTCCGGGATGTCGCCACGCACGGGCAAGTGTACCAACTTGCCGGCCATTTCGTTGGCATCCCATTCCAACCAGCTGTACTTCTTGGCGCTTTGAATCGACAAACTGTTGGTGATGGACTCCAGCGACTTAGCTTTCTCGCGAACCCCGATCACATCTCCCGGACGAAGTGTGAAGGAGGGAATGTTCACGATATCGCTATTCACGGTAATGTGCTTGTGGATTACAAGTTGGCGTGCTGCCCTGCGTGTGGGTGCAATACCCAACCGGTACACGGTGTTGTCAAGACGTGCTTCCAGCAACTGCAACAGTACTTCACCGGTTACACCTTTTTTACGGGTAGCTTTGTCAAACGTGTGTGCAAACTGGCGCTCCAATACCCCGTAGATGTACTTGGCTTTTTGCTTTTCAGCCAACTGCACAGCGTATTCAGATTGCTTACGCTTCTTACCCTTGCCATGCTGGCCCGGAGCGTAATTCTTCTTTTGCAATGCCTTGCTCTCGCCTAAGATTGGCTCGTTAAATTTTCTGGAGATTCTGGCCTTGGGGCCGATATATCTTGCCATTTTTTATTGGTTGTTTTGTGATGGTCGCTTGCGAACTCACATCCGCGAGCGACTTCTCATTTTTAGTTCTTATTCAATGAAATCGCACCGTACATTTCAATCGCTTACACCCTTCTTGACTTAGGCGGGCGGCAGCCGTTGTGTGGCAACGGAGTTACGTCCCGGATAGTCGTGATCTCAATTCCCGTGCCCTGAATGGTACGGATGGCGCTTTCGCGGCCGGAACCCGGTCCTTTCACGAGCACTTCCACCTTGCGAAGGCCCAATTCAAACGCTTTGGCAGCACACTCCTGAGCAGCCGTTTGGGCAGCATAAGGAGTGTTCTTCTTCGAGCCTTTGAAGCCCATCTTTCCAGCTGATGCCCACGCAATCACCTGGCCGGTGGAGTTGGTCATCGAGATGATGATGTTGTTGAAGGTGGCATGTATATGTGCCTGACCAACGGCCTCCACATTTACTACGCGCTTTTTGCTTTTATCCTTCTTCTTTTCTACGGGTGCATTCGCCATACCGAAAAGTGTTTACTGTCTAATTAACCTTTAGTTGCTTTCTTCTTGTTGGCTACCGTCTTACGCTTGCCCTTGCGAGTACGGGCGTTGTTCTTGGTAGTCTGACCACGTACAGGTAAGCCCTTGCGGTGACGAAGGCCCCGGTAGCAGCCGATATCCATCAATCGCTTGATGCTGAGTTGCGTTTCTGAACGAAGCGAACCCTCGATGCGGAACTGCTCGGCAATAATCGCGCGAATCGTGTTCGAATCAGCGTCCGTCCACTCTTTCACTTTCTTTTCTTTATCCACTCCGGCCTGGGCGAGAATCTTTTGTGCCGACCTACGGCCAATGCCATAGATGTAGGTAAGGCTGATTTCGCCCCTTTTGTTATCCGGAATGTCAACACCTGCGATACGTGCCATAATTATCCTTGTCTTTGTTTATACCTCGGGTTCTTCTTGTTGATTACATACAACTTGCCTTTGCGCCGGATGATCTTACATTCTGCGCTCCGCTTTTTAATCGATGCTCTAACTTTCATGGTTCTTATATCTAAAAGTTATTCTCCCCTTGGTTAAATCGTAGGGAGACATTTCCAATCTTACTCTATCTCCAGGCAACAAGCGAATGTAGTTCATCCGCATTTTGCCACTAATGTGCGCCAATACCTCGTGGCCGTTTTCCAACTGCACGCGAAACATGGCATTCGACAATGCTTCCATTATCGTTCCGTCCTGCTCTAATGACCGTTGCTTCGCCACTTGTAGTTATATGTTTGTTCTATGTACTCATGCGTTGTCACGATCTCTGTTCGGTCCGGCCATATCGCCACCATGTGCTCGAAATGGGCCGATGGTTTGCGATCGTGGGTACGGATCGTCCATCCGTCCTTCTCCTGCACCACCTGGCGCGAACCCATGTTAATCATCGGTTCGATGGCGAACACCATGCCGGGCACCAGCTTTACACCTTTGCCTCGTTTTCCGTAGTTCGGTACTTCCGGATCTTCGTGCAGGCTCTTCCCTACCCCGTGCCCTACCAACTCGCGCACTACTCCGTAACCAAACTTCTCTACATGGCTTTGAATAGCATTTCCTACATCACCCATCCTGTTCCCTGCCCGAGCATGTTCGATGCCCAATAGCAGCGATTCGTACGTGCGTTTCAACAGGTTCAGCACTTCGGGCTTCGTCCCTTCCAACGGATAGGTATAAGCCGAGTCGCTGTGATAGCCCTGATAAAACACACCGCAGTCAATCGACACGATGTCGCCTTCTTTCAATTCGTAACTACCCGGAAATCCGTGCACCACCACTTCATTTACTGAAATGCAGAGCGAAGACGGGAAACTTCCCCGGTAATTCTTGAACGAAGGCACCGCCTGGTGATCGCGGATAAACTCTTCCGCAATCCGATCGAGATCTTTCGTTTTTACACCGGGTTTAATAGCCCGGGCTACTTCCGCGTGCGCTTTACCCAAAATCTGGGCACTCGCCTTTATGACCTCGACTTGTTCAGGGGTCTTGTAGTGAACCATTCAACTTCAAGCCGCAGCAAACTGAGAACGTCCTTTT
>JBIIVI010000389.1:0-2605 GCA_044339555.1 Cyclobacteriaceae bacterium | reverse complement strand
TTTACCTCCTCACCAACAACCTGAATACCCTCTACAAAATTTCGTTTATTCAGTATGATCTTAAACGCTTTGCCGAATGCAGAACGAACGCAGAAATTCTACTAACAAAACCTGAAACAGAAACTGCCAAAGTGGTGTACAACGATGCACAAAACCAGCAGAAGGAGTATTCCATGAAAGTAGCGGTGCTTAATCTTTTAGGAATGATCAAACTGGAACAAGGCGATAAGGAAGGCGCCCGCAAGTCGTTTCAAGAAGCGTTGGCCATTTCACCCGACTTTGTGCTGGCCAAACAAGGGCTGGAAAAAGCAAAATAGCACGCAACCTTTTTCCGGCAGGGCAGTCTTTTGTGTAATTTGATTGCTTGCAGGCTTCGGGGGTAAACATCCATGCGGAATTGATTGATCGTTGCCGGGCGGGCGACCGCGAGGCGCATTACCGGATCTATCAATTGTACAAAAGTGCCATGTTCAACACGGCCTTTCGCATCACAGGCAATACCGATGAGGCGGAAGATGTGTTGCAGGAGGCTTTTGTAGCCGCTTTTCGCAGCCTCGAATTCTATCGGGCCGATGCCCCGTTTGGCGCCTGGCTAAAGCGAATTGTGGTGAACAAATCCATCACGTGGCTAAAAAGACGCAAGTGGGAGCGTTTACCTGAAGACGACCGCTGGGATGTGCCAGACGAAAGTAGCGCGAGCGAGGACGAACAATTTCCGGCATCCGTGCAGCAGGTGAGGGCCGCGATTGAGTCGTTGCCGGACGGGTACCGTACCGTGTTGTCATTATACTTGCTGGAGGGCTATGATCATGGCGAGATCGGAGAGATCCTCGGAATCTCAGAGTCCACCAGCAAGAGTCAGTTTAACCGATCGAAAAAAAAGTTGAAGGAGATTTTACAATCCCAAGGGTATGAAACTTGATGATTTTATTCGTGCACATCGCGATGATTTCGATAGCAGGGAGCCGTCCGACCGTGTCTGGCACAAGGTGGAGCATCGGCTGTTTAGACACAACACTGGGTGGAATTCGCTCCAGATATGGCGAGTCGCGGCCATTTTGCTTTTTGGATGTTGCACTTTTCTATTGGGCAGCCGCTGGTCAGCCACACGCCCAACGATCGGGCAAGCTCGCGAGTTAGTGGAGCTCCAGCAATTCTATTCGGATGAAATTGCCAAAAAAGTAGCGCTGATCAGCACCTTCGAAAATCGGTTGGACGAAGATCAGTTCTCGCAGGAGCTTCGTAAACTGGAGGCGATGTACCAGGTGCTGGAAGAACAAATGAAACGCAAACCGAGTGCCGAGGTAAAAGACGCACTCGTCCTAAACATGCTTGTACGCATCGACCTACTGAATCAACAAATCAAAAAACTGGAAGATTCTAAGAGCCTTGGTTTGGAGCCGGTCAAGACGATAGGAGTGTAGTAAGCTCTTGCGAGAGACCTTTTACCTGCTGCAAAAAGGCTGTTAGCCGTTGGGTAATACCCGTGCGTGGATGATCGCTTTGTAACTGTTCCTCCAGGGCCATTGCCTCTGCTTTTAATTCCGACTTACCGATCATATCAAAAGAAGGTTTCATACGGTGCACCATCCGCGCGGCCATTTTCAAATCGGCATGTTCCAGTGCGGTTTCAATTTCCTGAACAGACCGCGGCAATGAATCGGAGATCGTTCCCAGCATTTGCCTGACAAATACCGGATCATTATTGCTTACTTTTTCTAAGTACTGCAGGCTAATACTTGATGCCGCCCCTTTCTTGACATGGGCAACAGTTTGTTCCTGTTCGGCTCCTGGCCGGACCGTGATGAATCTACTCAGGCACGTAAAAAGCTCCTGCGGGGTAAATGGTTTGCTCACGCAATCGTTCATTCCAACTTCACGACATTTTTCTCGCTCGGTAGCATTGGCATTGGCCGTCAGCGCGATGATGGGAAGCTGCCGGATTGATTCGGACGACCGGATAGCGCGGGTTGCTTCGTATCCATCCATCACCGGCATTTGAAT
This sequence comes from Cyclobacteriaceae bacterium, assembly GCA_044339555.1. Taxonomy (GTDB): domain Bacteria; phylum Bacteroidota; class Bacteroidia; order Cytophagales; family Cyclobacteriaceae; genus ELB16-189. Next base: position 601 of record JBIIVI010000389.1, on the reverse strand, counting down.
GTCCATCAGTACCAAATCAAAAGCGGTGTTCTTCAACTTTTCAACTGCTACAAAACCGTTCTCGGCAATTTCAAAACGGCAGTTCATGTTTTTTAAAATGCTGCCGGCATACAGTCGGTTGATGTCGTTGTCCTCCACCAGCAAAACATAGAGTCCATGCAGGTCGTGCTGTTGATGAAAACTGCGCTCGGAGGCGGGTTGGGTAAGCTCGGATTCTTTACCACGTTTGTAAACGATCTCCACCACAAACTCGGATCCCTCGTTTTCACGACTTTCTACTCGAATCCAGCCGTGTTGGAGTTCTACCAGCTGGCGCACGATGGTGAGGCCAAGACCTGTGCCGCCAAATTTTCGGGTGATACTGGCGTCCGCCTGACTAAAGCTTTCGAAGATCGTTTGAAGCTTTTCCCGTGGGATGCCAATGCCGGTATCCTTGACCGAAAACTGCGCACGCCACTGCTGTTTACCCTTCGGGTTTACTTCGCACCGAACTACGATGTAACCAGCCGGGGTGAACTTGATCGCATTGCTGAGCAGGTTCAAAAGAATTTGGTTGAGTCGAACCGGATCGCCTACGAAAACCGGATTGCCCTCGAATTCT
>JBIIVI010000101.1:0-11205 GCA_044339555.1 Cyclobacteriaceae bacterium | reverse complement strand
CCTCTTCTTTTTATTCAAGAAGGTCAGGCACTCGTTGGTCGCGATTCGGTAAATCCAGGTGAAAAGCTGCGCGTCTTCGCGAAAGCCATCAATGGATCGATGAACTTTGATGAACACATCCTGAGTAAGGTCGTCCGCATCATCATGATCGATCACCATCTTTCGCACCATTCCATACACCCGTTGCTGGTACTTACGCACCAGTAGATTGAACCCATAGTTGCGGGTTTCGGGATGCCGAATTTTGCTTAATAGTTCCTGATCTTCCACCAGTGTCGTTCGTGTTGCCTACGTGTTAGATGCTATTGTTTCAACGTGGTTTAATAGGCCGTTCACTTTATTATCAACTCGCTTTACCCCTTAAACTGCGCGATGAGATCCACGAGTTGCTGATACTGTTCCTTGGAGTGGGCCGGAAAGTTCGCGAACCGCAATTGGCTTTTCTTGAGCTGCCCGTAGCCATCGCCTGCCAGAAAACCGTGTTGCTCCAGGTAGCGGGCCAGTGACGTTGTGCGGTCACCTGTCTGGGCAACTACCACCGTTTTGGAGCGCCACTCTTTTTCTGTTACGAAAGGTTGAAGGTGCGCGTGCTCGTTCAGCGCCAGATACAGCAACGCTGCCTTGTAATCGGTTTCCTTTCGGATGATATCGATACCCCGGGCGAGCATATCGCTCACGACTCGACTAAGGATAAAAATCCCCAGCACGTTGGGCGTGGACGGTGTTTGGTTTTTCTTGCTGTTCTCCAGCAACGTTAACAAGTTATGGTAGCTGCCAATCGAAATGCCTTTGCGCGTTAACTCTTCGGCTTTCCCGATGCACCGATCGTTCACGATCCAAACACCCAAGCCAGCCGGCATGCCAAAACCTTTTTGCACGGAAAAGAATACGGAGTCCACTTGAGAGTAGTCGAAAGCAGGGTAGGGTAATGAAGAGACTGCATCAACAATAATCAGACTATTCGGATTCTTTTCGCGCACCTGCTTCATCCACGTAAGTGGCACCGAAACTCCAGTGCTGGTTTCATTGTGCGTAATGGCAATCAACTCGGCATCCGTTGCTACGACTTTATCGAACGCACGTCCGAGTGGCACCTCCAAAGCGGTGGCTGCGCGTTGGAGTTGTTTGCTGATTTCGTAGAAGCGTTTACTAAACGCTCCGTTTACGTAATGGAAGCTTGTTTCTTCCACCAGATTTTCGATGGTACGCTCCCACACTTCGGTAGCCGAGCTGGTAAAGAAGATATGAAAACCGGCAGGTACACCCAGCAGTTGCCGCAAACCTTGGGTGGCAGTTAACGAAATCTCTTCAAAAGCCGGGCTACGGTGCGAGATCGAGCCGATGCCTTCGCGCAGGGCGTAACGCATGTGATCGCTTACTGTGAAGTAGAGTTCGGACGGGCCGGGAGCAAGTTGGATTTTCATGTGTGAATCTATAGTTTAATGCCACATGGAATGCCCATGAAGATCATCGTTCCGTTGGTCTGCTTTGCTAATGGACATTTCATAAAGGGCTGCGTTACAAGTTCAATAGGATGTTGCTTCCGGAGGTAAAACTACAAGGCGCCTGCTATAAGTAAAAAAAACAGTAATAACAATCTTGTGGCGAACCGGAGTTCTTGCTTGGTTTGTGCATGCCCGCTCGGGTTTGGGACAGTTTGCTGAACCTAACAATAAAAAACAATACCGAGTGAAGCTTCCGGACAAAATCAGGCCTCATCACGCTTTCGAGCGTGACCTCGCCCAAAAAGCAGGTTAACAGAAGAAGATTGCGGCTGGCGGCAACTCAAAACTTGTCGTATAAGGGGTTCACAACACCTTACCAAATCCGGTGGGTTTTTTTATGCTCTTTTCTACCGCATTAGGGCTATCCGGCTCCATTGCTTGTTTAGAAGGCCATCTCAAAAATACTCCGTCATCGAAGCAATCCCGATTTCGGAGCTTAAACAGGGGATTGCCGCGGTCGTTCCTCCCTCGCGATGACGGTAAAATTATTTTTAAGATGGCTTCTAGTATAACACCCGGAATTTGATCGTGTGTTCGATCGATCGCAATTTGGTAATGATGTCTTTATCGTAGAGTTTATTCACATCGGTTATCACGTAGCCGATCTGCTCGTTTGTTTTGAGATACTGGCCTACGATGTTTACCCCATGATCCGCCAATATTTGATTAATACGAGCCAGAATGCCCGGCACATTGTCGTGGATGTGAATAAGTCGGTGGGCGTTATCGAGTGTGGGCAAAGTCAGGTTGGGGAAGTTTACACTGTTGGACGTGCTGCCGGAGTTGATGTAGTCCATCATCTTACCGGGCACAAACTGGCCGATGTTCTCCTGTGCTTCCGATGTGCTGCCTCCGATATGGGGCGACAGAATTGTATTGGGTAAGCCGCGGAGGGCGTTTACAAATTCTTCATCATTGCTTACCGGCTCGTACGGAAAAACATCTACCGCGCAACCAGCTACGGTGCCATTGAGAATGTATTTGCGAAGCGCTTCGATGTCGACCACATGGCCGCGGCTAAGGTTCAGAAAAATCACTCCCTTTTTCATCTGCGCAAACTCGCGTTCCCCGATTAGATTCGTATTGCTATCACGGCCGTCTACATGCAGCGAAATCACATCGGCTTGCTGGAGTACTTCTCGCAATCCACGGCATTTGGTGGCATTACCCAACGAGAGCTTTTCTTCCGTGTCGTAGTAGAGTACCTTCATTCCCAGTGATTCCGCCAACACTGATAGCTGTGTGCCGATGTTGCCGTAGCCGATGATCCCAAGTTTTTTGCCGCGCACTTCAAAACTTCCTTTAGCGGATTTGTCCCACACACCTTGGTGCATTTTGTTGGATTTGTCCACCATGCCACGCATCAGCATGATCATCTCTGCAATGGCCAGTTCCACCACCGATCGGGTGTTGCTAAACGGAGCATTGAATACAGCCACGCCCTTTTTGGTGGCGGCTTTCAAGTCAATTTGGTTGGTGCCGATACAGAACGCACCGATCACCATCAGTCGATTGGCTTGTTCCAACACCCGGGCCGACACCTGGGTTTTGGATCGGATGCCAAGCACCGACACGTTTTTGATCCGCTCGCAGAGTTCATCTTCCGTAAGCGCGGCCGGGTACGTTTCTACATTGAAGCCCTCGGCCCGCATCATCTCCACAGCAATGGGGTGTACGTTTTCCAAGAGGAGCACGTTGATCCGGTTCTTGGGGTAAGAGATAGCTGTGTTCAGCTTGTTGAGATACAGGAATTCGTCCAGACTCGGTGCGATGTGATCGGCTTTTTCTACCACAGCCTCGCGCTCTACGTTTTCGGTAAACGCGTAGAATTTGTTGGCCAGACCGGAGTGTTTGATTTCATAATCGGTGTAGCCATCGCCAATTACATACACATCCCCGGGCAAAGAAAGTTGTTTTAGTACTTCTACCTTCCCGTTGTTGGCCGATAGCGGGTTGCGATCATCAAAGCCCGCAACTTTTCCCTGGCCATCGAATCGAAATTCATTCGCCAGAATGTTCTGCGGCAGCACGCCATATTCCTTGACCACAGGTTCGATAAACTCTTTGAAGCCGTTCGAAATGATATAGATGTTATCCTGATAGGTCTGAAAGAATTCGCGGTTGCGCTTGAACGATTCCGATACCACCGCTTTGAGTTTTTCGATCAACTGCGGCAGGTGCCGTTGATGCGGCTCCAACAAGTCGAGCCTGCGCTGCAAGGACTCCCGAAAAGAAATGCTTCCATTCATGCCCAGGTTGGTGATTTCTTTCACCATTTCTTTGCGACTTTCGTTTTCCGGATGACCATCCAGGGAAATGTCGGCCAACACATCAAAAGCTTCTACTTTAGTAAAAGTGCTATCGAAATCGATTATGAAGTACTTGTTGGTTTTCATGTGTTGATTATTTTTTGTTTACGGCCACATGGAATATCCAAACCCAATTAACATCCATGTGGGTGAGCGCAGTGCATGGATATTTCATGCTGCGATCAAGCCGCAAAATAGCCTACCTAGTGGGCACCTCCAACGTGAGCCATCAATTTTTGCCAAAGGGGATTCGCTTCAGCGCAAGTTGACCATTGCTCATAACCAGCAAAACATCTTGTAGCACAACGATGTCTTCCAGCGGGTTGCCCGGCACCAAAATCAAGTCGGCCTCAAAGCCGGGTTTAATCTGGCCGGTAGTCTTCTCCACACCCAACAGCGCGGCAGCGGTAGTGGTGGCGCTTTGAATGGCTTGAAAGGGGCTCATGCCCATGCGTACGTAGTGTGCGCATTCGTGTGCTACGCGGGTGGTGCTGTTAGGAGTATAATTGTTGTCTACCCCGGTCGCAATTTTAATGCCGAGCGCGTGTGCACGCTTCACCACTTTTTCCGCCATGGGCATCATAAACTTTCCACGCAAGTGTAACACCGGACCATCGTAGTCGCCCCCGGGCAGGGTGAGATCTTCCAACGTACTAAAGGTGGGCACCAGGAAGGTGCCCTTCTCCTTCATGAGTTGCAGGGTTTCTTCCGTCAGAAATGTGCCATGTTCAATGCTTCGGGCTCCGGCCAGTACAGCCGCACGGGCGCCTTCATCGCCATGTGCGTGTACCATCACCGGCACATTTCGCTTGGCGGCTTCCTCCACAATCACTTTCAACTGCGCGGTGGTGTAGGTTTGTTGGCGGGGGTCGGTGTCGGGCAAACCTGCGCGCTCCGTGCCGCGGGTTTTAATGACCCGGGCACCGCGATCGATGTTTACATTCACCAACAGCCTTAGCTCATCGTCTGTCTGTACGCCCTTCAAAAGCGGTGCCAAGCGGGTATCGGCCAGGATGGTTTCACCCAAGTGGGGTGTCACATAAATCCCGCAAGGAATCATGTCGGGCCCCGGTAATTGTCCATTCTTAACAAGATTGGCAAGTGCTACATCTTGAAAGGCCGGAACACTGGCGCTACGCACCGTAGTTACACCTGTTTCTAATGCTCGCTTCGCAGCCGCCATATTGTCTAAATGCGTGTGGACATCCATCAGCCCCGGCATAAGGTATTTGCCTTCGCCATCGATGGTTTGATAAAGTTTTGGTATCGCATCCCCCTTTTTGCCAATGCGTTCGATTTTGCCATTGGCGACAAAGACGGTCACATCTTTCTGAATGATGTTTTCGGTGCCATCGAAGAGATGGACGTTGGTGAAGGCGTAGTAGGGAATTTGTGCCAGAAGGGACGTGGCAAAAAACGCCAGAAAAATGGTAAGTAAAGCTTTCATGAAAAGGGGGTTCAGGGATTCAAAATAAAAAATCCTGACCGCTTTTCCAGAGATCAGGATTTGAAGAGGGAAGTAACACGACTTAATACTTGGTGACACTGGGATCGATTTCATCAGCCCATGCCAATATGCCGCCTTTTAGGTTGTACAAGTTAGTGAAGCCGTGGTTTTTTTCTAACCACTGGATGATGTTGCCACTCCGGCCACCACTGCGGCAGTGTACCACTACCTTTTTGTCGCGGGCAATTTGATTCAGTGTATGCGGCACTTGCGCCAGTGGAATCAGCTCGCCTTCCAGATTGCAAATATCGTACTCGTGGGGCTCGCGTACATCGATCAATTGAAAATCCGCGTGAGTGTCCATCATTTCTTTCAGCTCCTTCACGTTAACTTCTTTCATACGCGACTCGGTTTTTGATGAACAAAAGAAATCATAATCGATGAGATTTGTAATACCTTCTTTTTGATTTCGCTGGGGAATTTTCACAATATGTTGTTCGTAGGTTCGGCCATCCAGCACGAGCAAGCGGCCTGCAAGACCGGGTGTGAGGCCAGCCATGAGGCAGATCGCTTCCATTGCCTGGATCGAGCCGATCACGCCAGCGAGGGCACCCAGTACACCGCCCGTTTCGCAAGTGGGCACCAGTTCCGCAGGAGGTGGTGTGGGAAACAAATCCCGGTAGGTGGCCCCTCCTTGCACATGGAAGACTGCTACTTGTCCTTCGTATTGATGAATGGCACCATACACAAATGGTTTTTGTAACAACACGCAGGCATCGTTAATGAGATAGCGCGCCGGAAACCGGTCGGTTGCATCTACTACACAATCGTAGGGTTGGAGGATTTCTAATGCGTTAGCAGCGGTGAGTGCCACCGGGTACGCCACCACATCTATGCTTGAATTCAGAAGGCGAATCCGGGTGGCCGCACAAGTTGCCTTGGGTTGTTGAAGATCAGCCTCGGTAAAAAGCACCTGGCGCTGCAGGTTGGAGAGGCTCACCGAATCACCATCAATGATGCCGATTGTGCCAACACCTGCAGCCGCCAGGTACGGTAGAACAGCACAGCCCAAGCCTCCGGCTCCGACTACCGCCACTCGTGCTTGCTTGAGCCTGATTTGTCCAGCCTCGCCAAAAGCAGGCAATACAACCTGGCGGCTGTAGCGAATTTTTTCCTCCGGCGTGAACGTCATAATCGATTGCTGTCAGAAAATTACGTACTTCGGCCAAACATCAAGCATATGGCACGCATCAATTATTCCACGGGCGCAAAATGGGAAGATATCGTAGGTTATTCGCGCGCAGTGCAGGTGGGCAATACGTTGGAAGTGGCCGGCACCGTGGCGGTGGGCGATGAGGGTCTGGTGGGGCGAGACGACATGTATGCGCAAACCAGATTTGTGATTCAGAAAATTGAAAAGGTGTTACAGCAAGCGGGCTTTGCGCTAACCGATGTGGTGCGCACGCGTGTTTACTTAACTGACATCAGTCGGTGGGAAGAAGCCGGACGCGCACATGGCGAATTCTTCGGAGCGATCAAGCCGGCCTCGTCTATGCTGGAAGTTAGCCGCCTGATTGACCCAGACTTCCTGGTGGAAATTGAAGTCACCGCCATCAAGGCGTGAGGTCTGTTTCGCTGCTCACAGAATTCGATCAGAAGTGTTTCAACGCCCGTTGACTCACGGTTTCACCAATAGCCAGCGAAGAAGTTGCAGCGGGTGAAGGCGCGTTGCATACGTTAATCATGCGTTCATCTTCCAAAATCAAAAAATCATCTACCAATCCTCCGGTGCGGTCGCAGGCTTGTGCGCGAACACCTGCGCCTCCTTCCACCAGATCGCTTTCCTGAATCTCGGGAATGAGCTTTTGCAGGGCTTGCGTGAATGCAGCTTTGGAGAACGAACGATACATTTCGCCCAACCCGGTGCGCCAATATTTCCGAGCCACTTTTTGAAAGCCCGGCCACGCCAGTGTTTCGCCCAATTCGCCCAAATTGATTTGTGATTTACGATAGCCCTCGCGCTGAAAGGCCAACACCGCATTCGGGCCCGCTTCCACACCCCCTTTTGCCATCCGGGTAAAATGCACACCCAGAAAAGGAAAGTTCGGATCGGGCACTGGATAAATCAGATTCTTGACCAGATACTCTTTATCGGCTCGCAATTTGAAGTACTCGCCCCGGAACGGAATTATTTTTACATCCAGATTCTTGAAGGTCATGGACGCCACTTTGTCCGAGTAGAGCCCGGCGCAGTTGATGGCCAGCTTAGCAGCGTAGCTTTTCTTCTGGGTAATGACGACCATTTGGTTGGCTTCGCGTTTGATATCCAATACCCGTTCGCCTAAGATTAGTTCAGCGCCCTTTCGTTGCAACAGGTCGGCATACTTTTCGGCTACTAATCGGTAGTCCACAATGCCGGTGTAGGGCACATGAATCCCCGCAAGTCCATTCACATGGGGCTCGTGTTCGCGAATCTCTGCTTGCGAAATTTTTCGGATCTGATCGAGCCCATTTTGTAAGCCCCGGTTGAAGAGGTTTTCAAGCAGTGGTAACTGAGTTTGATCCGTTGCTACAATGATTTTGCCACACAATTCAAATGGCACACCTTCTTCATGGCAAAACTGAACGAGCAGGTGATAACCGTGAATACAGTTTGTGGCCTTGAGGCTACCGGGTTTGTAATAAACACCAGAGTGGATAACTCCGCTATTGTTACCGGTTTGATGGCGGGCAACGGACGTTTCCTTTTCGATAACAGCCAGCCGCAGGCCGGGGTTAGCGTTCTTCAGCTGCAAGGCGGTGGCCAAGCCAACAATTCCTCCACCCACAATCACTACATCGTATTTCATGCACAAAGAATTTGTGCCAAATTAATCCGATGCCCGGAATAAAGTCGTGTGTCTACGGCTTCTTTTCTTCTTTCTTGAATTGCAGCGATGCGGAATTCATGCAGTACCGCAGTCCGGTTGGCTTCGGGCCGTCATCAAACACATGGCCTAAATGTCCGCCACAGCGGGTACATACCACCTCCTCGCGTACCATGCCATAACTGGTATCCTTCACCAAGGTGACGGCCTTCTCGGCAACGGGTGCGTAAAAACTGGGCCACCCAGTGCCAGAGTCAAACTTAGTGGCTGAATTGAAGAGTGGAAGGTTGCAGGCCGCACAGGTGTACAACCCTTTTTCGTGCTGATCCCACAACGGGCCGCTGAAGGCACGTTCGGTGCCTTTTTCGCGAAGTACGTGGTATTGTAGTGGGGTTAGCTGTTTTTTCCACTCGGCCTCCGTCTTCATCACTTCGAATTGAACCGGCTCGGCGGCGGGAGTCTTTTTTTCTGGCTTTTGAGCGCAGGCTTGAAACAAAACCCCTGTAACAACGAGGGTAAGCGTAAGAAATACCGGGCTGGTTTTCGTCATGAGCGGAGAAGATTGAGGTGTAATTAATTGATTGATAGCGATTTGTTAATACTTTCGAGCGGAAATTTACTTTCTACAATTATCTGTTCGATGTGACAAATTGGAGGTTTTCCCACAAAAAGCGTTGTTTTGAAATCCTACTTTTGTTTTCGAATTTTTCTAATCTATTAACATGTTATCTCACCGGAAGGTTGGCTGGGTGGTAGTGATTTGTAGTTGGTTTGTCGGCTTTTCGACAAACCAGGGGCACGCCCAAAGCTACCAATTGCACAGTGTTTTCATTTATAGTTTCACTCGCTACGTGCAGTGGCCGGACGATCGCAACACCGGAGATTTCCGGATTCTGGTGGTCGGGGATTCCCCGATTTTGGCGGAACTCCAAAAGATGGCCGAAACCAAAAAAGTGGGCTCGCGGCCCATCAAGGTGGATGAGGCTTCAAAGATTACCGGAAGTGAAACCAGTCATATTATCTTTATCTCGGCAGGGAAGTCGGCCTTGCTGCCGGAGGTGCTGGCCAAGGTTGGTACCGGTGTGCTGGTGGTAACGGAGAAAGAAGGACTCGGTAGTAAGGGCAGTGCTATCAACTTTTTCCAGAAGGATGGCAAACTGGCTTTCGAGTTGAATCAAAACGCAATGAATAAACAAGGCTTGAAAGCCTCGACCGAACTAATACGTCTAGCAGTTGTCATTTAATTTTAATTGAGAAATCATGAGTTCACCGCGCGCAAAGCTTCGCTTAACTATCGGTACGAAAATTTTCCTCGGTTTTTTATCACTCATTCTCCTTTCTGTCATCGTGGTGGCGGTGATTTTTTGGAAAGGAAGCGTGATTGATAACTCTACGCGCTTCTCGGCCGAGAACGCCCGTCCCTCCAAAGAAGCCATTAACGATTTTGTGTTGATGGTGACCCAATCCAAAATGCTGATCACCAACTGGGTGTACTTGCAAACCAACAACGAGGACAAACAGACCCTCCGCCAAATCAAAGACTTCGATTATCCCGCCCTGAAAGAGCGGATTTCCAAGCTGGAACCGAATTGGGCCGAAGTACAACGCATAAAAATGGATAGTGCGTTCATTCAATTTGAAGCCGTCATCAAGGTTGCCGAGGAAAATATCATGACCAAGCTGGTTTCGTTCGAGAACTACGAAGATCCGCTGACCAAGCTGCTGGCCGAAGATGCCATCGAAAGCCAAATCATTCCGCAAACCGCTCAACTCACCAAAGAGTTAAGCCAACTGGCGGCAACGCAGAGCGTCATTACCGCTGAAGCGGATGATGACATTACCACCTCCACGCAGGAATTGTACTACTATACACTCATTCTGGGTGGCGTGATTGTGTTGTTGGGATTTGTGATTTCCTACCTGATTGTGCGCTCCATTACCAACCCGATCAATTACTTGAAGGCAGTAGTAGTGAAACTGGGCAAAGGCGAATTAGTGGAGGATCAGAAAAAGAAATTCAGTAAAGACGAAATCGGTGAGATGGCCGTGGCGATGGACAGCCTCGTATCGGGATTAAAAGCTACCACACACTTTGCCGAAAACATCGGAAAGGGTAAGTACGATACAGATTTCAGCCCATTGAGTGAGCACGATGTGCTGGGCAACGCGTTGATCACGATGCGTAACAATCTCTCCAAGGTGGCCGAAGAGGACAAGACCCGCAACTGGGCTACGGAAGGCATGGCGAAGTTTGGCGAGATTCTGCGAGCCAACAACAATAACATGGAAAAGCTGTCGGATGAAATTATCGGCAGCCTGGTGAAGTACCTGAAAGCCAATCAAGGTGCGCTGTATATCATCGATGAAACCGTGGATGGTGAGGAGCCGACTATGTCCATGAAGGCATGCTATGCCTGGGATAAGAAAAAATACCTGAACCAGCAGATCCACGTAGGCGAGGGTTTGGCCGGTCAGTGTTGGCAGGAGAGGGATATTATCTTTTTAACCGATGTTCCTTCCAACTACATCAAGATCACGTCTGGTTTGGGTGATGCCAACCCCACGAGTGTATTGATTGTACCGCTGAAGGTAAACGATCAGGTTTATGGGGTTGTTGAAATTGCGGGCTTCCAGGTATTCAAGTCGCACGAGGTGGAATTCGTGCAGAAAATTGCCGAGAGCATTGCGTCTACCATCTCTTCGGTGAAGATCAATGCGCGCACGCAAAACCTGCTGGAGGAGTCGCAACAAATGACGGAACAAATGCGCGCGCAGGAGGAAGAAATGCGCCAGAATATGGAAGAACTACAAGCCACCCAGGAGGAAATGGCGCGCAAGGAACGCGAACTGCTGAATCAAATCGATGAACTGAAGTCGAAGGCGGGAGTGGCGTAACGGCACCTCGGTTACAGAACAAAAAAAAGGTCGCTAAAGAGCGACCTTTTTTTTGAATCAAACGCTAAGTTTATTCACCACCGCTTATTTTTTGCGCATAGGCTTCCAACTTGCCAATTTCCTGATCGATCATCCAAAGGCCGATGCCTTCTTCTCCGATCAATTCAAACAACTCCACCGCT
>JBIIVI010000100.1:0-11220 GCA_044339555.1 Cyclobacteriaceae bacterium | reverse complement strand
CTTTTAATTTTGCGAAGCGTTGGCTTTTTGTCCACTGTTTTTCTGTCGGTTTATGTTGAGTTGTCGGTCGTCCTACGCTTGCACCTAACGGTTTCGGGCTTTGCGTTCGGGCGGGTTTCGGAGCACAAAACTGTTAACTTGCACTGAACTTGAATAGAAGCACAAAGCTCCAAGTTTGCACGTCACCCCGCCTGACGCAAAACCCGTGTTATGCAACGTTTTATTGCCAATCATCAGGTCTAAAAGGGTCTTTTTGATAAGTTTTGTCCCCTAAATAATCTAATTTACCGTCCTTATCACAATTTATTGGTATAGTGTTTACATCTAATTTGTTATCATTATTATGGTCAATTAGTTTTCCATAAAAGATTCCTTTAAAAACTGTATTTGCGGGTTTATTTGTGTATGGATTGTTTTTGGGTGTTAACTGGAAATTACCGTTATCTATTTTGAATCCTTTTAAAATAGCGTTAGCCAAATTGATGTCACCAAAACCAAAAAATGTACCTCTAACAGTTTCAACTAATCTCTTACCGTCAACCTTATATTTCTCAGGAGTAGTTGTCATTCCAACTCTATCGAATGAAAGTTTTACGCCTCTAATAACATGCTCTCCTTGCCCAACATATTCAGTCATGCCTGAAGGATAGAATGGTCTGCTTACTTCAGTTCTGTAATTATGTTTGTATACATTATCATCAAGCGTTTGTGTAGTGCCAAGAAAAGGGAAGATTTCATAATGTGTACTTCCATCCGGATGTATGCCATACATAGTTTTTTGTAAAACCATTTTTTCTTCAAATGTGTCATCACGAACTAAAGCCATAGCTTTCCCAATTATACTTTCAAATACTAAAGGGGGTATTGGAATTGACTTAGTAATGAATCCGATTTTAGTGTACGCAATACCACTAAACATAAGGGGCATAGTCACATCAAACTCTAGATTAGGATGATAAATAAAATCTCTGTTTGACACAGGTTCAGACAACAGCTTTATATTATTTGTGGCATTTGAAGCTATCTCTTGCAGAAACAAATTAGACCATTCTTGTAGTTCAACAGTAGAATTCTCCGATGACCACTCCAGAAATTCAATTATTTCCTGTGGATACTTATTTGTAGCTCTGAAAATTTCCAAAAGTAAAGAACGTTTAAGATTGTCATTTACTTCTGATTTGTAAAGATTAAATGTATCCTCAAGACCAATGATGTTTTTGTGAATCCTCTTTAGATGGTTCATTTCGTTCAAAACAGCATTTATATCATAATCTCCATTAGTTTTCTTGGGAGTAATTTTAAGAGTGTTTGCTATTTTATCGACAAAATTCGGTTTGTATTTTAAAAGTTTATCCTTTTCTTTTTGCGATAAATCAATTTGAGACTGTCCCTCACTTGAAAAACTCTTTAAACTAGATTCGTCTAATTCAATAGACTCTAAATTTATTTGGTCAGCAAATGAATAAGATAAGCTTCTGCTAGTTATCCTATTTTTAATATTGTTGCTTAGTTTCATAAATTGTAGTTTTTAAAATGTTGCATAACAATCCAATTTATGCAATTGCGGCTATTTATGCTATGGTTGTATAACCCCGTTTGCATATACACCTCCCAGCGAGCGGGCTATGTGCAGTATCTTTTAATCCAACGACCGCCCCGGCCACGGATAGCAACGGAAACCCCGCCAGGGGCTGGCTGCGGGTGGGCGCGGACCACGCGTGGCGCTTGGCGGGGTTGGAGTGAATAGCCGGGCCCGAGCCGCGCGGCCGCGCGCATGGAGCGAGGGGGCCGCCCAAAACATTTCTGTTTCGCACGTGGCTGCGGTTCATTACATTTCGATATACCTAAACTTATCGCTATGCCACGCGTGTATCTGCTGCTTGCTTTTCTGTTTGCTTTTGTGTGGGCTGGTGCCCAGCCGGTGGATCCGGCTTTCTATGGGAATCTGAAATGGCGCAACATCGGGCCACAGCGCGGGGGCCGCTCGCTCGGGGCCAGTGGCAGCCCGGGGCGCATCAACGAATACTACTTTGGCGCCACCGGGGGTGGCCTGTGGAAAACCACCGATGGTGGGCAGGAGTGGTTTCCGGTAACGGATGGAAAAATTTCATCTTCGTCTATCGGGGCGGTGGCCGTGGCCGAAACCAATCCGGATGTGGTGTACATCGGGGCGGGCGAAACGCAGTTGCGCGGCAGCATTACGCAGGGCGATGGCGTGTACAAAACGACCGATGGCGGCAAAACGTGGCGCCACCTGGGCTTGCGTGAGACACAAGCGATTGCGCGCATCCGCGTGCATCCTACTAATCCGGAGGTTGTATATGTCGCAGCGCTCGGTCACCCGTATGGCGATAACGAAGAGCGCGGTGTGTTTCGCAGCACGGATGGCGGCAACACGTGGAAAAAGATTTTGTACGTAAGCCCGAAGGCGGGCGCGGCTGATCTGATCATCGACCGCACGAACCCGAAAATTATTTACGCCACCACGTGGCAGGTGTATCGCAAAACGTGGAAGATGTGGGGCGGTGGGCCGGATTGCAAACTCTGGAAATCAGAAAACGGGGGCGATACGTGGACTGAGTTAACGCGCAATCCCGGGATGCCGGCTCCGCCTTTTGGAAAAATCGGCATCACCGTGTCGCCTGCCGACAACAAGCGGTTGTGGGCAATTGTGGAAGCGAATGACGGTGGCGTGTACCGCAGCGATGATGCGGGCGCCACGTGGAAGAAAGTGAATGACGAACGCAAGCTGCGCCAGCGTGCATTTTACTACACGCGCATTTATGCCGATCCGTTCGATCGCGAAACGGTGTATTGTCTGAACGTGGACTTTTGGAAATCGACTGACGGTGGCGTAAAGTTCGATCAGGAAATTCAGGGTAAGCATGGCGACTACCACGACTTGTGGATTGACCCGAACAACCCGCAACGTATGATCGTGGCCGATGACGGGGGCGGCTCCGTGAGTGTGAATGGCGGCAAGAGCTGGACGGAGCAAGATTATTGCACCACGCAGTTTTACCACGTTACCGCCACCAACCATGTGCCCTACCACGTGGCGGGCGCGCAGCAGGACAACTCTACAATAGCGGTGCCAAGCGAAGGCTGGCGCCACATGAATGTGTTGGGCGAGTGGGGCTACGATGTGGGCGGAGGCGAGAGCGGCTACATTACTTCGCACCCGAACGAACCGAATGTGTATTATGCCGGCAGCCAGGGCGCGCTGCTTACGCGCAAGGATGTGCTCACGGGCCAGATTCGCGACATCCAGGTGTACCCGCGTTTCTTCTCGGGCGAGCCTGCCAGCGCGCTGCCCGAGCGGTGGCAGTGGACGTTCCCGATTGTGTTCTCACCCAAAGACGCCAGCGTATTATACACGTGCTCGCAACACGTGTGGCGCACCACCAACGATGGGCTGAGCTGGGAAAAAATTTCGCCCGACTTAACCTATGCCGACCCGGAAACACTCGGGCCCACGGGCGGGGAAATCACCAAAGACATGAACGGCCCGGAGATTTACGCCACGGTGTTTGCGCTGGCGCCTTCATTTCATGATGTGAACACGATCTGGGCCGGCAGCGATGACGGCAAAATCCACATCACCCGAAATGGCGGAAAAAACTGGACGGACATCACTCCGAAAGATTTGCCGAAACACTCCGTAGTGGCGATCATCGATGAGTCGCGCCACAACCCAGGCACGGCTTACGTGGCGGCTTTCCGTTATCAAGTTGATGACCGCCAGCCGTATGTGTTCCGCACGCGCGACTACGGCAAGACGTGGACGAAGATTGTAACCGGCATCAAAGACGGCCACTTTGCACGCAGCGTGCGCGAAGATCATGTGCGCGCAGGCCTTTTGTTTTTAGGAACGGAGCACGGTGCGTATGTGTCGTTCAATGCGGGCGACAACTGGCAGCCGCTGCAACTCAATTTGCCGGACACACCCATTCGCGACCTGGTCGTGAAAAACGATGACGTGGTGTTGGGCACACACGGGCGCGGCTTCTGGATTTTGGATGACATCAATCCGTTGCGCCAGCACAGCGAGGCGGTGGCGAAACAAAATGCCGTGTTGTTTCAACCCACCGATGCCATTCGCGGGGTGTACGATGCCGTGTTTCAATACTATTTGAAAAGTAAGGTGGACACCGTGAAGCTGGAGATTCTGGATGCCAATGGCAGCGTAGTGCAAAAATTTGTCGGCACCAAAGCCGAAGAAAAACCCACAGCCGGTGACTGGTGGGGCGGAGGCGAGAGCAAGCCTACAACAGCCGCGGGGCTAAATTCTTTTACCTGGAACTTGCGTTACCCGGGTGCCACGGTGTTTGAAGGCATCATCATCTGGGGTGCGCGGCCGCAGAATGGACCGAAGGCGCCCACCGGCAGATATCAAGTGCGGTTTACTGCGGGTAGCTACACACAGACGTATCCGTTTAACGTGAAAATCAATCCGAACTTAAAAGGCGTAACCGATGCGGACCTGAAAGAAGCCTTTGAGCTAGCGATTAAAATCCGCGATAAAGAAAGCGCTGCTAACGAAGCGGTGATCCGCATTCGTAAGATTCGCGCGCAGGCCGAGGAGCGGGTGAAAGAAGCGGGCGATGCCGCGTTTGCCACCCAGGTGTCCGACTGGCTGGCGAAGCTCACGGCCATTGAAGAAGATTTGTATCAAACCAAAAATCGCAGCGGCCAGGATCCGCTGAACTTCCCCATCAAACTCGGCAACCGCTTATCAGCTGTGCGGAGGAGTCTGGAGACAGGAGATAACAAACCCACCGCTGGGGCTTACCAGGTTTTTGATGAGTTGGGTAAGGAACTCGATGGTCAACTGACGAAACTCGAAACCACGATCAGCGGCACGCTGCCGGGATTGAATGCGGGGTTGAAGGAGAAGGGGTTGAAGGAGATTGGCGATGGAAAGAAATGATGGTTTGATGAGTTGTGTCAAGACAAGCTACAAACCTATCTAATGCGGATCGGCTCCGAGGCAGAAGCCGATACTTGAGAAGAAAAATCTTCCGATAGGTGAGTTCGATCTACACCGGATCCACCCGAAAGATGATCCGTATGCCACCTTCGCGTTCTATGGGTGGGCTGCGGTGCACAATGCCTTTGTTGCGGTTTTGTGCCGAGGCTTCGCCCTGAAAAATAGCGAGCTGACCGGCCTCAATGTGTCTTACTTTGCGCCAGTCTTTCACAATCTCATCGTTAGTACCGGCTACCAGGGCGTTGCGGTTTACGTGCTGTTCTTCCAGCCACTCTGTGCCCTTGCCTATGTAGGTGCAGAACATGCGCAGATCATACCGATCGGTATGAAACTTCCGGCATGCATCGTCTTCCACCCGTTTGAGAATAATTTGTAAACGCTGCGCCTTTGTAATAGCTGCAAAAGTGTTTGTAGCCAGCGCAAGTTCCTGTACCCACGCGTGCGCCATTGCAGACGCGGGTACATGCGTGGCCACGTGCGATGCGATGAGCGCGGCTGCATCGCTGGCGGCTACGGTACTTTGAAATCCCCGAAAGGAAGGCAACAGCGCCGCAAAAAATTGCTGCTCGGCTGCAGTTTGGATGCGATTCAGATAAGCCAGATGTACATCGGGGTGGGTGATGCATCTCAACGCTTCAATTTCCTGCACGGCACACGCATGCAGCACCGGGCGTTTAAAAAATGTGTATCCAAACATGATCTACAACTTAGAGTGGCCACGGGTCGGCCCACGAGGTGCCCGCGTGATAATCAACTAACTCGCTATCGGTAAGCAAACAGTTCTGTAGCTGGCGCTCGATGGCTTCGCGATTCAGTTGCGTGGCAATGATCACCAACTCATTGATCCGGTCGCCCCACGTTTTATCCCACTTTTTGGAGAGCTCATCTTGTTGTTCCAGATACGCTGCACTTTGCGCTCGTTGGCGCAGCGGCACGGAAGCCCACCACTTGCCGTACACTTCCGCTTTGGATGAGCCGCCTGCCTGGCTCCACAGCAGCACTTCATTCGGCCGCGAAGCGAGCCAAAAAATACCTTTACTGCGCACCACGTTGCCGGGCCATCGTTGGTTGATGTAATGCCAGAACCGCTCCGGATGAAACGGCCTGCGATCGCGAAACACGAAAGACGAGATGCCGTACTCTTCCGTCTCGGGGGTGTGTTCGTTGTTCAGTTCTTTAATCCACCCGGCCGACTGTTGCGCCTTCTCGTAATCGAAGGATTTGGTATTGAGGATTTCGCGGGGCGACACTTCGCCAAATTTGGTTTTGATCAGTTTGGCATCCGGGTTTAGTTTTCGAATAATGCCTTCCAGCAACTTCAATTGATCGGGCTGCACCAAATCGGTTTTGTTGAGGATGATCACGTTGGCAAACTCGATCTGATCGGTAAGCAGATTCACAATCGTGCGCTCATCTTTTTCCTCGGTGGTGAGGTGGCGGTCTTGCAACGTATCGGCACTGCCAAAATCACGGAAGAAGTTAAAGGCATCCACCACGGTAACCATCGTATCCAGCCGTGTCCACTGGCTCAGATCCAGTCGCTCTTCACCGGTGTTGAAGGTGAACGTCTGCGCTACAGGAATGGGCTCTGAAATGCCGGTACTTTCGATAAGCAGGTAATCAAATTTTTTCATTTTCGCGAGCTTCTCCACTTCTTCAATCAGGTCTTCGCGCAGCGTGCAGCAAATGCAACCGTTGCTCATCTCCACCAGTTTTTCTTCTGTGCGCGAAAGTTTAATTTCGTTTTTCACCAGTTGCGCATCAATGTTTACTTCACTCATGTCGTTAACAATTAAGGCCACTTTCAGTCCTTCGCGGTTGTGCAACACGTGGTTGAGTAGCGTGGTTTTACCCGCACCTAGAAACCCGCTCAATACGGTAACGGGTAGTTTTTTATCAGCAAATAACTTCATCGTGGTTAGCGGTTGTCGGGAATCCGGATTTGAAGTGCTTGCAACTGGCGCAGCGCTTCCTTTTGTACTTTCAGCATGTCGGCATCGGTAATGTTGGGCGCAGCTTCGTGGTGATGGTCGTGCCCCTCGTGGTCATGATCGTGTTCGTGTCCTAGCCCCGGCACTTCTACCAGGTTTTCTTCCCACGCTTCCAGCTCGCGCTTCCAGGCAGCGAGGCTATCGGGCGGTACGGTAGTGGTCTGGCCCAGCGAATCCAGGCTGTTCTCCAGTTGTGCCGATAGTGCCAGCGCTTGCAGGTGGATTTCGCCTGCCTGTTTCAATTCGTCAGACGTTTGTGGAGACTGGCACGCAGCTGCCGTGCACAGCACAGCAAAAAGAAAAATGGATCGCATAGAAAAAAAAGTTGACATCAAAACAAAACGGTTCATTGATTGGCGCGTGTTTCTGTTACTACTTCGGCATCTTCGAGAATGAAGTTCAGGTGCGTAACGTCTGAGTCGTTCAAACGCAAGCGGCCCTGCACGGTAATGATTTGGTCGGCCTTGAATTTGGGTGGCCGGTTTTTAAATACCACTTCCGCTACAGATTCGGGGCCCGCGCCCCCACAAAAGAAACATGCCGCGTAAGGATACTTCGATAGGATAACGGTGTTCGGGCCTACATCCATCGGCATGTAATGACCTTTCACCAACAGGGGCTTGCCCTCGCGGGCCCGGATGGCAGCATCAAACTGGGGAACCAGAAAGTAATCGCTGTATTCTTTAAAGAATTTGGTCTTGAACGGGATGCGCTCGAAAATCGCCCAGGCCGACTCCTGCGGCTCCGCCAACGCAACTACCAGCAATGCCGAAAAAAGAAATTTACTCATTACAAAAAATGCCGGGCCTTTTAAGGTGTGAAGAAGGAAAGTATAAGGGGAGCCCGACTGGCTTGTTACCGGCACGCTTGTTCGAATCTCCCAAACCTCCCAAACGGCCAATACCCCTTACACAATCCTTATTTTACTACTCATTACAACGGTGTTGCAAATATGGATGATTTGGGTGATTTTGCAACAAAGTTGCATAAACTATGATTCAAGCCCTTAACCTCACCAAGACATACGACCATAAAACGGCCTTGGATGGACTAACATTAACGGTTAACCCAGGTAATATTTATGCCCTTTTGGGCTCAAATGGCGCTGGCAAGACCACCACCATCAACCTGTTCCTGAATTTCATCAGTCCCACCAGCGGGGCCGCCACCATTGACGGACTTGACGTAACCCGGGAACCACAAAACGTGCGGCAACGAGTGGCCTACATTCCGGAGAATCTCATGCTGTATCCGCAGCTCACGGGCATTGAAAACCTGGAGTACTTTTCTGCGCTGGCTGGCAAAAAGTACCCGGGAACCGAGTTGCGCGAATTCCTGAGTGAAGCAGGTTTACAAACCTCCGCTCACGCGCAACGGGTAAACGGCTATTCTAAAGGCATGCGCCAGAAGGTGGGCATTGCCATCGCGTTAGCGAAGCAGGCCAAGGCACTTTTATTAGATGAGCCTACCAGTGGGTTGGATCCAAAAGCAAGCAATGAATTTGCCGCGCTTTTGAAAAAACTCAGTGAACAGGGGGTAGCCACACTCATGGCCACCCACGACCTGTTTCGCGCCATCGAAACGGGAACGCACATCGGCATCATGCGCGAAGGAAAACTGGTGCAACAACTTGCTTCCAGCGAGATCAACCATGCCGAACTGGAAAAACTGTACCTCCAACACATGAACTAAATTACTGAGCGATGCTGTACGTGATGATCAAAAAAGAATTGAGAGAACTGGTGCGCGAGGGCCGGTTTCGTTGGGCCATTGCCGTGTTGGTTGTGCTGCTGATGGTATCGCTTTTTGTAAGCAGGCGGTACTACGAATTTGTAAATACCCAGCATACCGAGGCACGCCAAAACGCCCGCCAGGTGTGGGTTAGTCAGGAAAAGAAAAATCCACACTCGGCCGCGCATTACGGTACCTATGCGTTTAAACCCAAATACCCGCTTTCGTTGTTGGATCAGGGTGTAGACAAATACTCAGGTGTAAGCATTTTTCTGGAAGCACACCGTAGAAACGAAGCGCAATACATGGCCGCACAAGATCAAACCGCACTCGCCCGGTTTGGCGATCTTACGCCGGACTTCATCTTGATTTTCATTATCCCACTGTTCATCATCTTTATTGGCTTCAATGCATTTTCGCGCGAGCGCGAAAGTGGCACGCTTCGTTTGTTGCTGAGTCAGGGCGCTGGTGGATGGAAAGTACTGCTGGCGAAATGGGTGGCGTTGTTCATTCCCGTGGTAAGCTTCCTGGCGTTGGTACTCTTGCTGAGTGGCTGGTTGCTGGGCAGCGCGATTGATTTCGGAGAATTTCAGTGGGGCGCATTGGCTGGGTTGATTGGCATCTACCTGGTGTATTATCTGGTTTTCATCAACATTACCCTTTTTGTTTCTGCGTTTACCAAACGTAGCAATACCTCGCTGGTGGCATTGCTGGCGGTTTGGATGGTGGCCTGTTTGGCGATGCCGAAAGTAGCTTCCTCGCTGGCCGACAAATGGTACCCCTATCCCACCCAACTGGAATTTGAAGAGCAAATTGCGCGCGACAAAAAGGCGGGCTTGAACGGACACGACCCGTGGGGTGAAGCCTCTAAAAAGCTGGAGCAGGAAACCCTCGCTCAGTATAACGTTTCAAGAGTAGAAGATTTGCCATTTAACTGGAACGGCTTTTTAATGCAAAAAGGCGAGGAACACGAAGCCGAAATCTACTTCACGCACTACCAAATGCTAAAAGAGACCTTTGAAAAGCAAAGCCGCGTTTACCGCGCTACGGCTGCGCTCTCGCCCTATTTGCCTACCCGTTTCTTATCGATGGGTGTTTGCCGCACAGATTATCATGCGCATTGGGATTTTGCCAATGCGGCCGAACGTTACCGGCTGGAGTTGGTAGGCAAACTGAACGGAGACCTAATGAAGAACTCCAAAACCGGCGATTGGGCCTACGAAGCCGATGCAAAGCTGTGGCAGGCCATCCCTGAATTTCAGTACCAACCGCTGTCGTACAGTGCCATTATCAACATCCAGAAAAGTAACTTACTTACCCTGGCGGTATGGGTATTGATTTCGTTTTTTGCACTCCGCGCGGCGGTACACCAACTCAAACCCTGACGCCATGTTTACCACAACCATTTTTCGATACGAGTGGCGGCAACTGTGGCGCGACCGGTGGATCATCGCGGTGCTCGGTTTGTTTCTGTTACTTACGGCCTACGCGGTATTTAACGGCACCGAGAAAGTAGCAACACGCACGGCCGCGATTGCCAAAGCGAAAGAAGAACTCGCACGGGCAGAAGCCAAACAAAAATCTGATATCGATTCGGTAGCTGCAGGGCTCAAGGTCGTGAAAGAAACCTGGCGGGATCCACGCCTGCTCAGCATGGTTGGTAGCCGGCTGCCCCGGGTGGCCGCCATGGAAGCGGAGCCTTTCGCATTCGTAGCTACTGGCCAAAGTGATTTGTTTACGCACTACACCCGGCCCGTGCTTTATGGAGAGGCCAGTGCGCTGGGTTTTTCCGAACTATCCAACCCCGTACAACTCCTGTTTGGTAGTTTCGACTTAGCATTTGTGTGCATCTACTTGCTGCCCTTGCTGGTGCTGGCGTTCAGTTACAATATCTTGTCGGCAGAACGCGAATCGGGTACGCTGCGGCTTACCCTTGCGCAACCCATTTCGGTACTTCGCTGGTTGTTGGCCAAGTTAGCGGTGCGCTTTCTCATCCTTACAGCCATCGTAGTTTTTTCGGTGGTGTTGAGTTTTCTGGCTTTCGGATTTCCGGTACACGAACATGTGGGCCAGATGCTGCTGCTATTCGGTTTTGTGCTTCCGTATATGCTGTTTTGGTTTTTGGTGGCGTTGCTCGTAAACCTGCTGGGGCAGTCTTCGGGCAGCAATGCCGTTGCGCTTGTTTCCATTTGGATTGCGCTGGTGTTGATTGTGCCCGCGGTGATCTCGCAAATGGCCAACACGCTTTACCCGGTACCTTCGCGCATCCATTTGCTGCATCAGTATCGCCTGGCAGAGGCAGCGGCAGAAAAAAATGCGAACCAAATCTTAAAAGACTACTACCGCGCGCACCCGGAACTGGCCCCGAAAGACAGCACGCAGACAAATCAGTATCAATTCTGGCTGGAGTATTTTGCGTCGCTGGATGTGGTGAAGGCGGCTGTGCAACCCGTGCTTGACCGGCACGATCGGGCGCTACGGGCCCAACAACAGTGGGTGGAGCAATTG
>JBIIVI010000099.1:0-11256 GCA_044339555.1 Cyclobacteriaceae bacterium | reverse complement strand
TGCCGGGCTCGCGATTACGATTACGTGCCTGGGGTTGTTGGGATTGGCTGCGTTTACAGCCGAACAGCGCACCAAGGAATTGGGGATTCGCAAAGTACTGGGTGCTTCCGTTACAGGCTTAGTGCTGTTGATCTCCAAAGACTTCACCCGCCTCGTGATGATCGGTTTTGTGACGGCTTCCGCATTCGCGTGGTGGGCGCTGAACTCCTATTTAGAGCGCTACGAATACCGCACTGAATTCCAGTTTTGGGTGATTGGTGCCGTTGGCCTGTTTGCACTGCTCCTCACACTATTAATCGTTAGCACCCAAGCATTGCGGGCAGCCACTGCCAATCCGAGTAAAAGTTTGAGAAGCGAATAAAAAGCACCATGTTAAAAAACTACTTATTGGTAGGGCTAAGGAATTTTCTAAGGTCCTCGCTGTTTTCAAGCATCAATTTGTTGGGTATGGTGTTAGGGATCACCAGTAGCGCCATGATCCTATTGTATGTGTGGAGTGAATTGCACATGGATCAATTCCACCCAAATGGAGAACGGATTTATCGAGTCACCATCAAGCACCTAAAAGACCAGACCATAGGTGCCGTTACCCCCGGCCCCTTAGCTCCTGAATTAAAAGTCAATTTTCCAGAGGTCGAGAACGTAGCTCGGCTGGGAAAGTGGAGTGGTGTTCTCAAATTAGGCAACCTGCGCTTTGAAGAAAACAACATCTATTTCGCAGATCAATCTTTCCTAGAGGTGTTTGATTTTCCGTTGCTAAAGGGGGACGGCAAGGTGTTAGATAAGCCCACTGACCTGCTGATTACGGAAGCCATGGCGGAAAAATATTTTGGTGCTGATTGGGAAAAGCGCACGGACGTGTTGGGAAGTACCCTTTCACTGAACAATGAGTTAGACTTGATAGTAGCGGGTGTCATGAAAAACCCACCCCCAGAATCTTCGCTGCACTTCGACTTTCTGATAAGTTTTCAGCATCTTGTTTTGAATGACAAGTGGAGTTACCAATGGGGTAGCTTTAACTTTAACACGTTTGTTCAACTCACTGATCCGCAAGCAGCGGCTGCATTTGGAGAAAAAATTAAAGATTTACTGAAGACCCACCAAGGCAACGAAGGGTTTGAACTAGGTCTTCAACCGTTGCGAGAGATTTACTTGCACCCGCACGGATACGATTATTGGACAAAGCAAGGTAACCTAACCTTTATCAAAATCTTGCTGGTGATCGGATGCAGCATACTATTCATTGCATGCTTCAATTTCATCAATCTCTCTACCGCGCAATCGGCCAAGCGAGCGAAGGAGGTAGGTGTTCGAAAGACCATTGGAGCCACCCGGTCGCAGCTTTTCCTTCAGTTCTTGGGGGAATCTTTTATTCTGGTGGCCATCGCAACCTTGTTATCCCGAGCGTTGATCGACTTTCTACTTCCTTACTTTAATCAACTTATTGAAAGAGAAATTGTGATGCCACCCATGCACATTCTGTTCGCTTTGTTTTTGATCGCCACCCTCGTAATTGGTTTCTTGTCGAGTGTTTACCCGTCTCTTTTGCTCTCCTCTTTTCAGCCGGTAAATGCCTTAAAAGGTGTACGAAGCCACGGGGGCCATACCTTTCGTGAGGTATTAGTGGTAATGCAATTTTGCATTGCTTTTGTTTTAATGAGTGGCACCGTCATTGTGTATCAGCAACTGCTTTATGTTCAAGACAAAAACTTAGGTTTTGACACCGATCAGTTGATGTATGTGAGGCTAAACGGTCCGTTGAAGGAAAACGAGGAGGTTTTCAGGGAAGAACTAAAAAAACTACCCGAAGTACTGGGAGCTTCGGCCACCACCAGCACGCTGGCCGACATCGACAATTTGTCAAACTTTGATTGGGAAGGGAAGACATCTGAAAACGACTTCTCCATTACACAAGTAAATGCCGACCCTGAACTCGTGCCACTGGTTGGGATGACGATCGCTCACGGTCGCAACATTTCATACGACATCCAATCAGACACTGCTGCTTTTATGATTAACGTAACGGCCGCCAAGCAAATGGGGTACGTGGGCGAAGATGCCATCGGAAAGGCTATCAATTTTTGGGGCGCAAAAGGAAAAGTGGTAGGAGTGATCAACGATTTTCACTTTCGTCCACTAACGGTGCCCATCCAACCGCTGATCGTACGCTACCAACCTAAAACATATTATTTCTACATGTTGGTAAAAATAGACGGGGGACAGGTAAAACAATTCTTGGCGAAGTTACCTGCCCTTTATAAAAAGTTTGATGCTGAAAATCCTGTGGACTTTGGATTTGTTGATGACGAACTCAACCAATCTTATAAAAACGAAAGGCAGGCTGGTTTGATCTTGTTACACTTCTGCGGGCTTTCCATTTTCATTACGTGCCTGGGCTTGCTGGGACTGGCTGCGTTCTCGGCAGAAAAGAGAACCAAAGAAATTGGCATCCGCAAAGCGCTAGGCGCCCGAACTGACCAAATTGCGCAACTGCTTTCGCGGGAGTTCTTGAAGCTAATGTTGATTGGACCGGTAGTAGGAATACCAATCTCCTGGTGGATCATGAACAAATGGTTGGCTGGCTTCGCCTATCACATCGAAATTAGTGCCGGCGCTTTGGCTGTGACTGCCTTAGTTTGCCTGTTGATTGGTTTATTGACAATCAGTTCCCAGGCCATCAAAGCTGCTATGGCAGATCCTGTGAAGAGCTTACGAAGTGAATAATTAGTTGCGTTCTTTATGATCCACCACTACCTCAAAATCGCCTTGCGGAATCTGTGGAAAAACCGGTTTCACAGTTTCATCAACATCACGGGTTTAGCCGTTGGGATCAGCGCCTGCCTGGTGATTTAATACAACTGTCCAACAAAATCTTCACGAAGCAATATTCAATTCGATCCGCTCATGGCTTACCATTTTATGCGCGTATAGCAAGCAAGCTTGGATATCATCCAGTTCCATCCATTTGTATCCCTCCAAGATAGTAGCTGGTGTATCACCTGCCGCAAGCATTCCCAACACGTGTTCTACAGGAAGCCGCTTACCCCTAATAATCGGTTTGCCTCCAAAAATTTCGGGATTTACGGTAATTCGATCGATCAGCTGTTTTTCATTCGTATCCAGATTACAGCCTGAAATAGTTGGCACCCTGGTGCGACTGACTTTCATAAACCATCATCAAACAAATTGCTACACAACTAATCATTCACGAGACGTTACTGAACAAAACCCATAAACCAAAACCCATGCTGACCAAGTACCTGAAAATCGCGCTGCGCAACCTGATGCGCCACAAGTCGTCTAGCTTCATCAATATTGCCGGTCTCACCATTGGGCTAACCACTTTCTTAGCCATCAGTCTGTATGTCGCAGATGAGCTTTATTTCGACCGGCTTCATGAGAAGCAAGCGCATTTACCAGGCCGTAATCTCCGCTGAATTTGTCGAGTCGTTTAAAACGACTAACGCAAACCCCGTGAAGAGTTTGAGAAGCGAGTAGCCTGAAGATTCTAACGCCCGATTAAATCTGGTTAAGCCCGCGTGCAAGGTCTTCGATCAAGTCCTCCACATCCTCTACGCCCACACTTAAACGAATGAGTGAGTCGGTAAGGCCGTTTTGAATTCGTTCTTCGCGGGGAATGCTGGCATGCGTCATCGAGGCGGGATGATTGATGAGTGATTCCACACCTCCGAGCGACTCGGCCAGCGAAAAGAGTTCAACCGACTCCATCAGTTTTTTAGCGATCGCCACATCATCGTTCTTCAGTGTGAACGACAGCATGCCCCCAAAATCACGCATCTGCTTTTTAGCAATGGCATGCCCGGGGTGGTCGGCAAAGCCGGGCCAATACACATGGCCTATTTTCGGGTGCGCACGCAGGTAGTCTGCAATCTTTTTCCCGTTTTGGCAGTGGCGTTCCATGCGTAGGTGCAACGTCTTGATGCCACGCAGCACCAAAAAAGAATCCTGAGGCCCCGGCACAGCGCCACAAGAATTGGCAATAAACGCCAGTTCCTGATGCAGCTTTTCATCGTTCACCACCAAGGCACCCATAATCACATCGCTATGACCGCCCAGGTACTTGGTTACGGAATGCATTACAATATCGGCACCCAGGTCGAGCGGGTTTTGCAGATACGGCGATGCGAAGGTATTATCTACTGCTACCAGGCAGCGTTTCTTTTTTGCGAGCGCCACACACGCTGCAATGTCGATGATGCGCATTAACGGATTGGAGGGCGTCTCCACCCAAAACAGTTTTGTCTTGTCGGTCAACACCGCCTCGGCATTTCGGATGTCCGTCAGGTCTACAAAGTGAAATTTGATACCAAAGCGTTCGTACACTCTGCGAAACATCCGGTAAGAGCCCCCGTACAGATCGTTGCTGGTGATTACTTCATCGCCGGGATTCAACAATCGAATCACCGCATCTGTGGCACCCATACCCGAAGAAAAGCACAATCCAAATTTTCCGTTTTCCAATGCCGCAATATTCTTCTGCAACACATTGCGCGTAGGGTTGGCACCGCGAGCATAGGCATAACCTTTGTGTTGTGCGGGCGACTCTTGCACATAGGTGGAGGTTTGGAAAATGGGCGTCATGATCGCACCCGTGGATGGATCGGGCGATACGCCTGCGTGAATGGCTTTGGTTCCGAATTTCATAGGAGATAGATTTGAGAAGTGAGATTTTAGATTCTAGATTGACGACTTGAGATATAGAATGGCGCTGGAAACTCAGTGCTCACATCTCACATCTAATTTCTCACATCTTTACAAGGAGTTCCGGTTCGCATCGAATTTTTCGAGGTAATCAGCTACACGTCGCACAAAGCTGCCACCCAATGCACCATCTACCACGCGGTGATCGTATGAGTGCGACAGAAACATTTTGTGGCGTATGGCAATCACATCCCCGTAAGGGGTTTCCAAAACTGCCGGTTTCTTTTGAATCGCCCCGGTAGCCATAATCGCCACCTGCGGCTGCACAATAATGGGTGTTCCCATCACATTACCAAAAGAGCCCACATTAGAAATGGTGTAGGTACCGCCGGTTAGTTCATCGGGTTTCAACTTATTTTCACGCGCCCGTCGGGCAAGATCGTTTACGGCTTTAGCCAGTCCGCTTAAACTGTACTGATCTGCGTTTTTAATCACCGGCACAATCAGGTTACCCGTGGGTAGTGCCACCGCAAGACCAATATTGATTTCCTTTTTACGGATGATTTTATCGCCATCCACCTGGATGTTAATCATCGGAAAATCGCGAATGGCTTGGATAATCGCTTCAATAAAAAGCGGGGTAAACGTAAGCGATTCACCGGTGCGCTTCTGGAAATCGTCTTTTGTTTTATTGCGCCACAGTACAATGTTCGTCAGGTCTGCCTCCACAAACGAAGTAACGTGCGGGCTGATGCGTTTGCTTTCCACCATTCGATCAGCAATCATTTTGCGCATTCTATCCATCTGAATGATCTCATCGCCCGCGCTGATGGAGGCAGGTACAGAAGCTGCTGCAGTAATGAAAGGCTGGGTCTGCGCGATATTTTGGCCCAGCTTTCGGTTTTGCAGGTAAGCGAGGATATCTTTTTTCGTAACCCGCCCTTCGGCTCCGGTTCCTGGAATCGCCTCTAGTTCGGCTACTGCGATTTTTTCTTCGCGCGCGATGTTCTTCACCAGTGGCGAGTAGAACCGGTTTGTGTTCTTAAAGGACGAACTGGCTACCGCATGGCCATTGCCATTGCTGCCCACTGTTTCCAATACCGGCACCGAATGGGTTTCAGGTTTTGGCGTTGGCGCTGCTACGGGCACCTCCACCGTGGCGCCTGCTTCGGTGGTGATGACGGCAATGGCTTTGCCAACTTTTACAACGTCTCCTTCTTTGGCCAGAATTTCCTTCAACACACCGGCATGGGTGGAAGGTACCTCGGTATCAACTTTATCGGTGGCCACTTCCAGCACTGACTCATCTTGTGCAATCTTTTCGCCCGGCTTCTTCAGCCAGCGTAAGATGGTGGCTTCCATGATGCTCTCACCCATTTTGGGCATTATCAACTCAACCGATGCCATTTGCTCATTTTTAACGCGGCAAAGGTAGCATTTTTTGCCTTCGCTAACGATTGTGATCAATTCGTGCTAACTTGAAGAACCCGAACCGAATGGGTGGTTTTTTCGCTTGATGAAAGTAGTCCTTATCCGATTTCTATGAACTCCTTCCGTTTCTTCCTGATGGCTGCTTTGCTAGCTGCTGCCGCCGTGCAAGCTCAAACCTACACCCTCACCGGCAAGATTACAGATGCGGTCACGGCCGAGCCACTTCCATTCTGCCACGTGTTTGTAAACCGTACAACCCTGGGCACCACCACTGACGAGAAGGGAAATTTTACGCTGCGGAATATTCCCGATGCGCGCACAGAAATTGTGATTACGTACATCGGCTACCAAACGTACACGCGGATCACCACCTTTCCAGACGACCAGCCTGTTGTATTGAACGTACGGCTCCAACCTGATGCGCAGCAATTGAGCGAGGTACAAGTACAGACAACACGCGATAAAAAATGGGAAGACCAGCTGGCTCGGTTCGAGCGCCTGTTTTTCGGTCGCACACCCTTTAAGGAAAAATGTATGATCAAAAACTCCTGGGCGTTGGACTTTGAAGAAACCCGCACTGGAGGCGCCGTGAAACTGATCGCCCGGGCCAGCCAGCCGCTCCAAATTGAGAACTATCCACTGGGCTACCGCGTAACGTATTACCTCGACCAATTTGAATCCACCAACGAGGAAATCAACCTCCGCGGAAATATTCAATTTGAGCCGCTCCGTACGTTTAGCGATGCGGAAGAAAAGTATTGGCACGACAATCGGTTGAAAGCCTACCTTGGTTCCACCCGGCACCTGCTGAAAGCGATGGTAAGCAATACCCACGCCAGCCAGGGCTTTCAAATCTATTATCCCAAAAACTCGGGGCAGGAAGCCACGATTCGGTCGGGGTCATTCACAGCAAACGTGGATAAAACGTTGTCACTCTATGAACAAGGCAATCTCGTGCAGCCGGGGATTCGGAAGAACGAGTACCGGCTCATCATTCCCCGGCAGTTGGAAGTACACTACACCCAACAGCAGGCCTCACCAATAGTTTATCGCGACATCTTTTTCCCGATCTCCTGGCTGGAGTCGAAAGGTGGTATCATTGAACTCACGGCCGAAGGTGTAGTGTTAAACCCGGAAAAACTCGTGCTCGCGGGCGAAATGCTAAATAAAAGAGTGGCAGAAATGCTCCCGCACGACTACCAACCGGAGGCGGCACTTATTCCGCGCGTAGAGCGCGTGGCGCAAATCAAAGTGAACCCCCTGGAAGAGAGAAGTTATATCCACACCGATAAACCGTACTACTACCCCGGAGAACGCATCTGGTTCAAAGCCTACCTCAATTACCGCGACCGCGGGCGCATGGATTCGCTGAGCTACGTGCTGTATGTAGACTGGATTTCGTCCGACAAGAAAATAATTCAAACCGTGATTCTTCCGATTGAAAAAGGTAGCACGGCCGGCAGTTTGCTTCTTTCCGAAAAAATGAAGCCGGGCACGTACTACCTGCGCAGCTACACCAACTGGATGCAGAATTTCCCCGAAGAATACGCAACTGCCAAAGTAATTCCAGTGCTGGATGTATATGAAACGCCCGTAGCAGATCCAACTGCCGAAGACACTACAAAAGGGCCCGTGCAATTATCGGTTTTCGGTGCGCAACCCAGCTACCAACCAAAATCCTTGATTTCGTTAGATATTACTTTAACGGATGAGACGGGCCAACCCGTGGCAGGTGATGTATCGATCTCCGTAACAGACCAGCAGCAGGTTGTGTCGTTAGCAAGTTTCACCAACCAGCAGAACCTCCTGCGTTATTATCCGTTTCCAACGGGCACGGCCTTCTCGCGCACGCTGGGAAGCCTCACGTTTCCCATCGAATACGGATTGAGCCTGCAAGGCACGTATTTAAAGGGCAGCAAGAAAACAAAGGGGGCCTTTGCCGTGGTGCAAGGAAAAATGGATAACATGACGATTGTCGAAACTAACGACCTGGGTTCCTTCTGGATTACCGGGTTTCAGTTTAATGATACCACCGAAATCGGTTTTCGACACATCAATAATAAGACTGGCCGCTCGAAGCTGGCGTTTACGCCTCATCAGGTACCAGTAGTCAGCACCCTGCCCGCTTCGAAGGTTCCCGCCACCGTAAAAGCTACCATCCCCCAGCGCCAGGATTTATATTACAAATTGGGGAACGATGCACTTATGTTGGATGAAGTGGCCGTTACTGGCACTCGCATTGAGTTGGCCAAGAATCTGATGGGCGAAACTGACTTCAAAATCAGTTCCAAGGAAATCATGCAAGCGAGTTCCACAAGTTTGTTGGATGCGCTGGCTGCACGTGTTCCCGGACTCATGGTGATGGGCGATCAGATCATTTTTGCCGATGCCTTTCGGTCAACGTTTGGGCCGCCACCAAGTCCGCTTTTCATCATCGATGGATATCAAACCAATTCACCCGGCGTATTGCTGCGACAGATTAATCCCGCGCTGGTGGAAGCCATCGAAGTTGTCAAGTATGGAGCTGCTGCCATGTTTGGTGTACGTGCGGCCGGTGGGGTGATCATTATTCAAACGCGGCAAGGAGGATTGAACAATCAAGCCGCCGAATTCAAATCGTTCAATGATCAATTTTTTACGAAGACCAAGCTGATCGGATATACGTCTGCTGCGCGGATTCCATTCACCGCACCAGACTACAGGAATCCGGAACAAAATGGGGTCGATTTCAGATCGACTATTTATTGGAATCCAACGGTGCGCATCCCCAAAGAAGGAAAAGCAACCGTAGAGTTTTTTGCCGCCACCGATGAAACCAGTTACCGGGTGGTGGTGGAGGGCGTGAGCGAAACAGGTGTGCCTGTTCGAGCGGCTTCTAACCTCACCATTCAACGCAACTAACGTGGCAAACCTCAAAATTTTGTTGAACCTTTCGCCGGGGCCACGTTTAGGCCGCCACCGTGGCCCTGTTTGTTTTTTGGCTTCAATCAACTTGAAATAGCGTAAAAGCGGAGTCCTGTCAGAAATCGATGATTCGCCAAAGTTTGAACAAACGGTCCCAAGCGCAAACCTTTACAAGTGGTAATCGATTAAATTAAACGACACCAAATACCAGCGTTATGAAATTCGCCATTAAGCTCCTGGTTTTTTTAATCGCGCTCTTGCCGAGCCACACCATGTTGGCGCAAGCAGTTTCCGCCTCAACATATGCTCATCCGCTGGAGGAACGCGCATACCTGTCTACTGACAAACCTTATTACTATGCGGGCGAAAAAATCTGGTTCAAGGCTTATTTGAACTATCGCGATCGCTCGCGTTCTAATGTACTGAGCCGTGTGCTTTATGTAGAATGGATCTCACCCAAGAATGAGATTATTGAAACCATCATCCTTCCGATCAGCGAAGGAACAAGTGCCGGGGGCTTTAAGATCCCGATGAATACACCGCCTGGCACCTATCGGCTACGCAGTTATACGAACTGGATGAATAACTTTTCGGCTGACAACTTTGCCGTGCGGACGATACCTGTTCTCGACTTTGATGAAATTCCTGTGGTGGATTCAACCCAACTACAAACTTCCACCGGTGCCGTATCGTTGGTGCTAGTGGCCGGCCAGCCCACGCACCGGCCAAAGGAACTGATTTCTGTGACAGTCCGGTTATCCGAAAATGGTAAACCGGTGCGTGGAAACTTCTCGTTGTCGGTTGTGGATTCAAAACAGGTAGTTCCAGTTAATCAGTTTTCAAATTCACAAAGTATTCTGGCGGCCTATGGATTCAAGAAGTCCACTGAAGTTCAAAATCATGGTGTTTCGCATCCCATCGAATATGGGTTATCCGTTCGCGGTCAGTATTCGGAAAAGGGTACAAACACGAAGGGCGCATTCGCGATGGTGCAAGGCGCTATGGAGAATATGACTGTTGTGGAGACCGATCCAACGGGATTGTTTTGGATCACCGGATTGCAGTTTATGGATACATCGGAGATCGGCTTTCGCCATGTTAATTTCAAAACGGGGCAAGGAAAAATTCAGTTTTCACCGCGCTACTTACCACCCGTTGCGCCAATAACGGCTGCGGAGTTACCGGTACAAAAGACTACGCTCGCACCCCGTCAGGAACTTTTGTATCAGCTCGGAGCAGATGTAACCATGCTGGATGAAATCTATGTAACCGCATCGCCCTTACAGGTAAGCGAAGCACCCGCCAACGCGCTCGGGCGTGCAGATTACAAAATTGATACGAAGAAACTACTTCGGGGAAGTTCAACCAACCTGGTGGAGGCGTTGGTTGCCAATATTCCCGGCCTGATGACGTATCGATCGCAAGATGGATTCACCTTCTTCTTTGCCGAAGCTCAAAATTTTAAAGAAGTGGCCACCCCACTGATTATTTTGGACGGTTACCAATTTACCGGAGACGGTGTCGCATGGCTCTCGCAAATAAATCCGGCTACTGTGAAGTCAGTAGAGGTAGTCCGCTTTGGAGGTGCCAGCATGTTTGGATTACGAGCTGCAGGCGGTGTGATAATTATCGAAACATTCAAAGGTGAGCTGGACAATACCAAATCGGAGTTCGTTACCTTCGACAAAGGTTTTTTCGAAAAAGTTCGTGCAATCGGCTATACCTCTGCCGCGCTGGCTCCCTTTAAGTCGCGCGACTATCGTAATCCCGAACAAACAGGAGTGGACTATCGATCTACCATTTACTGGAACCCCAACATCCAGCCGGACGAACAAGGCGTGGCAAACGTAGAGTTTTTTGCAGCTGACGAAGAAACCAACTACCAGTTGCTGGTGGAAGGTGTAACCGAAAAGGGCATGCCTCTGCGGACTACTTTAAAGATCCCGATTGTGCGGTGATCTGCCAATACAAAGCTTGTTGAAGGTCAGTCGGGAGCCACGCTGCATCCGGTTTTTGATGGCCAAAATCAATCTGCACCATTGCGCCCTCCTTAGATAGCCAAAACCAGATTTGATTCTGTTTTATCGCACCCCTACTGAACGTGCAAAGAAATAGTGGACAATACTTATCGTTGAACGTGGCCACTAGTTGCCTTCTTCGAAAATCTGTTTGTGTTTTTTCGGCTGTTAGAAATGCTTGACGAATGGAGTTGGTAAGGTGGCTAGGATCTACTCGTTGCCAACGTATGGTGTATTCTGG
>JBIIVI010000388.1:0-2626 GCA_044339555.1 Cyclobacteriaceae bacterium | reverse complement strand
CAAATGGAGATGCCTGGAACTATATCACGCACGATATGGCACGCAGCAAAGCGTACCGCTGGGGCGAAGAAGGTATTGGCGGCATTTGCGATGATCAACAACGACTCTGCTTTGCGCTTGCGCTCTGGAACAAAAAGGACCCCATTTTAAAGGAACGCTTCTTTGGCCTCTCCAACCCCGAAGGCAATCATGGTGAGGATGTAAAAGAATTGTACTACTACCTCGACAACACGCCTACGCATTCGTACATGCGCCTGTTGTACAAGTACCCGCAGGAAGAGTTTCCCTATGCGCTGCTGGCCGAAGAAAATCGCAAGCGCAATAAACAACAGCCTGAGTTTGAATTGACCGACACCGGGATTTTTGCTGAGAACCGGTACTTCGATGTGATGATCGAATATGCCAAGCACGATGTTGACGACTGGCTCATTCAAATCACCGTGACGAATCGTGGAACGCAAGCTGCTGCCATTGATCTGCTGCCTACACTCTGGTTCCGCAATACCTGGGCGTGGGGAGGCCCCGGCGGGAAACCCGAAATCTATCTGGACGACAAGGGGTCTATGAAAGCCCACCATGAGGATTTGGGCGACTATTATCTGTGGTGCGACCAAAAGTGCGAAGCTCTGTTTTGCGAAAACGAAACCAATACCCTGCGGTTGTATCAACATCCGCAAGGCGGTACCTCGAAGGACGGTGTTAACGACTATGTGATTTTTAGCGACCCGGGCGCGCTCAATAAAATTCCAAAGGGCACCAAGGCTTCCTTCCGATTGGATTGGACCGTGCCTCCGGGCCGTTCGAAGGTGGTTCGGCTTCGGCTGTCCCACACCTATCACCCCAAGCCATTTCAGCAGTTTGACCTGGAGTGGGTGAAACGAAAAACGGAAGCGGATGACTTCTATCTAATGCTTCAGAAACAGGTGCCCGATCCGGATGAACGATTGATCCACCGGCAAGCACTGGCCGGCTTATTGTGGAGCAAACAGTACTACTACTACGATATTGACGTTTGGCTGAATGGCGACCCGCAACAACCTCCACCACCCACGTCCCGCAAGCACGGCCGCAACAAAGAATGGAAGCACTTGAACAATGCGGACATTATTTCGATGCCCGACAAGTGGGAGTATCCGTGGTATGCCGCGTGGGACCTGGCCTTTCATGCTATTCCGTTTGCGATGGTGGATCCGGAGTTTTCGAAACACCAACTGCTGCTGCTCACCAAGGAGTGGTACATGCATCCAAGTGGCCAAATGCCCGCGTACGAATGGGCGTTTAGCGATGTGAACCCGCCGGTACATGCTTGGGCCACGTGGCGCATCTACAAGACCAATACATTCATGGAAGATCCCGTGCGCGATCGCCAATTTCTAGAAGAGGTTTTCCATAAACTGTTGCTCAACTTCACCTGGTGGGTGAACAAAAAGGACGAAAACGGAAACAGCGTTTTCGAAGGCGGGTTCCTGGGCATGGACAACATTGGTGTGTTTGATCGCAGTAACGCCCATTTGCCCAATGGCTGCTTTATTGAACAATCCGATGGCACCAGTTGGATGGCTATGTTTACGTTAAACATGATGCGCATCTCCCTGGAACTCGCGAAGGAGAATCCCACCTACCAGAGCCTTGCCAGTAAGTTCTTCGAGCACTTTCTATACATCGCGGGCGCCATGTACAACGTGAACAACGAAGGCATAGACTTATGGGATGCCGAAGACGAGTTCTTTTACGATGTCCTGAGCCTGCCCAACCACGAACGCATCACCATGAAGGTGCGCTCTATGGTGGGGTTAATTCCGCTGTTCGCGGTGGAAGTGCTGGATGAAGAGATTTTCCAAACCATGCCCGAGTTTACCCAGCGTCTCGATTGGTTTCTGCAAAACCGCCCCGATCTGGCAAACCTTATTTCGCGCTGGGGCGAACGGGGCACCAACCAACGCCACCTGCTTGGCCTGCTGCGGGGCCACCGGATGAAATCGCTGCTCAGGCGCATGCTGGATGAGCGCGAGTTCCTTTCCGCCTTTGGTATTCGGGCGCTATCGCGTGTGCATCTGGAAAATCCGTATCGGCTTTTTACCAACGGCAGCGAGTTCACGGTGCGCTACCAATCGGGCGAGAGCGATTCGTACATGTTTGGTGGTAACTCCAATTGGCGGGGCCCGATTTGGTTTCCCGTCAACTACATGATCATAAAATCGCTGCATCGTTTTTACAATTACTATGGCGATGATTTCAAAATTGAACATCCTACCGGCTCAGGTAACCTGCTCACCTTGCAGGAAATTGCCGATGATCTTTCCAAATGTCTCATCGCGATGTTCAAGAAAGACGAAAGCGGTGGCCGACCGATCTATGGAACCAATGTGCTGTTTCAGTCGGACGAGCATTTTGATGAGTTGCTGCTCTTCCACGAGTATTTCGATGGCGACACAGGCCGTGGCTTAGGCGCCAATCATCAAACCGGCTGGACCGCCCTGGTGGCTAAACTTATTCAGCCTCGGGGGGGCGATTAACACACCTGGTTTTAAAACGGTAGGTTATCTTTATGAGTAAATCGGTTTCACTTAAAAAAGATTAGGATATTGCTTTTTTAATTGAGACAATCCAACCATTCATCCCTCGG
>JBIIVI010000387.1:0-2642 GCA_044339555.1 Cyclobacteriaceae bacterium | reverse complement strand
ATTTTGCACAAGATATCCTGCTGCTGGCCGGCAGCTGCGAAGTGGTAGGCATCGATGAAGCTCAGTTTTTTGACGAAGGCATCGTTGACGTTTGCAATCAATTGGCGAACAGCGGTAAACGCGTGATCGTGGCCGGCCTCGACATGGATTTTGAAGGCAAGCCGTTCGGCCAGATGCCCAACCTGCTGGCGGTGGCTGAGTTCGTTACGAAAGTGCACGCCATCTGCGCACAGACGGGCGAGTTGGCCTCGTTCTCCTTCCGGCTGTCGGACAATCCCTCGCAAGTGCTGCTGGGGGAAAAAGATCAATACGAAGCCCGCAGTCGTACCGCTTTTTTGGACGGCTTGAAGGCGCGCGAAAACTCAGCCGAGTAATGCTGCACAAAACCCGGGGTGTGGTGTTTCGCTTCACGCGATATGGCGACACCTCGATCATTGTCACCATCTTCACCGAAGCCTTCGGACTTCAAACCTACATCGTGAATGGTGTACGAAGCAAAACCGCACGTAGCAAAATTGCGTTGTACCAACCGCTCACACTGCTTGATCTGGTGGTGTATCACAAGGAAAACGCTTCGATCCTGCGTATGAAGGAAGTGAAGTGCTTCTATCCGTTTCAGCACATCGGCCCGGATATGCGCAAAACGTGTGTGGCCTTGTTTATTGATGAAGTCGTGAATAAAACCATCAAGGAAGAAAGCCATGCGCAGGAACTTTGCACTTTTTTGATCGACTCGCTGATCACATTAGATACTGCCGAGCAACCGGAAAACTTTCACCTCGTTTTCCTGGTACAGCTCAGTCGACTGCTGGGTTTTGGCGCCCACACTCCAGCGGACATCTGGGGCGGTGTGAGCCCCGATGCCCAAATTGATGCCCGCCTCCACGAATTGCTTCGCGCCACCCCTCAAACTCCGCTCGACTTGAGCGGCCCGGAGCGCCAGGAGTTGCTTTACCTTTTGCTTCGGTTTTTCGCGGCCCATATCGAGGCCCTGGGCGAACTAAAGTCGGTAGCGGTTTTGCGGGAAGTGTTGCGGTGACGAGCTACTCCTAATTTGCCTTTACCAGCGCGACTTCAATATCGCGCATAAATATTTTGTCAACGGGATGTGTGTAGGGATCGAACATCCTGTAGCCTTTCTGATAGTGCGATTTGGCCTTTTCAAGTAAGCTTTTTGCCTGTATCCGATTGTTGCCATCCATATCAATTATTGCGAGATAGTAATAAGGTTCTGCGAGGTAATCGCTTAACTGAATCGATTTTTCAAATGCGGTTTTTGCTTTTGCGCGGTCACCCGCCTCCAGATAGGCTTTGCCTAAGTGAACGTAATCATACTTTAGCGGACTATAGTCCGCCGTGCTCATTTGTTGTTCCATGATGGCGATTGCCCGTTGGGTCATACCGAGTTGTTTGTAACAAATAGCTCGAATCAAATTAAGGTGATAGTCCCCATTGCCGGAATAGCCCAAGTCGTAATCAACGAGCGAATCAAGCTTATCGATGTCGCGAAGCGCACCACGGTAGTCGCGTAAAAATTGGTAGCGACACCAGGCGCGAATGCTGAGGTAGGTGGTGGGCTCAAGCTTTACGGCAGGTTCCAGCAATCGATACCATTGCACAAACTGACCGCGTTTAAGGTACGGAACCGACTTCTCCCGATGGGCAAACGCAAGTGTGGGACACAATGCGAGGGCGCGATCAAAATCTTTCTGAGATTGGCGATAACCTTGGCCGGCCTCCGAATCGACCGCAATCTTGCACGCCTCATAGCAGGCCGTATCGCCCTTCATCCGGTACACCTCGCAGTTGGGCTGAGCAATGGCGCTCAACGGTGCAACTAGTAGAAGCCACATCCATCTCATCGTTCCATCAGGGTAAAATCTCCAATAAATGGCCCTCATCAATCTTAAACGTGAGGTACTGATAATAGTCATACTCCCGTTGCTCATAGGTGGCGGGTTGCCAGCCGCGTAACGACTTCGTTAACCGGAGCAGATCTTTTACCAAATCGGCAGGTAGCTCAGCAGGTTGGAATTCGGTATTTTGTTGCTCCACCCGAAACCGACCTGACTCACCCTTGCAGTTCACCACAAATCGCACCGTGATGTACCCCGACTTGCTGCCATACTGCTTGGCACGTATCGGCCTGAAATGATCTTCAATAGCCGGTTTCTCCCCTTCGAATTGAAATCCAATAAAGTTATAGTACTGCGCAACATTTCGCTCGCTACACAACCTAAATCCGGGATCGTCCAAACCGGCATCCGGAGTGATATCGCCCACTTGTTCCGGATAGCTTTCTTCGTTCTGTTTCTGACTACAGCCAACAAGCACGAGAAAATAAAAAATGGATAGCAATCGCATCCGCATTCAAAAAACAACAGGCGTCAAGGTAACATGCGCTTCAAACTGGCGAGACTCCAACTGACCCGTCTTTTGAGAATTAATTTGATAGCTGCCTCCTTCAAGTCGATACGAAATACACATCAAGTCAACGGGATCGACAATCCAATATTCAGTGATGCCAAAACGTTCATACAAATTCTTCTTCTTTGTCAAATCAAATTCGCGATTCGAGGGCGACAACACCTCCACCACCAAATCCGGAACTCCATGAATGTGCCCCTCCGGAAAAATGATGT
>JBIIVI010000098.1:0-11408 GCA_044339555.1 Cyclobacteriaceae bacterium | reverse complement strand
CATCCCCTCGTCCAACCTCTATATTGAAAAAGACCTTTCCATCAATGAAGAGATTGAAAAACTACGATTGAGCGCCACTTCCTCGTTGCTCACCGGTCGTAGAGATGTTCTAGTGGTTGCTTCTGTTTCATGCATTTACGGAATTGGTAATCCCGATGAATTTGCAAAAAACAAAATTCAACTTCGTGTGGGGGAGGTGATTGCTCGAAATCGACTGCTGTTTGCGCTGGTGGATATTCTCTACAGCCGCACGGAGGCAGAATTCAAGCACGGATCCTTCCGGGTGAAAGGCGATACGGTAGACGTTTTCTTAGCGTACGCCGATTATGCGGTTCGCATCTATTTTTTCGGGGACGAGATTGAATCCATTCAGTTGATTGACCCACAGAGTGGAAAAAAGATAACCGATCAAAAAGAGATTGTCATCTTCCCAGCCAATCTCTTTGTTACCGGAAAGGATGCGCTTTTCCAAGCCATC
This sequence comes from Cyclobacteriaceae bacterium, assembly GCA_044339555.1. Classification (GTDB taxonomy): domain Bacteria; phylum Bacteroidota; class Bacteroidia; order Cytophagales; family Cyclobacteriaceae; genus ELB16-189. Next base: position 10,930 of record JBIIVI010000098.1, on the reverse strand, counting down.
AAAGAAATTCAGGACGACCTGATGCTTCAGGTGCAGATGTTCGAGGGCGAGAAACGCTACCTGGAAGCGGCCCGTATCAAAGAACGTACGGAGTTTGATTTGGAGATGATGCGCGAGCTTGGCTATTGCAACGGTATTGAGAACTACTCGCGCTACTTCGATCGTAGGCAACCGGGCGCCCGTCCCTTTTGCCTGATCGACTATTTCCCAGACGACTTTCTGCTGGTAATTGACGAGAGCCACGTTACCATTCCACAAGTACGCGCGATGTGGGGCGGAGACCGATCACGCAAAGTAAATCTAGTCGACTACGGTTTTCGTTTGCCTTCAGCCCTGGACAATCGGCCGCTCACATTCAACGAGTTTGAGTCCATGATCAACCAGATCGTTTACGTAAGCGCCACTCCCAGTGAATACGAACTGCGCAAATCGGAAGGCATTGTAGTAGAGCAACTGATTCGACCCACCGGATTGCTGGACCCGCTCATTGATGTACGCCCCAGCAAAAACCAAATAGACGACCTGTTGGAAGAAATTGATGAACGCGTAAAAAAGAAGGAACGGGTATTGGTCACCACCCTCACCAAGCGCATGGCCGAAGAGCTTACCAAGTTTCTGGAGCGAGCAGCTGTGAAATGCCGCTATATCCACTCCGAGGTAGACACGTTAGAGCGAGTTGAAATTCTGCGGCAGCTTCGGCTCGGAGTCTTTGATGTGCTGGTAGGCGTAAATCTGTTGCGGGAGGGATTGGACTTGCCGGAGGTGTCCCTGGTGGCGATCATGGATGCCGATAAAGAAGGTTTTCTCCGTAATCAACGATCGCTGGTGCAAACCATCGGTCGAGCTGCCAGAAATGAAAATGGCCGGGTCATTATGTATGCGGATTCTGTTACTGATTCCATGCAGCAGGCAATTGATGAAACCGACCGCAGACGAAAAATTCAGCAAGACTACAACTTAGCGCATGGAATCACACCCAAGACGGTCATCAAATCAAAAGAGTCCATCTTAGGACAAACCAAAGTGGCCGACTCGAAAAAGGCAGCTGCGCGTTATTACCTGGAACCTGAGGAAAAGTCGTTGGCTGCTGATCCGGTGGTGAGCTACCTTTCCAAGGAAGAGCTGCAAAAAATGGTGGACCGCACACGAAAAGCCATGGAAAAGGCAGCCAAAGAACTGGAGTTTATGGAAGCCGCTCGCTTGCGTGATGAGTACCTCGCCTTGCTGAAGCAGCTGGAAGAAAAATCGCAGGCCTAGGCCTCGCCCATTGCGCCACCAAAGTTCATTGGGAACTGCGGCACATCGTTGGTTTGCTTTATCGCGCCAAAGGTTGCCTCGTATTTGCTGATGTTATCCTTAAGAGCTGCCAACAGCCGCTTGGCATGCTCAGGTGTAATGATGATCCTTGATTTAACGCGGGCCTTTGGAACACCCGGCATCAGGCGGATAAAGTCGATGACAAACTCACTGTTGGAGTGAGCAATCATAGCCAGATTGGAATAAATCCCCTCCGCAATCTCTTCGGAAAGCTCGATGTTGATCTGGTTTTGGGGCTGTTCTTCGGGTGTATTTGCCATAAAAGAAAAAGCCCCTCTTCATACGAAGAGGGGGCTTTGTTTTGGTTGAATTAATCCTGGAGTTCGCGCTCCTTGCGAGGTGTAGGCGCACTGGAAGCCTCCATCATCCGGTTGTACTCGTCCTCGGATCCCACGATGATGTCGTTGAATCTACGCTGACCGGTACCAGCCGGTATCAAATGCCCAACAATCACGTTCTCTTTCAGGCCAATCAGGGTATCTGCTTTGCCACGAATGGCGGCTTCGCTTAACACCTTGGTGGTTTCCTGGAAGGATGCTGCAGACAGCCAGCTCTCCGTTTTCAAGGATGCTTGCGTGATCCCTTGCAACGTTGGCCGGGACACGGCTGCTAATGCATCGCGCACGTCAACAGCTTTTTGGTCTTTGCGCTTCAACGCGGAATTCTCATCGCGCAACTCGCGCGCAGTGATGATTTGTCCCACCTTAAAGCGTTGCGAATCGCCTGAATCTGTCACTACTTTCTTATCCAGTACCTGATCGTTTACCTCACGGAATTCGAATCGATCAACGTATTCGCCCGGCAGGAACGTTGTGTCGCCCGAATCGATGATTTCAACTTTCTGCATCATCTGGCTTACAATCGCTTCAATGTGCTTATCGTTGATTTTCACACCCTGCAAGCGATATACTTCCTGAATTTCGTTCACTAAGTATTCCTGAACGGCAGTCGGGCCTTTGATCGCCAGAATGTCCGAAGGTGTAATTGCGCCATCCGAAAGCGGCTGACCGGCCTTAACAAAGTCGTTGTCTTGAACCAGAATGTGCTTGCTCAGCGGCACGAGGTAACGCTTCTGTACGCCATCGCGCGACTCAATGAAAATCTCGCGGTTACCGCGCTTAATTCCGCCGTAGGTTACCACTCCGTCAATCTCTGATACAACAGCTGGATTCGAAGGATTACGAGCTTCAAAAAGTTCTGTTACACGAGGCAAACCACCCGTGATGTCGCGCGATTTTCCAACTGCGCGTGGAATTTTTGCAATCACCTGACCAGCTTTGATTTCATCTCCTTCGTCTACAGTTAAGTGCGCACCAACGGGAATGTTATATCCTTTTGTGTCCGACTTGCCGTTTACAATAATGGCTGGGTTCTTGGTCTTGTCGCGCGTCTCGGTAATCACCTTCTCGCGGTGACCGGTTTGTTCGTCCGACTCTTCTTTGTATGTCACCCCTTCGATTATCGACTCGTAACCAATGGTTCCATCGTATTCGGAAAGGATCACAGCATTATAGGGGTCCCAATTACAAAGTTCTTCGCCCTTCTCTACTTTCTGACCGTCTTTCACGAGCAAGAAAGCTCCATAAGGTACGTTGTTGGTGATCAGCACCCGGGTTTTGCCCTCGTCCATAATCCGAATCTCTCCGGTACGGCCCATAACCACCTTCATCTTGTTTCCTTCGTTATCAACCGTATCCACGGTACGAATTCCTTCAAACTCCACCACCCCGGCAAACTTCGCCTTGATGCTGGCTTCCGTAGCAATATTCGAAGCGGTACCACCCACGTGGAAAGTACGCAACGTTAACTGGGTACCCGGTTCACCAATCGACTGTGCCGCAATAACACCTACTGCTTCCCCTGCTTGCACCATCTTACCGGTAGCCAGGTTTCGACCGTAGCACTTTGCGCAACCACCAATCTTCGTTTCGCAAGTAAGCAGTGATCGGATTTCAACCTCCTCAATACTTGTCTCGTCAATTTTCTTCGCGATCTCATCTGTAATTTCCTGATTGGCTTCGCAGATCAGTTGATCATTTAGCGGATCATACACATCATGTACGGATACACGACCAACAATACGCTCAGACAGCGGCTCAACAATATCTTCATTGTCTTTCAGGGCAGTTACCTTCAAGCCACGCAGTGTGCCGCAGTCCTCCTCGGTAATCACCAAATCCTGCGCTACATCCACCAAACGTCTGGTCAAATAACCAGCATCGGCTGTCTTTAACGCTGTGTCAGCCAAACCCTTCCGAGCACCGTGCGTAGAGATAAAGTACTCCAACACATCCAACCCTTCTTTAAAGTTGGAGAGAATCGGGTTCTCAATGATAGAACCAACGGATCCGGCCAGGTTCTTTTGGGGCTTGGCCATCAAGCCACGCATTCCGCCCAATTGACGCACTTGCTCACGCGATCCACGAGCACCGGAGTGCATCATCATATAGATGGAGTTGAAACCTTGCTGGTCTTCCTCCAACTGCTTCATCAGTGTGTTCGTGAGCAACGTGTTGGTTCGTGTCCAGATATCAATTACCTGATTATAACGCTCGTTATCGGTAATCAAGCCCATCATATAATTGTTCCAGACGGCATCTACTTCCTTCTGGGCATCTTCTACCAACTTGTCTTTTTCCTTGGGAACTTTTACATCGCCCAAGCCCATCGACAAACCGCCTTTGTAGGCCATCTGGAATCCAAGTTCCTTGATGTCGTCCAAAAACTTAGCTGTCTTAGCAAGACCGCACATTTTGAAAACTTCACCGATGATCGTCTGTAGTTTCTTCTTGGTTAGCAACTCATCCACAAATCCTACTTCGGAAGGCACCACCTCATTAAAGATCACACGCCCTACCACAGTCTCCATCATCTTGCGCTCCAGCGTGCCGGTTTTCTTGTCACGCACATTGGCTTTTACTTTCACGATTGCATGCTTGGCCAACTTACCTTCGTTGTAAGCTACAATTACCTCTTCGGATGAATAGAAACGCTTGCCCTCGCCCTTCTCGCCTTTACGACCTTTGGTGAGGTAGTACAGTCCTAACACCATGTCTTGCGAAGGAACCGTGATAGGAGCTCCGTTAGAAGGATTTAAAATGTTATGTGATGAGAGCATTAGAACCGATGCTTCCAAAATAGCTTCTTGACCTAGCGGCACGTGAACGGCCATTTGATCACCATCGAAGTCAGCATTAAAAGCAGTACATACCAACGGGTGCAGCTGAATAGCCTTTCCTTCGATCAACTTCGGTTGAAATGCCTGAATACCCAATCGGTGCAACGTTGGAGCACGGTTCAGGAGCACCGGGTGACCCTTCAACACGTTTTCCAAAATATCCCAAACAACCGGATCTTTCCGATCTACAATCTTCTTAGCGGACTTCACCGTCTTTACAATTCCCCGCTCGATAAGCTTGCGAATGATGAACGGTTTGAACAGCTCGGCGGCCATGTCTTTCGGCAACCCACACTCGTGTAACTTCAATTCCGGGCCTACCACGATCACCGAACGACCGGAGTAGTCCACGCGCTTACCCAACAAGTTTTGACGGAAACGACCTTGCTTACCTTTGAGCATATCACTCAACGATTTCAAGGCGCGGTTGCCATCTGAACGTACGGCATTCACTTTACGCGAATTGTCAAACAGCGAATCCACTGCTTCCTGCAACATGCGTTTCTCGTTACGCAAGATCACTTCGGGCGCTTTGATATCGATCAAACGCTTTAAGCGGTTGTTACGGATGATAACGCGTCTGTACAAGTCGTTCAAATCCGATGTAGCAAAACGACCACCATCCAGCGGCACTAACGGACGCAATTCAGGAGGAATTACGGGTACCATTTTAATGATCATCCACTCGGGCCGATTGACCACACGCGTGTTGGCTTCGCGGAATGCCTCTACTACTTTCAGGCGCTTCAACGCTTCTGCTTTGCGCTGTTGCGATGTATCGGTCGCTGCCTGATGGCGCAACTCGTACGATAACTCATCCAACTTCAAACGGCTTAACAACATCTCCAGTGCGTCAGCTCCCATCTTGGCGATGAACTTCTTCGGATCATTATCATCCAGCAGCTGGTTCTCGCGGGGCAGCTTGTCGATGATATCGAGAAACTCCTCTTCCGTTAGGAAATCGAGGCGATTAACTCCATCTTCTTCTTTGATACCGGGCTGAATCACCACATATCGCTCGTAGTAGATGATCTGATCGAGCTTCTTGGTGGGCAAACCCAGCAAGTAACCAATCTTGTTAGGGAGCGAACGAAAGTACCAAATATGGGCAACGGGCGTCACCAACTCGATGTGCCCCATGCGCTCGCGTCTTACCTTCTTCTCGGTAACCTCAACACCGCAACGATCGCAAATGATGCCTTTATAGCGGATGCGCTTGTACTTACCGCAATGACATTCCCAATCTTTTACCGGACCAAAAATTCGCTCGCAGAAAAGGCCACCCATTTCCGGCTTATAGGTCCGGTAGTTAATGGTCTCGGGCTGCGTTACTTCTCCATGCGAGCTCTCCAGAATCGATTCAGGAGAAGCTAAGCTGATCGTAATCTTGGAGAAATCGTTGTTGATCTTTTTATTTTTTCTGAAAGACATGGTGTGTGTTTTCTCAGTTAACTAACTCATTTTCGGTATTGAGATATGAGACTTGAGAAGTGAGAATTTTACGTCCCCTATCTCAAGTCTCGCATCCGCTTTTAATCCATCGTTATTTCCAGTGCGAGTCCACGCAGTTCGTGTACAAGCACATTGAACGATTCCGGAATATTCGGCTTCCGCATGTTGTCGCCTTTTACAATGGCTTCATATGCTTTCGCACGACCAATAACATCATCTGATTTTACGGTAAGAATTTCCTGGAGAATGTGCGAAGCACCAAACGCTTCGATTGCCCACACCTCCATCTCACCAAATCGCTGACCACCAAACTGCGCCTTACCGCCCAACGGCTGCTGGGTAATGAGCGAGTATGGTCCGATCGAACGGGCGTGCATTTTATCATCAACCAAGTGACCCAGTTTCAACATGTAGGCCATCCCCACGGTAACCGGCTGATCAAACTTATCCCCCGTTAGGCCATCGTACAAATAGGTACGGCCATATTCGGGAAGGCCGGCTTCTTTCAACTCTGCCGAAACTTCATCTAATGTTCCGCCATCGAAAATTGGTGTTGCATATCTGCGACCCAACTTCTTGCCGGCCCACGCCAACACGGTTTCGTAGATCTGACCCAGGTTCATACGTGAAGGCACGCCCAGAGGGTTTAAACAGATGTCCACCGGAGTTCCGTCCAACAAGAACGGCATATCCTCCTCGCGAACAATCCGCGCGACCACGCCTTTGTTTCCGTGGCGACCGGCCATCTTATCACCCACCTTCAACTTGCGCTTCTTGGCAACGTATACTTTCGCCAACTGCACAATGCCAGCAGGCAGTTCGTCACCCACTTCCAATGTAAAGCGCTCGCGCTTAAACTCACCGGAAATCAGGTTCCTCTTATTCAGATAGTTTTTAACCAGCTCGGCTACAAACTCGTTCGTAGGTTCGTCTGTTGTCCAGCTTTCCAGGCTAACGTCTGCAATCAGATTCACCTCTTCAGCAACGTTGTAGTTGCTTTCATCGCGGTAAATGTTCTTGTCAGGGAACAAGTTGCTCTCAATCACTTTGGATGAGAACTTCACGCCTTTGCTGATCAGTTCATCACCAAACTTGTGCTTCACGCCCTGGCTTGTTTTGCCAGTAAGTAACGACGTGAGCTTCTTGATCATGTCGTTACGCAGCTCTGTCAATTGCTTGCTGTAACGGTTCTTAAGCGCATCCAACTCTTTCTTGGACTTGCTTCGGAGATCTTTATCGCGTTTAGGACGTGAGAACAACTTCGTCTCGATCACAACACCTTTCAGCGAAGGCGGTGCTTTCATGGAAGCATCTTTCACATCGCCTGCCTTGTCGCCAAAGATGGCGCGTAGCAGTTTCTCTTCCGGAGTCGGGTCGGTTTCACCCTTGGGGGTAATCTTACCGATCAGGATATCGCCTTCCTTCACTTCCGCACCTATGCGAATAATGCCATTCTCATCCAGGTGCTTCACGGCTTCCTCGCTTACGTTCGGAATCTCAGAGGTGAGCTCTTCTTCGCCACGCTTGGTGTCGCGCACTTCCAATTCAAACTCTTCTACGTGAATGGATGTGTAGATGTCATCGCGTACAACACGCTCAGAAATAACAATCGCATCTTCGAAGTTGTATCCCTGCCAAGGCATGTACGCCACCAACAGGTTACGGCCGAGCGCCAACTCCCCATTTGCCGTAGCGTAGCCTTGGCAAAGTGGTTGACCCTTTTTTACCTTCTCGCCTTTCTTCACCAGCGGCGTCAGGTTGATACAGGTATCCTGGTTGGTTCTTCGGAACTTGATCAGGTTGTACGTCCTATATTCATCATCGAAGCGAATGAGGCGTTGTTCCTCGCTCACATCGTACTTCATCACAATTTTGCGAGCATCAACAAAATCAACCACGCCATCGCCTTCTGCTACAATTAGCGTACGCGAGTCCATAGCGATTTTTTGCTCCAATCCTGTTCCTACAATGGGCGCTTCCGGGCGCATCAACGGTACTGCCTGACGCTGCATGTTCGAACCCATCAACGCGCGGTTCGCATCATCGTGCTCCAGGAACGGAATCAAAGATGCTGCAATGGATACGATCTGATTCGGAGCAACGTCCATATAGCGAACCTCTTTGGGTTCTACTACCGGGAAGTCGCCTTCAAATCGCGCCTTGATTTTCTCAGCATCAAAATCGCCATTGTTCTTCAAGCTCTCTTTTGCTTGAGCTATGTTGAACGTGTCTTCTTCTTCAGCAGTGAGGAAAATGATATCGTTCGACTTCACACGACCATTCTCCACCTTACGATACGGAGTTTCGATGAAGCCCATTTTGTTCACTTTCGCGTGAACGCAGAGCGATGAAATCAAACCGATATTCGGTCCTTCCGGAGTTTCAATCGTACAAAGACGACCATAATGCGTGTAGTGCACATCGCGCACCTCGAAACCTGCACGCTCGCGCGAGAGACCGCCTGGCCCGAGTGCCGACATTCTGCGTTTGTGTGTGATTTCGGCCAGCGGATTGGTTTGATCCATAAACTGGCTCAACTGGTTTGTGCCAAAGAAAGAGTTGATCACCGAAGACAACGTACGCGCGTTGATCAAATCAACCGGCTTGAAGTCTTCGTTATCGCGCACGTTCATGCGCTCTTTAATGGTACGGGCCATGCGGGCTAGGCCCACACCGAATTGAGAATACAGCTGCTCACCTACCGTACGCACGCGTCTATTGCTCAAGTGGTCAATATCATCCACTACGGCTTTGGAATTAATCAGACCGATCAGGTATTTCACGATCAGGATAATATCCTGTGTAGTAAGTACACGTTGATCGTACGAAAGATCCAATCCCAGCTTTTTGTTGATCCGGTAACGGCCTACTTCTCCGAGGTCGTAACGCTTTTCGCTAAAGAACAAACTTTGGATAATGTCGCGAGCGGTTTGTTCGTCCGGCGCCTCGGTATTGCGCAATTGGCGATAGATTTGTTCCACAGCCTCCTTTTCGGAGTTGGAATTGTCTTTCGCTAACGTGTTGAAAATAATGTTATAGTCAGACACGTTCACGTCTTCGCGGTGCAGGATGATCGACTTCGCACCCGAGTCAACAATCACATCCACATCTTCCGCCTCAATTACGTGGTCGCGTTCCAGCAACACTTCGTTCCGATCAATGGATACCACTTCACCGGTATCTTCATCCACGAAATCTTCTGTCCAGGTCTTTAAAACACGGGCTGCCAGTTTACGGCCAACAGTTTTCTTGAGCGTGTTCTTGTTCGCTTCAATTTCTTCGGATAATCCGAACAGATCGAGAATATCTTTATCGCTGCCGTACCCGATGGCACGCAGCAAAGTAGTTACCGGAAACTTCTTTTTACGATCGATGTAGGCATACATTACTGCGTTAACGTCAGTCGCAAATTCAATCCAGGAACCCTTGAACGGAATAATCCGGGCTGAATATAACTTGGTACCATTCGTGTGCTTGCTCATAGCAAAGAACACGCCCGGTGAGCGGTGCAACTGTGATACGATGACACGTTCGGCCCCGTTGATGACGAACGAGCCTTTCTCCGTCATGTACGGAATGTTGCCCAGGAATACCTCCTGCTCGATGGTCTCGAAGTCCTCGTTGTCCTCATCGTTACAGGTAAGCCGCAACTTGGCCTTCAAGGGTACGGAAAACGTAAGCCCGCGATCGATGCACTCGTCTACCGAGTACTTCGGGGGATCGATGGTGTAATCCACGAACTCCAGCACGAAGTTTTCGCGCGAATCGGATATCGGGAAGTTTTCCGCAAATACTCTATAAAGGCCTTCGTTTTGGCGTTTTTCTGCCGGTGTATCGATTTGCAGAAAATCCTGGAAGGACTGCAGTTGCACATCCAAAAAGTCAGGATAGTCTAATACCTTTTCGATTTTAGAGAAATCGATTCGGCCGGAACTGGTTACTTTCTTTGCCAAGGGTATTGTTGTTTTAAGTGCCTGGACGAGAAAAAATCTATACTTCTTTGGGCGGGTACAAACACGTAAACCCACAACCCCTTCTAACCGAAATTAGAACGGATTGGGGTTTTCGTTTTTTAGGAGACGTTACCCTTCGTCTTCAAGAAATTATTTCAACTCTACTTCGGCACCAGCCTCTACGAGTTGCTTCTTGAGATTTTCGGCTTCGTCTTTCGGTAAACCTTCTTTGATTGTTTTGGGAGCGCCATCTACCACGTCTTTTGCTTCTTTCAAGCCAAGACCAGTAAGTTCCTTCACCAATTTCACGATTTGAAGTTTATTTGCGCCAGGAGCTTTCAATACTACATCGAAGTTCGTCTTCTCAGCAGCTGCAGCGCCACCGCCACCTGCTGCAGGACCTGCTACTGCTACAGCGGCAGCAGCCGGTTCAATGCCGTAAGTTTCTTTTAAGTACGCTGCCAATTCGGTTACTTCTTTTACGGAAAGTTCTACGAGTTGATCGCCAATTGCTTTAATGTCAGCCATTTTCGTAAGTGTTTAATTTTCGGTTCAACAATTATTTTTTCTTTTCTTCTACTGCCTTTACCAGGCCGGCCACTTTGTTCGGCCCACCACCCAACAGGGCTGACAGGACGTTCTTCGCAGGGCTTTGGAGCAGGGCAATAATGTCGCCAATGAGTTCTTCTTTGCTCTTCAACTCACTGAGCATGGTTAAACTCTCCTCCCCGATAAACAGGTCGGAGCTGATAGACGCAGCCTTCAATGCCGGCTTGCCTTCCATTTTCTTGCGGTACTCTTTTATGACTCTGGCCGGTGCATTCGGAGTTTCCTTCGAAAAAATCACACCAGAAAAGCCATGCAGCACCTTCGCTAATTTCTCTACATTGTTGTCGCCATTTTTCTCCAACGCCTTGCGGATCAGGGTGTTTTTGTAAACGCCATATTCCACACCGGCATTGAAACAAATCCTGCGGAAAGCATTTACCTGCTCTACCGTAAGACCTGAAGCGTCAGTAATATAGAAATG
>JBIIVI010000097.1:0-11432 GCA_044339555.1 Cyclobacteriaceae bacterium | reverse complement strand
GCAGCTACCATTTTTAGTGTTACCTCTTGCACAGAAGAAGAGGTAAAGCCTAAAGCTGATGGCCTTGGAAGTGGAATGCGCGACAAAATCTAAACAGCTAAAAGCAAACTCAACATCAAAAACCAAAACCTGATCAAAATGAAAAAATTACTCCTGTTCCTTTTCGTAGTCGCAGCTACCATTTTTAGTGTTACCTCTTGCACAGAAGAAGAGGTAAAGCCTAAAGCCGATGGCCTTGGAAGTGGAATGCGCGACAAAATCTAAACAGCTCAAAGCAAACTCAACATCAAAAACCCAAACCTATTCAAAATGAAAAAATTACTCCTGTTTTTATTCGTAGTCACAGTAACCATTTTCAGTGTTACTTCTTGTACCGAAGAAGAAGTTAAGCCTAAAGCTGACGGCCTTGGAAGCGGAATGCGCGACAAAATCTAAAATTAAAAAAACAAATATTCATTAACCTCCAATCGAGTATGAAAACCAAATACATCTTATCGTTAATAATCGCGGCCTGCGTTGTACTCTTATCATTCGAATTCGCGTCTACAAAAGCAGCAAAGAGTAAAAAACACGATTCTCAAAAGAACGATGGTTTTGTCCTAAACGACAGAAACCAGTTTTGACAAAACAAGTTGAAGTTGTGTTGATATTGGGTGGATTGCCAATAAATCAAACACGAAACTGTTTTGCAATTGAGTTAAGTAAACCACGATTGTCTGGCGGCAGCGACAAAATTTTTGACTCCGCTAGCGCCATCGTTAAGAATTTTGTGTGTGATTAAATGGCGAAAAGTTGATTTTTCAACTGGAAAAAATACTTTTTGGCATCAAACCTTACATCCTATTTCACCCCAAATTCCACCCCCATCCGGGCTTGGGTGCCTTGGTAGGTTTTTAGTCGCTGCCAGTGTTGGTAGGTACTAAAATGGTCGCCTAACTGGTGTTGCAGCACCTTGGCCTGCACGGTTTCTTCGGTGGTGTTCATGAATCGCTCCAGCAGCGATTTGGTCTTGGGGTAATATTTTACTTTATAGTCTTCGCTCACGCCCGCCTGTCTTGCTGCCACGGCAATAGCATCCTGTAAACCTCCGGTTTGGTCGGCCAAGTGGTTCTCCACCGCCTGCAAACCCGTCCACACGCGGCCGGAGGCGATCTTCTTCAGGTCTTCCTGTTTCATGCCACGTCCGGCAGCGGCTTTGCCGGTGAAGATCTCGTAGATTTCATCGGTTTGCTTCTGCCAAATTTGGCGCTCCAAATCAGTGAGCGGCCGCGTAACGGTAATCAAATCACCCACGTTGCCAGTTTGCACCTGGTCGGATGTTATGCCAAGCTTGTTATCCAAAAAAGAACTCAAGTCGAATAAAACGGAGAAAACTCCGATCGAGCCGGTAATGGTAGTCGGCCGGGCCACGATCGTATCGCAGGCCATGGCCAGGTAGTAGCCACCACTGGCTGCGTAGTCGCCCATGGAGGCAATCACCGGCTTCTCTTGTGCCGCTAGTTGGATCTCGCGCCACATTTCATCGGCCGCCTGAAATACTCCGCCCGGGCTGTTCACACGAATCACGATGGCCTTGATTCGGTTGTTGGTGCGTGCCTTACGAATCTCCTCACGAAAGGTAGTGGACGCGATGACGGTGTTTTCATCCGAAGTGCCCGGCACAATCTCCCCCTCGGCCACAATAACAGCCACTTCGTTCTTAGAAGAACTGTAGGTAGAGTACGTCTTGCGATATTTGGCATAAGCGATTAACTCGATGTCGTCCGGATCAGTCCCCACCCGCTGCGCAAGGGTCGCGCGCAGTTGGTCGTGATAAAACAGCGAGTCGACCAGCCGCTGCTCCAAGGCCTGTTGCGCGTTGCGCACCAACATATCATCGGCCACCGTTTTGAGTTCGGCATACGTGCGATTACGGCTTTCCGCCACCTGTTGTAATAGGACGCCGTGTATGGACTGAATGATGGAATTCAGTTGCATGCGATTCTCCTCGCTTAACTCCTCGCGCACAAAAGGTTCGATGGCGCTTTTAAAATCGCCTACGCGAAATACCTGCGGCTTGATTTCTAGTTTGTCGAACAGCTTTTTAAAGAAGTTCACTTCAATCGACAAGCCGTTAAACTCGACCAAACCGTTCGGGCTCATGTACACCTGATCTGCCACAGAGGCTAAGTAATAGCCCGCTTCGGAGTAGTTATCCGCGTAAGCGATCACCCATTTGCCGGATGTCCGGAAATCCTGCAGAGCTGCCCGAATCTCTTCTAACGTGGCATACCCGGCAAAGGGGGAGCCCGCCTGCAGATAGATACCACGGATGTTGGCATCGTCTTTGGCCTCTCTTATAGATTCTGTGAGTTGAATAAGACCCACATTTTGGGGGATAGAGTTAGGGAACAACTCGGCCAGCGGATCTTCCACCTCTAGCTCATTAATCACTGTGTTGAGATTGATTTGCAAAACGGAGTTTTCGGCTACTTTCACTTCTTGCTCGGTGGAAAGCGAGCCAAAAAAAGCGATGATGATAAAAAAGAGGAGCACAAGCGCCACCAGGGTACCCAGGCAGGAGGCGAAAAAGGCTTTCAGGAAACTCATAGTCGATGATTTTTGAGGTGACAAAAGTACATATTTGATGGGCGCATCCGGATGGCGGCTGGCTTAAACAAATCTTGAACCTGTTATGGAAAACGTAAAAATGGCGGTGTTGTTACTAGGTGTAAACCTCGGCCATCGGGAGCGGCAGTTGGAACGAGCCCGGGAACACCTGGCCGCGTGCGGTAAGATTACGCGGCAATCTGCGGTATACGAAACCGCTGCCTGGGGCCTCGAAGACCAACCCGCCTTTCTAAACCAGGTAATCCTATTGGATACCTTCCTTGAACCACTCGCCCTGCTGGACGCTCTTCAACAAATCGAGCACGCGCTGGGCCGGGAACGCCATGATAAATGGGCCGCTCGCACGATGGACATTGATGTCCTTTTTGTAGATCAACTGATTACAAAAACCGATCGACTGGAACTCCCCCACCCCCATCTGGCGCACCGCAGGTTTACCCTGGTGCCATTGGCCGAAGTGTTGCCGGAATTTGTGCACCCAGTTCTTCAAAAAAACATCACCACGTTGCTGGCCGAGTGTACCGACGCGTTGGCTGTTAGAAAATGCTAAGCGCTGAGCACCTCCACCGCGGGGGAAATCTTCTTTACTAACCCTTGTAGCACTTTTCCGGGGCCGCATTCTACGTAGCGCGTGGCGCCATCGGCCGTCATTCGTTGTACCGATTGCGTCCACCGAACCGGGGCAGTTAATTGGGCGATGAGGTTTTGTTGAATCGTGGCGACCTCGCTGGCAGGCTGAGCGGTGGCGTTTTGATAAACCGGGCAAATGGGGGTGTTAAAATGCGTGGCTTGAATGGCGGCCGCCAGTTCTTCGCGAGCGGGTTCCATGAGTGGCGAATGAAACGCTCCGCCTACTTGCAAGGGCAACGCGCGTTTGGCTCCGGCTGCCTTCAACTTCTCACAGGCCAGTTCCACGCCCCGCACCGTGCCGGAGATCACCAGCTGCCCGGGGCAGTTGTAATTCGCTGCCGCCACAATTTCAGGCGCCAGCGCTGCGCAAATCTCTTCAACTACGTTGTCGTCCAGACCTAGAATAGCCGCCATGGTAGAGGGTTGTAGCTCGCAGGCCTTCTGCATGGCCAGTGCCCGCTGGTACACCAATTTCAATCCATCCGAAAAAGATAAAGCCTGATTGGCCACCAAAGCCGAGAACTCGCCTAACGAATGGCCCGCTACCATGTCGGGCTTGAAATCGGGTGCGCATGTTGCCACCGCTACGCTATGCACGAAAATGGCGGGCTGTGTTACGCGGGTTTGCTTCAACTCGTCCGCAGAGCCGGAGAACATGATTCCGCGCAGATCGAATTTCAGAATGTCGTTGGCGGCATTAAACAGATCTTTTGCGGCCGAATGGTTTTCGTACAATTCTTTGCCCATGCCGGTAAACTGGGCGCCCTGTCCGGGAAAAACATAAGCAGTTTTCATTTGTCAATTTTTAGTTTGAGGCCACATAGAATTTCCAAGCCCCATGACATCTCTTTAGTTGGACGCAGCGCATGGGTTGGATGTTAGTGGCGATACCGCGCCAAAAATACCAAATGGCTTTCGAGAACTCTAATCGATGAAGCGGGCACGCAGCGCGGGGGTGGGCAGCCAACAGGCATCTTTCTTTCCAAACCAGCGGTAGCGGTTGCGCGCGATAAAATCGTACACAGGGTCACGAATAAAACGCGGGATGACTTTGAAGAGGTATGCCAGTGGCCAACCACCAGGCAAATGGCGGGCGATTTCCAGTACAGCATCACTCTTTTGAAACGCCTTCCTATTCTTTAGGAGGATAATACTGAACAACTCTTGCCCATGTATTCCGTGGCGGGCCAATTCCGCCTGCGCGAAGGAGGATTGCAGCGAACTGAATTGAAACCGGGCTTTGGGATCGCGGGCGATGATGAAGTGCACGGCCCCGCTACAGAGGTTACACACACCATCAAAGAGTACGATCATAGTTTACCGGATCAAATGCACCCACCCGCGAATGGTGCGCGTTTGTTGGGCAGGGTCGACCACATCAAAGGTTACCTCCGCACTATAATAATAGACGCCCGTGGCCAAATCGCGGTTGTTGTTATCGCGCCCATTCCAATCGATGTAAATAGTTCGCTCACCGCCGGAGTTATAGTTGTACACTTCCCCGCCCCACCGATTCAGCACGGTGAAATTGACACGCTGGACAAACCGGGCACAACGTTGCCGGATATCGTTCGAGGGCTCGCCGCACTTGAAGGCGCCATTTTCATCCCGCACATCACGCTCGGAAAATGCGCTAAACAGGTCGTTGCAGCCATCGCCATTAGGCGTGAACACATTGGGCAACTCGTAGTTGGGACAATTATCAAAACAGAACGACTCGCTCAACTCGCTCTCGTTACCGGAACGGTCTACAGCAGAAATTTTATAACAGCGCGCAAACGAAGGCAGGTTGCGATCGACATAAAAAGTGTCGGTTACGGAGAGCAGTTTGGTGAACTCATCCCCCAGCTTGCTTGCGATGTAGATGTTATAGCTACGCACATCCTCACGACAAACCGCATCGGTTGGCCGGTTCCATTTTATTGTATTCGAAAACAAAGCCGCTTCGCAAACCACCTGACGAATAAACTCCTCGCATTGCACTCCCGTTAAGGAGGTAGAAAACTCGGGGCGACACGGCTTCTCGCTGTCGTTGGGTTGGGCACACGAAATCTGCGAAAAGTTGATGAGCGGCTCCTGAATTCTCGGGTTCCCATAGGCACCCCGCGTCATCACGCGATAGCAATAGAGTTCCGTTTCGCGGAGTGGCTGGCGGTTGTACTGGCCCGAGTCTACGTACTGGAAGCGGCCTTGGTTTACATTCACACTATCGATTAGCACAAACTGGCCTTCCGTTTGGTTTACCGAACCACGGTAGATGCGATGCCAGGGGTAATCGTTGGTGTTAATCGACCAAGGGACGTCAGCCTGCCAGTTCAGTTGAATTTTCCGAAGTTCGGGTGCCAACTCCAGCCGCACCGATGAGGCGGTAAACGAAGTGTCCACTCGAGTGTCTGTATTATCGAATGCAATAATGCGGTAGTTGTAAATCGTTTCGCGGGTGTTTGGACCCACATCCACGAAAGTGGAATCCAACTGGCGGCCATTCGAAACGCGGGTGAGTCGGTTGTTGCCACTGAACCCTTCTGCGCGCCAAACTTCATACCGATAAGGAGGTGGAAACTGGCTGCGATTGATGTCAAACGGCGAGCGCCAACGAACCGTTATTTGTCCGACAGGTGAACCCTGAGTGCCATTGCCCGTTCGATCGATCGTCACATTTGTGATCACCGGTGCATCCGCCTCAATCGGGGGAATGCAAATCTCAGCGGACACATAGCTCTCGCCACCCCGTGGTTGCGGAAAGAACGCCACTAATCGATAACAATATTGTGCACCTGGTGCCAATCCGCGCTGATTGTTGGAGTCGACAAACGTAGTGGCCGTGGGTGCGGTTTGCCCGATTTTGGTATAGCCCAGAAATTCAGGAATACCTGTCACGCACTCCGGCGGTGTGAACGGAAAACTATCCACCCGGCGATAGACTTCAATTCGGTCGGCCTGACCCGCACAGAAGTAGCGATCCCACTCAAGGTTAGCACTGCGGGCACCCAGATTAAGTTGTGCCGATTTCCATTTAGGCGCTGGACCCACCACCCGGATATTCCAGGTCTGGAAATCCACCAGGCGCGGACCCGTGCTAGGATTGTCAGTTACTTTAAACACGACCTGATAAGGCTGTTCTTTAATGTGGTCGCAGGTAGTTTGCCAGCGAAAAATGCCAACCGCATCGCGATTGGGGCCAGAAGTTTGGAAACGAGCTGGATCGGGTGTAAACCGTGCGGGACCGGGAAGAATAAATACCTGCGAAAAAGCTTCAATCTTTACGCTGTCGCCATCGGGATCGAATCCAAAAATGCGCTGATCGATCAACGTACCGGCTTCCACACAAATGTCGGGCGGAATTTTTAGTTTGGGACGTTCATTGCGGCAATCCTCCACGATGATTTGCATATCGCGGGTAACGAAGCCCATGCTAACCCACTCATTTCCGATCTTGCGCCATTCGCGGATGATGAACGCGATGTTATACTCCCCGGCAATCCCGGGGGCATCCCACGTCACCGTGCCGGTTACCTGGTTAATCGAAAACTCGGGTCGCCCGTCTCCTTCTTCATTTGCCCGGTTGTAGTCAAAACCTCGGTAAAAGTCGGGACTGTTGGGCGGAGCGTAGCGACTCACCGGCGTGGCGCGATCGCGCAGCGGCACCACCAACTCGTACGAGAGGCTGTCGCCATCCGGATCGTACGCGCCCGGGTTGTGCAACCACGCAGCACCGGAGCAGGCTTTGTCGATCGGAGGCACCAACAGTTGCGGTGAGTTATTGCAGCCCAAAAACGGATCGATGGAAATTTGGGTCTGCAAGTAGAACGTGGTGTTGAACGAATCGAACATATTCAGAATACCCCCATTGCGGTTTGGCTCCAGGTAACTGATGATGTACTCGCCCGGCCCGGAATAAGTGTGCGTGGTGCAATAACGTACTGCGCCTACATTAGGCGGCAGGTCCGGCCGCAAGGTATTTTCAACAGTAGGTGTTCGGAATATGGGCGATCCATCGCCAAAGTCGAGAAAGCCATCGCCAAATCGGATGGTAGAGCCTGTGTTCGTATAAACCGTGATGCAAATGGTAAACGTGAGGCTGGTGCAATTCTGGCGAGTAACGGTGATCTCGCCCGCCCGCAAGTGGCTGGCATGTGCTGTGGGAAGGTTCCAAATCAGCAACCCCGCCAGCAAGCCCCATTTCACATTTGCTATTACCTTCCTCATGTGCAATCCCACTCAAAAATAACTAACCATTCAACGATTTAAAGGTTTAATCTATAAAACGCATCTGCGTTCCGTTTATTTGAACGGCTTAATAACATTCAATTTAGCAATTTTGATCCATCAACCTTCCTGCCCACTATGCGCGTCATTGGCGAAATCAGTCATCCCGAATGCAAAATCACACTTTTCCATTGGAATAACCGGTATTTAATAAAACTGGAAAATGGCCTGCTGGAACAAACCTTCAAGATTCCCGAATACGATCTGGCCAGCGAAGCCGACTTGAAGAAAGTAGTGAGCGACACTTTCGTGCGGGAGGCACTGCATCGTTTTGAGGAGATGCAACGCAGCCTGGACAACGCCACGAATGCCGTTTGAATGGGTAAACCGTTGACTGTCAAACGTTCTTTTGGTAAAAGACACTTGTTCGCATACATTTGCCCTCCGCTTTTGCTAGAGGCGGTACAGAAAGGCGATTCATGGACGTACTGGAAAAGAACAACAAAAACATTGGCTACAAGCCCATTCTGGATGGGATTCCTGACTGGCCCGTCTATCAGCTAAGCAAAAACCGGAAAGAATTTTTAGAAGAAGTTACGCAGCAGGCGCTGGCGCGGATTAAGGAATTGCGCCCCTCGCGAAAGCAGCTGATTGATGAGCTAGAGGCCACCACCTACCGGGAGCAGAACCGGATGAAGCGCAACCGCTGGCGCGTGGATCCGGCCGATGAAACGGCTTTTTGGGGCAATATCAAAAGAGAGTTGGTGGTGCTCAGCGCTAAGTCGCTGGAAGACGCAGGAAAAAAAGAAGACGAGCTGCTCTACCAAATTGTGCATCGGTATGCCAACGAAATTGCCGGTAAATTCAAACCCACCTCATATCGCTTTGCGCGAGAGGTAATCAAGTTTTGGTTTACCCGCCTGCTGAACGGAGCCCGCCTGAAAAAATTCGGAGCTTTTTTCCGAAATGAATACGCACTGCGCGATAAGATTCAGATCGTAGGAAAGGTGAAGATGCTGCGCAAACTCGCCAAGCAGGGAACCATTGTGATGGTTCCCACACACTTCAGCAACCTGGATTCAATTTTGATCGGGTGGGTGATCCACTCATTGGGGTTGCCGGCCTTCATTTATGGAGCCGGGCTCAACCTGTTCAACATCAAAATCTTTGCGTACTTCATGAACAGCCTGGGTGCGTATAAGGTAGACCGTAGGAAGAAGAACCTTCCTTACCTGGAAACACTCAAGTTGTATTCTACGCTGGCCCTGCAAAAAGGTGCGCACAGTCTGTTCTTCCCCGGTGGCACCCGCTCGCGTTCCGGCCTGATCGAAAAACAGCTCAAACTTGGTCTACTCAGCACCGCCGTGGAGGCCCAACGCGCTGTTTACCAGGATGCCAAGCCGGGCGACTCGCCCCGAAAGATTTTTGTGGTGCCCGTTACACTTAACTACAACTTTGTTTTGGAGGCCCCGGACCTAATTGAAGACTACCTCCATGTAAAAGGTCAAGATCGGTACTTCCCCGAGAACGACAAGTACGGCAGCTTCCAGTTGGTGCGCTTCATGTTCAAGTTCTTCACGAAGGGTTCAAATATTTCTGTATCGATTGGGCCGTGCCTGGATGTGATGGGCAATTATGTTGACTTAGAAGGTAACAGTTTGGACGCTCAGGGCCGCGTGATCAACACCCGCGATTATTTCGTGAGTGGCGGCCAGGTTGTGGTTGACCAACAACGCGAGGAAGAGTACACCCGCATGCTGGGGCAGCGGATTGTGAAGGAGTATCACCAGATCAACCGCGTTTTTGCCAGTCACCTGGTAGCTTTTGTGGCCTTTGAGATGTGGATGAAGAAGTATGGAAAGTTGGATTTATTCAGTTTCCTGCGGTTGCCGGAAGAAGACCTGGAGTTAGACTACGCAGAATTCAGGGCTACATTTAAACGGGTGCGCAAAGAGATCTACAACAAGAAAGAAAAACGCGAGATGAATTACGCCATTCACTTGAAGGGCAAAGCCGATTTGGTCATCAAGAATGGGCTGGCCAACGTGGGGATTTTTCACCTCAACCGCCCCTTGCTGCAAAACAAGAAGGGAAACATTGTTACACAGGACTTAACGCTCCTTTATTATTATCACAACCGGTTGGTGGGCTATGACCTTGAAAGGCTCATCTGAAAAACCAGTCGGAGTATTAGGGGCGGGCAACTTTGGCTCGGCTGTCGCCAGTTTGATTTCCCAACATCGACCGGTGATTTTGTTCGTGCGCCAGGAAGCGGTCGCGCATGAAATCAATCAGCGGCAAGCCCATAACGGTCACTCGTTTAACGGTCAGGTGCACGCCACCACCCACCTCTCCTACCTGGCCGAACATTGTGACATCATTTTTCCGATCGTGCCTTCGTTGCACTTTCGGCAAGTAATGCGCAAGCTTTCGCCTTACCTGCACCCCTACCACATTCTGATCCACGGCACGAAGGGATTGGATATTTCACTCCCGAAAGGTCACACGCTGGAGTTAACCGATAAACTCTCGCGCGCCAACGTAAAAACCATGAGCGAAGTGATTCGTGAAGAAACCGTGGTAGTGCGGGTAGGCTGCATCTCGGGCCCCAACCTTTCAAAAGAACTCTCGCAACACCAACCCGGTGCTACGGTGATCGCCAGCCCGTTTCAGGAAGTCACCAATGCAGGCAAGCGACTCTTGCGCAACGAGCGCTTTCAGGTATACGAAAACAGCGACCTGATTGGTGTAGAGTTGGCAGGTGTGTTGAAGAACATTATTGCCATTGCTGCGGGTGCCTTGAGCGGCCTGGGCTATGGCGAAAATTCGAAAGGCTTGCTGATCAGTCGCGGGGCGGTAGAAATGATTTACCTGGGCCGCGCACTGGGTGGAAACGTGAAGGCATTTTTAGGCGTGGCCGGCATTGGCGATTTGGTGGCTACGTGCAACAGTCCGCTGAGCCGCAACTATACTGTGGGCTACCGGCTGGCGAAAGGCGAAAAGCTGAACGACATTTTGGCGGATATGAACGAAGTAGCCGAGGGCATCAACACGATCAAGATCGCAAAAAAGTGCGCGGATTATTACAAAGTGCGGGCACTGATTACTGATAATCTGTATCGGGTTCTATTTGAAGGGCTGACGATGGAAGAAGCCGCGCACTATCTGATGCGCTACCCGCTAAATGTAGATATTGATTTTTTATAGTTGTTCCCACCCGGCTTAAACGCAAGTTCTGTTCAATTTCAAAACAAGATTTCTGACCACTCTAAGAATTTTCGATCGGCCTCCAGTGGTTTAAAAATCCGCCTGTTACACAACTTAAAAAGCCTGTCCCAATTTAATACAACAAAGTGGGACAGGCTTATCTTGTTTTCCTCAATTCCGTGACGTAAAGTTTCTTCGCGCTCTGAAAACATAGTCAACCAATGTGAGTGCGATGAACCCCAGGCAGGCTATGCCGGCGGTAAACGTTTTCCAGTTAGTCAACTCTGTAGCTAGAATCTCAATGAAACTTATGAATGACAATAGTGTCAATAATCTCAGCATTACATTGCTTTTCATAGTAAAAACAATTTGCCGTTAGCAGGATTGAGAGGCTCCTGCAAGGCCGCCAAACACCCCTCCAGCAACTGCTCCCACTGTTCCACAAGCAACCGTTCCAATAATCGGCAAAACAACAGTACATCCGCCACCAGCGACTGCAGCACCACCCAAAGCACCAAGACCAGCACCACCTACTATCCCTGCTGCACATCTACCCCAACAGTCCCACCAACCACTGCAATCGTCCGCTTCAACCTTCTCTTCGTCTTTACCATTAGACAAAAAACTTTTTGCACGGTCCTTCTCACCCATATACTTAACAAAACGTTCAATAAGAACAACTCTGTTAAAGTGGGCCGACTTTTCTGCATGACTTACCTGTGAGTTAAGTATTGTTCCCTTAACCGTTTCTAGTCGTTCGATAAAATCCGACTCAT
>JBIIVI010000096.1:0-11434 GCA_044339555.1 Cyclobacteriaceae bacterium | reverse complement strand
TTTCGATTTTTTTTTCGCCCCCCCCCCGGCGCAATAGAACCGTTTAGACTAAGGTTTATCGTGAACGCGGTATGTTGTAGCACCTTCCCGGCTATCGTTCAACCACGGGCAAACATCCTTCATTTCAGTTGCATTTTTTTTTGATTTGATCATAAGCACCATCGACTCCCAATTCGCCAGCCTTACTCCAATCCAGGCATGCTTCATCCTTTTTTCCAAGCATATGCATTACAAGTCCGCGACAAAAGTAAGCTAAGCCATTCTTAGGGTTAATTTCAATAGCCTTACTGAAATCTTGAATAGCACCTTTGTAATCTTGGAGAAAAATCTTGGTTGTTCCGCGACTATTATAGGCTTCTGGGTTTTTAGGATCGAGTTCCAAAGCCTTATTAAAATCCTGGATCGCTCCACGATAATCTTGGAGAGCAAACTTTGCTGGTCCGCGATTATAATACGCCTCAAAATAATTTGGATTTAAATCAATTGCTTTGCTGTAATCTTGAATAGCACCTTTGTAATCCTGGAGACGATCCTTTGCTGTTCCGCGATTATTATATGCTTCTGGGTCTTTAGGATCGAGTTCCAATGCCTTATTAAAATCCTGAATCGCTCCACGATAATCTTGCAGTTTAGCTTTTGCTATTCCGCGATCATTATAAGCCTCAAAATAATTTGGATTTAAGTCAATTGCTTTGCTATAATCTTGAATAGCGCCATGATAGTCCTTTGCGTTAGCTTTGGCTGTCCCACTATTAAAGTATGCTATTGCAGTTTGTGCGCTAGCGAAATTGGAGGTGAGCGCTAGTAGAACAAAAATTGACCTTACATTTTTCATGTGGATGTTGATTTTTTAAATTTTCAAGTCAATCTGATACAAATACTTTTCAAGTTCTTTCGCGGTTGTTATTAGCTCAATGCGTTCGACCTGGTTCGCTTTTGGGTAATACCACACTTCTCGTCTCACCGGAGTCTTCTGCGAGTTGCGGGGTCTCGAAACGAAGACCCCGCAGGGAATGAAAAAACGAAGACCCTGCGGGCAATGAAGATACCAGTCAGTGGAATCTCACCAAGCGAATCTGTGTGTTTTTGGAAAGAATGTAAACACCATATGATTCTGCTGAAGAGTGCAAATATCCTTTAAAAGTTGGCCGGATTTCGAGCTCGTATTCGTCTATCCGCTGCCGCCTGGTTGCCACCGCTCTCGTAAGTTTTTGTTCTCCATCTCTAACCAGAACATGAACATACTCATA
Source organism: Cyclobacteriaceae bacterium (assembly GCA_044339555.1). Classification (GTDB taxonomy): domain Bacteria; phylum Bacteroidota; class Bacteroidia; order Cytophagales; family Cyclobacteriaceae; genus ELB16-189. The sequence continues at coordinate 10,184 of JBIIVI010000096.1, read as the reverse complement.
CGTCTCGGAATCCTCGCGTATTTCCCGAATGGCGCCAGAAATCAAAATAGACGTAAATGCCGCGGCCAGTCCGAGTACTGGGCCAGCAACAATAGGGAAACCTGATTGTTTTAAGTGCTTTATTCCAAGGGTTAAAAGCACACCGTTTTGATCTACGGAGTCTACCATCACCAATGCACCCGCGGCCCAATCAATAGTTAAGTTTTTCGCCACAATCCTGGTAATATTTGAATTCGAACCATTTCGAATGGTCTTAATAACAGGTAGATTTTCGTTACTAAACTGTTGTTTTGAATAGCTTTGCAACTTCTTGGCAGATTCGATTTGGAAAATATCCAAACGGTAAGGATCACCCGGTACCAACCGATACAAGATTCCATGATGCACTACAGATCCAAAAGGAGCATTCGACTCCTCGGAAAAAATGTACGTGCTGGATTGACCAGTATTAAGATCAAGGCGCACTACGGTTGTCTTATTCATGGGGTACGGTGGTTGTTGATACTCATTTCGGATTTCATCAACTGTCATCCACAAAACGTTTTTCTCTTTCCGGATTTTGATCGGCCTAACAACATCGTCAGGCATTGTTGTTCTGCTTCCATCGTAGAAGGAAACTCCTGTTTTTTTGAATTTTCCTAAGTCAAACGAGAGCGAAAAAACCTGATTACTTACCTGTTTCAGCCCCGCGAATCCGAGCAGGCGAAGTTGGTAGCCTGATTTCTCAGCGGTTAACAGGTAGAGTGTTCCATTCTCGACAAAATGCCCGAAAAGCCGTGTTTGGAGCTCTACAGTCGTTTTCGATAATCTTCGAAATCCGTCCTTCACGACCAATGCGCTCAAATTAACTTTCTTTTTGTCCTCAATTACAAAGTAGTAGTAGATGCTATCGGTTCGCCCCACGGCAAAAAAGGGAAGCCTTCGAAGTTCCGGCAGGTTAACTTCCCGCACACCAAGCGGGCTGATCCAGTAACTTGTAGGTTTCTCAGCTTGAGGTACATCAAGAAAAGCGCTGTCGCCTGATGCGAAACCACGCGCCCTCCCGAAGCTATCTTTGTTAATCGCCAAATCCAATACAACATCTTGGCCGAACAACCAGTCGCACGATAACAGAAGAACAAAAAAAGAAACAAGTCTCATTTGTATATTCTTCTCAGTAACACAAGCTGGGCATGATCAAGCCGGATTCTATGGTGATGATGTGTAAACATAAAAAAATCGGAAACCACAGCTACTGCTCAAGAGCGATGAAGACCGAGTAATTCAAAATCGGCTTATTAATTGATCTTTTAACTTCTTATTCCAACGAGGCGAATACGTGTCACAATTTAAAAACAAAAAACATTAAATCAATCTGGCCGGAACTGAGTTGGGGCGATTGAGCATCAGCCGGGTCTTCGCCCCGAGACCCCGCGTTGCTTCTAGATCGGAAACGGAATTCCGGCCTCAACCGAATCTCCAGTGATCTGCGGGGTCTCGAAACGAAGACCCCGCAGGGACCAAACTGGTTTATATAATAGCATTACAACGACCAACCTTTGCGGTACTCCCGCTTCACAAACTGGTTGGCTTCATCAAAATTGGTGATCTTCATGTTCTTTGCGTCCCACAACAGCTTCTTGCGGCCCGGGTACGAATAGCCGCCACCACTTGGGTTATTTTTGCGCATCTGATAGCTGCGGATCGCGAGGTTACCCATCAGGATGGCTTCGGTGAACGGCCCGGCAAATTCAAATGGCGAGCTTACCTCGGCATTGCCATAACCTTTCAAGCAGGCATTTACCCATTGCACATAGTGTCCTTCGGGCACGCGCGCCAAACGTTCAGGCGGCAACGTTACTTCCTTCATGCGCGAAGTGGGCAACAGCACAGGCGGTACGTTGTAATTGCCCATCAATTTTCCTTTCGTTCCTTCGAAGATGAAGCCATTGCCCCAGTCGCCCATTTTTTCTTCGGGCAGCAGCTCTTCCGGCCGTTCGGGTAACAAGCCGCCATCCATCCACGTTAGTTTTACATTTCCTTTTCCATCTTTGCGCGGAAACTTAAGGTGAATGATAGACGAAGCGGGGCAGCTTTCAGCATAGTTGGCTTCGCGGAAGAAGCCTTCCCATTCGGTGGTGGTAGAACATTCCACTTCCGTAGGAAAATCAATCGGCAACGATTTGAAAACGGGATCTAAGATGTGGCAAGCCATATCGCCTAGCGCACCGGTACCGTAGTTCCACCAACCGCGCCAGTTAAACGGATGGTAAGCGGGATTATAATCCTCCTGCGGGGCAGGTCCTAGCCAAAGATCCCAATCCAGGTGTTTGGGCACATCGTGTTTGCCGGTAGGTTTGGCGATACCCTGCGGCCACACGGGCCGGTTGGTCCAGGCGGTTACTTTAAACACATCGCCAATCAGGCCGGCATCGATCCACTCGCGAATCACGCGCACGTGCGGATCGGAGGCGTGTTGGTTGCCCATCTGTGTAACTACTTTGTATTTAGCGGCAGCCTCGGCTAACATGCGTGCTTCGTAAATGGAGTAGGTGAGGGGCTTTTGCACGTACACGTGTTTTCCCATTTGCATGGCGGCCATGGCGGCAACGGCATGTGTATGATCGGGCGTGGATACGGAAACTGCATCAATGCCTTTGCCTTCTTTGCTCAGCATTTCGCGATAGTCTTTGTAAAACTTCGCTTTCGGAAAGTTCTTTACCGATTCGCTGGCCATCTTTTCATCCACATCGCACAAAAACACTACGCGGGCGTTCGGGCTTCCCGCGGTTTTGCCATCGGGCGTGCCAGCAAATCCCGTAAGGTCGCTGGTGCCTTTGCCACCCACGCCAATACCAGCAATGTACAGGGTGTCGCTCGGGGCAATGAATCCCTTGCCACCAAGCACAAAGCGAGGTAGAATGGTAAATGCAGCCGCGGCCATCGCGGTTTGTTTCATGAATGCCCGTCTTGATTGACGGGATGCGCTGGAAAGGTTTGACATAAGGTGTGATTTAATGTAGAACGTAGTACCAAATTTGAGTTCATCAAGTAACTTGTTTTTTTACTGATTTAAAAACGATTTTATTCGATGAACCCCACATTAACTGAAGCTGCGTTAGACGTACCGAAAATTCAGGAAGGCATGGCATACCTGGAGGCCTCGCTCTTAGAAGTGCTATCCGAAAATGGTGAGCACGCACTAGCTGAGGAATTTAAAAAAAACGACCCGCAAGTTAAAGATCTGCGGCTGTTGAAAATCTATTCCATCTATTTTCAACTGTTGAATCTGGCTGAGGAGCATGCCGTGGTGCAATACCGCGAATACCTGGAAGCAAACGAGGGTTTAAGCCGGATTTCCGGATTGTGGGCCCATACGCTGAGCGCGTGGAAATCGCTAGGGCTGACAACTGAGGATATGCTTCACCTGCTTGAAACGACCACCATCGAACCGGTATTCACGGCACACCCTACTGAATCTAAGCGTACAACGGTGTTGGAGCAGTTGGCGCAACTTTTCGAGGTATTCAGTGGAGTTGATCGAGCAGGATCCGAAACGGAGCGGCAACGAGCCAAGCAAGCCATTAAGTTGTCGCTCCACCGATTGTGGTTCACGGGCGAGGTGTACCTGAACAAACCTGCGGTACAAGACGAACTTCGAAACGTGCTGCATTATCTGAACCACGCGTTGCCGCCCGCATTGGAGCGGCTCGATCAGCGGCTTGTGCAGGCGTGGAGTGAGTTAAAATTACCGGGCGACCTGCAGCAGCAGTGGGCGCGTTGGCCGCGGATTACGTTTGGCGATTGGGTAGGCGGAGATCGCGATGGGCACCCGTTTGTGACTGATGCGGTCACCCAGCAAACCCTTCTGTTATTGCGGCAGCAGGCCCTTGACTTGATACACCGCCAGTTAACCCGCCTCGCGAAGCGATTAAGCCTTGCCGAGGACTTAGTGCCGGCCACACCTGCGCTCTCGCAATATGTTTATCGTTGGACCGAAGAATTAGGTTCGGTGGGAAAGCATGCTTTTGGTCGCAACCAGCGCGAACCCTGGCGACAGTTTTTGAATTTGGTGATTGCGCGAATGCCGGTGCATGCAACTGAATCGCCTGGGCCGCATCATTACAAAAATGCAGCAGCGCTCTTGGAGGATTTAGCGTTCCTTCACGCGCAGCTGACCAGTGCCCGTGTAGCCCCGTTGGCCGATGCGGAGGTGATTCCGGTGATTCGATCCGTACAAACTTTTGGATTTCATTTGGCACATCTCGATATCCGCCAGAACAGCCGGTTTCATGATCTCGCCCTCACACAATTAATGCAGGCAGCCAGTATTCGCAATGCGGACACGTTTGCAACATGGAGTGAAATGGATCGACTTCGTTTTCTGGAAGAAGAACTTCGTTCGCCACGTCCGTTCACAACCGATTTAGCGCAGGCGGGGCCTGAAGCGCAACAAGCGGTGGGCACCCTGTGTATGGTCAAGCAACACCTCCAGCTCTATGGACGGGACGGAATTGGGTCGTTGATTGTGAGTATGACACGACAAACATCCGATTTACTCGTAGTTTATCTCCTGGCCCGCGAGGCTGGATTGGTAGAGTTAACCCAACATGGCTGGTTGTGTCCGGTGCAAGTGGTACCACTTTTCGAAACGATTGACGATCTGCATCGCAGCGAGGAAATTCTCGAAAGCTATTTGGCAAATCCGGTAACGCAGCGCACGCTGCATTGGCTCCAGGGCAATCGCCAGCAGCGCAGTAGGTGTCAGCAAGTGATGATTGGCTACAGCGACAGCAACAAAGACGGTGGTATTTTCAGCAGCCTCTGGTCGCTGCAACGAGCTCAGCAACGGCTTACGGCCATTGGGCAAAAACACCAGGTAGAAATTTTGTTTTTTCATGGCCGTGGCGGATCGGTAAGTCGTGGTGCAGGCCCTACACACCGGTTTATTGCAGCTTGCCCGCCCGAGGCACTGCTAGCTGGCTTCCGGCAAACCGAGCAAGGCGAAGTAATCGCTCAAAAGTATGGACGCCTGCCTACAGCGGTTTACCATTTAGAGGCGCAGCAAGCCGGAGTAGCGTTGCAAAAATCGCATGCGTATAAAAAAGATAGTTGGTTTGAAGCCACCATGGAGTTCCTCTCGCAGGAAAGCAAACGAGCTTATGAGCAGTTGCTGGCAGAACCCGGGTTTATTGACTTTTTCGCGCAGGCCACACCACTTGATGTAATCGAACTCAGCGGCATCGGCTCGCGGCCTGCACGCAGAACGGGACAGCGTACGTTGGCTGATTTACGAGCGATACCGTGGGCGTTTAGCTGGAGTCAGGCGCGCTTCTACCTGCCGGCGTGGTTTGGCGTGGGCACTGCGTTGCAGCACCTCAAAGATAAACAGCCCGAAGACTTTGAGCGATTGAAGGCCACCTGGGCATCGTATCCTGGCTTGCATTTCATTATTACCAATGTGGCTTCGGCTTTAACCCTTGCCCATGCGGAGCTGATGACCGCTTACGCGGAGCTGGTGTCGGACAACGACCTTAGGTTACGGTTGTTAACCACGATTCGAACGGAGCGGGAGCGTACTCAAGAGCGCGTAGAAGAGCTGATCGGTTCAACTATCGGACAGCGCAGACCCGGGATGCAGGCCATGATGGAAATACGAAACCAAAAACTAGAGATTCTCCACCGGGTTCAAATCGATCAACTTCGCCAGTGGCGCGCGTTCAAGGCGCAGGGACGTGATCAGGAGGCCGCTGGCATGTTGCCGCAACTCCTGCAAGTGGTGAACGCCATTGCCAGTGGCTTGCGTGCTACCGGCTAATAGAGATTTGCGTTACTCCGAATCGAACTTTACGCTGATTTCAAGTGTGCGGTCGTCATATTTGAGGCCGTATTGGTCGAGGACGTCTTGCGGCACGCCGTCCCACTGATTGGGTTTGTTCCCCGCATAGCCTAAGTCTTTGATGCCAATCTCGCTAGTGAAGAAGCCGGTGGCGGTAAGATCGCGGAGCAGGTTAAAGAACGCTACGCCTTGTGCGTGTTCGGGCAACGCTTGCTCGGGGAACGCAATGGCATCTACCATCTCAATTTGTTGAGCGCCCGTTGCTTGGACAAAGGGTTGATTATAGCGCTTTAGGCACTGCAAATCCAACCACTTCAAACCACCGCGCATCGGCACCTGATGGCGCGGCATGTCTTTCACAATGAACTCCAAAAAAGCTGGTACGCCCGCATCGGTGGCACTGCCCGAAGTGTCATCGCGTGGAATGATGATGTCCACCAGCACCGCTAACGTGGCCATCTCGTGGTCGTCAAAAAACTTCTCAGCAATAACTTTTTTGTAATGTTCCGTTTCATAGGGTTGCCGGTCCGGGCCGCCCAGGTCGGTCGGGGTGGCCGCAGTGGTTGCCTTTTTTTGTTCGGGCGCACAAGACTCTAACAATACACCGGTTGAAAGTGTACCTACCGCAAGCGCTTTTAAATACTTTCTACGATCCATAGCGGGTTATCTTTTGATTCAGCGATTTTTTTGATTTGTTGGTTTACTTACGGACGTCGTATCTCGATACTCATTTCTCAAATCTCACGTCTCTAAGTTTTAGATATTCTGCTTTTTCATTTCCTCAATTACATACTCACTCGCACGCATGGCGAGCGCCAGAATCGTCCAGGTCGGGTTTTTGTCGGCTTGCGAAACAAACGGGCCGCCATCAATCACAAACAGGTTTTTGGAGTCGTGAGCCTGATTGAATTTATTGAGCACTGACTTTTGCGGATCGTTGCCCATGCGCGTGGTGCCCACCTCATGAATGATGCGCCCCGGAGTTTCGAGACCCCAGTTGTCTTCGGCTGAGGATTTGCCCCACGTTACTACACCGCCCACTTTATGGATGATTTCTTCGAAGGTTTGCTTCATATGGCGCGCCTGTTTCATTTCATGCTCGCTCCATTTGTAACGGAACCGTAACACCGGAATCCCGAACTTGTCAACGGTGTCAGGATCGATTTCGCAGTAATTGTCTTCTCTAGCGATGGCTTCACCCCGGCCTGCCATCCCGAAGGAGGCCCCGTAGAAGTAGCGGTAGTCGTCTTTCAACGAAGCACCATATCCACCAGCCGGTTTGGTCTTGCCATCGCGGCCCGGATATTTGCCGTTGGTGTGTTGCATTCCAAATCCAAACCCGTAACCGGGCATACCCATCCCGCCCCAATATTCGATGTGATAGCCGCGAGGGAAATCAAGTTTCTTATTATCGAGCCACCACGGGGTGTACACGTGCATCCCACCAACCCCATCTTCATTGTAGCGTTTGCGCCCAACTAGTTGTGGCAGAAATCCGCCCATGGCAGTTCCGGTTGAGTCATGCAGGTATTTGCCAACGATGTTGCTAGAGTTGGCAAGGCCATTCGGGTGACTTTTTGATTTGGAGTTGAGAAGTAATCGGGCCGACTCGCACGCACTCGCCGCAAGCATGATCACACGACCGGTTACCTGGTATTCTTGTAAATCATTTTTGTCTACGTACGAGATGCCCACGGGTTTGCCGGTTTCATCAGTAACCACTTCGCGCGCCATCGCGTTCGCTACCACATCCACGTGGCCGGAGTTCAGCGCGGGTTTTACCAATACCGAAGAGGAGGAGAAATCGCCATACACCGTGCAACCGCGGTTACACTGCGAGCAGTAAAAGCATGCTCCGCGTTCTTTGTTGATCGGTTTGGTGAGGATGGACAAACGCGAGGGAATAACCGGGATGCCAATCGATGTTGCCGCGTCTTTAATCATCAGTTCGTGCAGGCGTGGCTTGGGTGGCGGAAGAAAGATGCTGTCCGGATCGTTCGGTAGATTTTCTTTGGAGCCAAACACACCAATCAGTTGATCAACCTTATCGTAATACGGAGCAACATCCTCATAGCCAATCGGCCAGTCGTCTCCCATGCCATCGATGCTTTTGCGCTTAAAGTCTTTTGGGCCAAAGCGCAGTGAGATACGGCCCCAATGATTGGTACGACCGCCTACCATGCGCGACCGGAACCAATCAAAGCGGGTTCCGTCTTTTTGTGTGTACGGTTCCCCTTCAATCTCCCAGCCGCCATACGAAGCATCAAAATCCCCGAAAGGGCGATGCCCGGAGCCGGCACCTCTGCGGGGCGATTCCCACGGCCATTTCAGTTGCGTAACATTTTTTGCAGGATCGTACAAGGGCCCGGCTTCCAGCAGCAACGTTTTGATGCCCGCTTGAGCCATCATGTAGGCTGCCATGCCACCACCTGCGCCCGAGCCTACGATGATGACGTCATAAACTTTTGAATTTTTTTTGATCTGAAAATCCGCCATAAACAATTGAAGATTCTTCTAAAAGTAGTGATTGACTCTTGAAAAAGAAATAGCAAACGATTGTTGACCAATAAAGAATTGGTTGAACGGATGGGAACACAATTTATGTTTAACATTCCAATGACATTCAAGCCAACCCGACCCGTTACCTTTGCGTTGTAACTAGAAAGAAATTTTTTCGACTATGGAGTTTCAAGTGGAGTTGGATCAGCAAACGGGGGTGGCAAACTTCTATCGAGGCGATAAGTTGGTAGGAACGGCCATACATCAACTTACGGGCGACGATTGGAAACGCCTCGACCTCGGGAAACTGGAAATCGCATCTAATCTCTGGAATCAGGATGACCGGTGGAAAGTTTCGGTTTATCCGGTTGACCCGAAGACCGGCTACATCAAGTTGAATCGCTCTTATCCGGTGAAGCTCACCGTACGGGGTGGTGCTTCGGTGGCCGCGTAGTTCGCTTCGGAACCGGATCGTATCCACTAGTTCCCCACGGGTGGCAACGTCCGATACGCTTTGCACCTAACAGGATACCGCTTACAACACCCCATTCCTGAATGGCTTCGATGGTATACTGCGAGCACGAAGGCGTGTGCCGACAATGCGCACCTAGCAACGGCGACAACGTGGCCTGGTAGAGACGGATGGGAATTATGACGATTTTTTTTAACACCTTTTTTTGAATCACAAATTTGACAGTTGGCATCTGCCTATTGCCTACTGCCTATTACTTACTGCCTACTACTCATTGCCCACTTATTCCAAGGCGTAAGTAATCTCCCCATCCTTCCCGTCTTTTAATTGCACTCCAATTGCTTTCAGGTCATCCCGGATTTTATCAGAAAGTGCAAAGTTCTTTTCCGCCCGCGCTTTTTTCCGTAACCCAATCAGCACGTGAATTGTGCCGTCCAATAACGAGTTATTCTGAACGGCCTCTTCCTGCAAGCCCAGCACGTCTTCCATCATGGCACGATAGGTAGCCAAAAAGCGATCAAAAACTTCCTTTGCGCAACTCGTCAGGGGCAGATTACCCGATTTAAAATCGTTGATCCGTGCCGACATCTCGAACAGTACAGCCAGCGTTTTAGCTGTGTTGAAATCGTCACTCATGTTTTGGTAGCACGCGTCCGCCAGCGTATGAAGTTGCGTATGCAGTTCTGCCTCCCCGGTTGAGTTACCCGGATGTTGTAGACCTTTGGCGGTAGCCAGCGCACTTTGCAATTTCCGAAACCCTTTCTCGGCCGCCTCCAATGCCTCGTTCGAGAAATCGAGTGTGCTGCTGTAGTGCGATTGCAGCATGAAAAAGCGCACCGTCATGGCGCTGAATCCTTTTTTCAGGAGCGGATGATGACCGCTGAAAAGTTCGGAGGGTAAAAATGAATTGCCGAGCGATTTGCTCATCTTCTGGCCATTCACGGTTAGCATGTTGCTGTGCATCCAATAGCGAACAGGGCTTTTTCCATTGGCGCCGGTGGCCTGCGCGATCTCGCACTCGTGATGCGGAAACTTTAGATCCATGCCACCCCCGTGGATATCAAATGTTTCGCCCAGGTATTTCGTGCTCATCACGGTACACTCGATGTGCCAACCCGGAAACCCTTCGCCCCACGGGGAGGGCCAGCGCATGATGTGTTGAGGCGATGCTTTCTTCCAAAGCGCGAAGTCAATTTTATTTCGTTTTTCGTCCTGGCTGTCCAGGTCGCGACCACTTTCGATTAACTCATCGATGTTGCGGCCGGACAAAATGCCGTAGTGGTGCGACTGGTTGTATTTTTTTACATCAAAGTACACAGACCCGTTCACCTCGTAGGCGAGTCCTTTCGCAATCAATTGTTGCGTAATTTGAATTTGCTCTACAATGTGGCCGGT
>JBIIVI010000386.1:0-2653 GCA_044339555.1 Cyclobacteriaceae bacterium | reverse complement strand
CAACGTATCAGAACGCGAGTACCTCGACTATCTGGTAGATGCTACCGAAGGTCAACCCCGTGAAGTGCAATTATTGCTTGCCAACGGGGCCGTGTATCCATTCAAGGGCCGAGTGGAAACCGCTGAAACCGAATTCGATAGCAGCACCGGCAACATTGCCTTTCGCGCCAGGTTTCCCAACCCGCGCCAACTGCTCAAACATGGAGCCACCGGAAAAATTCAGGTGAGTGTGCCGCTTCGAAACGCCATGCTCATCCCCCAAAAAAGCGTTTTCGAAATCCAAGACAAGTTCTTTGTGTACGAAGTAGCTGCGGATAGCACCGTAAAAATGACCAGTGTAAATCCAACCTACCGATTGCCGGAACTGTACGTGATTAAAGACGGGCTGACCCCGACCTCGCGTGTGGTTTACGAAGGAATTCAGTTGCTTACTGCGGGCGAAAAAATCAACCCCGCTGCTTCGCCATTTCCGTCTAACGCCAAGCGATAAGTTATGAGCCTGCTATTTGTACGCAGACCGATTTTATCGGTCGTGATTTCCATTCTGATCACACTGCTGGGCGTGCTGGCCCTTTCCCGGCTGCCGATGACGCAGTTCCCCAGCATCGCACCTCCCGAAGTAAACGTAACGATCGAATATCCCGGAGCTAATGCGGAGGCTGTTACCAAAGCTGCTATTGTGCCACTGGAGCGCGCCATCAACGGAGTACCGGGAATGAAATACATCGCATCCTATTCGGGCAACGATGGGGTTGGATTGGTGAAAGTGATCTTCGAAACCGGCACCGATGTAGATGTGGCGGCCGTAAATGTGCAGAACCGTGTGAACGCAGTGATTGCCGAATTACCGGCTGAAGTGATCAAAAGCGGAGTTAAGATTGGGAAGCTGGAGCACAGCATGTTGATGTATTTGAACGTGTTCAGCTCCGACACCACCCTGAACGAAAAGTTTCTCTACAACTTCGCGGACATCAATCTGATGGCCGAACTGAAACGCATCTACGGCATCGGCTTTATCGACATCATGGGTGTAAAAGAGTATGCCATGCGCATCTGGCTTAAGCCTGACAAGATGCTGGCCTATAACATCTCTACTAATGAAGTTTTGGAAGCCCTCTCGCAACAGAACATTGAAGCAGCCCCCGGGAAGGTGGGCGAAAACTCCGACAAGACCAACGAGGCATTGCAGTATGTGATCCGGTACACCGGCAAGTATTTTACCGAAGAGCAATATGCCAACATCCCCATCCGCTATTCGGAAGAGGGCCAAATTCTCCGAATCAAAGACATTGCGGAAGTGGAGTTCGGCACCACGTACTACGATGTGGAAGCGCGGCTGAACGGCCGACCCACCGCGGCCTTTATGATCAAACAATTACCGGGATCGAACGCCAAAGAAGTAATTGAAAACATCAAGGCAAAATTGGAAGAACTCAAGGCAAAGACATTTCTGGAGGGGATGGATTATTACGTCAGCTATGATGTGTCTGCTTTTTTGGATGCCTCGGTAGAAAGCGTGATCAAAACATTGATCGAGGCATTCATTCTCGTATCGTTGGTGGTTTACATTTTTTTGCAGGATTGGCGTTCCACGTTAATCCCGGCTCTGGCCGTTCCGGTTTCGTTGGTGGGCACTTTTTTCTTTATCCAATTCCTCGGCTTTTCGCTGAACCTCATCACACTGTTCTCCTTGGTGTTGGCCATCGGGATCGTGGTAGATAATGCCATTGTGGTCGTGGAAGCCGTGCATGCCAAGATGGAGAAATCGAACATCAGCGCCTATGGCGCCACCAATCAGGCGATGAAAGAAATCAGCGGAGCGATTATCGCGATCACGCTGGTGATGTCGGCTGTGTTTCTGCCCGTTTCGTTTATGTCGGGCCCGGCTGGGATTTTTTACCAGCAATTTTCACTCACGATGGCCGTTTCGATTGTCATCTCGGGTGTTACCGCGTTAACGCTCACTCCGGCTTTATGTGCGTTGCTGCTTAAAAATTCACATGGGCAGCACCGACCCAACACGCCTCTCACGCGGTTCTTTGATGCTTTCAATTCCTGGTATTCCAATCTTTCCGGACAGTATCAGCAAGTGCTCCAGGCTATCGCCAACAGGCGCGTTGTTACGTTCGGCTCGCTGCTGGTGTTTATGCTCGGCACCGGCATCTTCGGCTCCCTGCTGCCGGCCGGTTTCATTCCCAACGAAGACCAGGGTTCGTTTTACGCCAGCATTACCACGCCTACCGGCTCTACGCTGGAGCGAACCAAAGAAGTGGTGAACGCCATCCAACGGGCGTGCATGGGAATTCCCGCCATTGAATCCGTTTCAACGCTGGCGGGCCAGAACATTCTGTCGGACGGCACCGGAGCCAACTACGGCACTTGCATTATCCAACTCAAGAAATGGAGCAAACGAGACGAATCCGTACGCGAAGTAATCGAACTCGTAAAAGAACGTACGCGCCAAATCAAAGACGCGCGTATCGAGTATATGCCGCCACCGGCAGTGCCGGGCTTTGGTAACTCCAGCGGCTTCGAAGCCCGCCTGATTGACCGCACCGGCAGTGGCGATTTGAAAAAAATGGAACAGGTAGTTGATCAGTTTATCTTAGACTTGAAAGCGCGCCCCGAAATCGGAAATGCATTTACAATTTTT
>JBIIVI010000095.1:0-11457 GCA_044339555.1 Cyclobacteriaceae bacterium | reverse complement strand
GATACAACGTCCCTTCTGCTGATGATCGACTTCAAGACGGATGCCGACCGAACCTATAACACCTTGAAACGAGAGTTAGCTGCTTTTCCTCTCCTGGTGTGCAAACCAACTTCCTGTCCGGTGCGATTATTTGTTTCTGGAAACCGACCTGTAGAGATGTTGCGCAAAGAAAACTTTCCAGTGGCGTTGGATGGCCGACCGGGCGATCTGGGCGGGAACTTCCGGAATGATCAGGTACCTGTAATCAGTGATCACTATAGGAATTGGTGTTCGTGGAACGGAACAGGCGAACCGGACTCCGCCGCATTTGATAAGATTCGCGATCTGGCAAAGCGCGTGCATGCCGAGAACAAGCGTTTGCGTTTGTGGGCGATTCCCGATCACGAAAAAGCGTGGCGTTTACTGATCGAAGCGGGTGTGGACCTGATCAACACCGACCGATTGGAAGCGTTCTATCGGTTTCGGGAGGCGTATCGATAGCGCTACGCAGCGCTATCCCGCAGGCGATCCAGCAGCCGGTTCATCTCACGGGCCTCAGCAAGGTTGAGCGACTTCAGCGACTCCACCCAGGCGTCCACTTCCACATCCAGTTTTTTCAGCAGCGTTAATCCCTTCGCGGTGATGCCAATGTCGACCTGCCGGCGGTTGGTTTCGCAGGGCTCGCGGGTAACGTGGCCTTTCAGGCGTAGCTTTTCCACGAGCCGCGTGGCGTTGCTACTCCGGTCGATCATCCGGCAAGTAATGTCCGCCAGCATTAGTTTTTTGGGATGGCTGCCGCGCAGAATGCGCAACACGTTTAACTGCTCGGGCGTGATGGCAAATTTCTTCAGGCGCACCGCATGTGCGTGGTAGAGCCAGGCACTGGTAAACATCACGTTGATGGCCATCTTGTGATGTTCGTTGGAGAATTTTTCCTGTTGGATGTCCTGTTCGAGGCTCATGAGGCAAAGGTAACTGTTGTCATTACAACGTTTCAAGATTTCATTTCCCTCGATAAGTTCTCCACAAAATCGGTTCAAAAACACGGATACCGCTGTGTTTGGTTAACTTTGTTTGGTTTGACGCCAACGCATTATTCTGGAGTATGAACACTTTTGATACGATTGACAGCCTCCTGCAAGAGTATAAGGCGTTGCTGCCGTTGGACTCTACTCAGGCTAAAAAGCTGGAAGCGAAATTCCGGCTCGAATTCAACTATAACTCCAATCACATTGAGGGCAATACACTCACTTACGGAGAAACTGAGTTACTGCTGATTTTCGATAACACCACCGGCAACCACACGCTGCGCGAGTATGAAGAGATGCGAGCGCACGATGTGGCCTTCCAAACGATTAACAATTGGGCTGCAAATAAGAACCGGACCCTTACCGAGCAGGATGTTAAAGAACTTAACAAGTTGATTCTGGTCCGACCTTTTTGGAAAGATGCGATCACAACAGACGGGCAGGCCACCCGCAGACTGATCAAGGTGGGCGACTACAAAGCGCATCCAAACTCGGTGCGGTTGGCCAATGGCGAAATCTTCGAGTATGCCTCACCCACGGATACGCCGTTCGAAATGCAAAAACTGCTGGTTTGGTTTCGTGAACAAGAACCAAATCTGCATCCGGTGATGCTTGCTGCCATGCTCCATTACAAGTTTGTACGGATTCATCCGTTTGATGACGGAAACGGGCGGATTTCAAGACTGCTGATGAACTATGTGCTGCTTCGAAGTGGTTACCCGCCCGCGGTAATTAAGTCGAAAGACAAAAACAACTACCTGTTTGCATTGAACCGCGCAGACGTTGGTGATATCGCAGCTTTCGTTGAGTACATCGGAAATCAAGTGATTTGGAGTCTACAGCTGGCGATCAAGGCAGGCCGGGGCGAAAGCATTGAGGAGGCGGATGATATTGGCAAAAAAATAGAGGTCTTCAGTAGAAGCTTGAGTGGACCTGACGAAGTAAATGAAGCGAAGTCGGAGCATTCAACGCAGCAAGCGGTAAGCAACGTAATTTTACCTTTGTTAGATGAGTTTGAGCTCAAGGCTATCGTGCTGGCAAAGCATTTTCATCGGTGGAAGCGAGTAATCAATTGTTCGGATGGAACTGAAACTTTTGGCATAGGAAATGGTAACGAGCCTGGTAACCCGTTACGTTTTTTTTCGAATTCCAGAGTTCTGCGTAGTAACAAAGATGATTACTCGGGTATAAATAGTCTTTCCTATACTTATCAGTTAAGCGGATACAAAAAATCTGTTAAACTGGAATCAGTAGAAGTTGGCATCAGGGTTGAATTTCATGAGTTTAAGTATTTGATTGTTTTTGACGATTCAGTCAAACCAAAACAATACCTATATGGAAAGCCTATGTCCGAGGATGACCGCACCACCATCATTTCAAGTTTAGTGGGGAGAATCATGTCTGAGATGGCCGTGGCAAAATAAGCTGTTCACGGGATTCTATGATCCGCTTCCGCACCACCATCCGTAAATTCCAAAAGAAGGGTGAAAAAACCGGCTGGTCGTACATCGAACTTACCGCCACGCAAGCGAAAAAGTTGAAAGACACCCGCGTGTCGTTTCGGGTGAAAGGGTCGCTTAATGCGCTTCCTATCCGGCAAGTGGCGGTGATACCGATGGGTGATGGAGGCTTCATCCTGCCGCTCAATGCAACACTGCGCAAAGTATTGGGCAAAGAGGCTGGCGACCCCATAGCGGTATCGCTGGAAGCAGATGAAAAAGCATTTCAGTTGTTTCCGGAGTTCGTGGCTTGCCTCAAAGATGAGCCTGCGGCCTGGGCGTATTTCCAAACCTTGCCGCCCGGACATCAGCGGTACTTTAGCAAATGGATTACGTCTGCTAAAACTGCGCCCACCCGTGCCAAGCGAATTGTGCAGGCGGTTGTGGCCTTAGCGTTGGGCCAAGGCTTTGGCGAGATGGTGCGCGCGGCCAAAAATCAACGCCCCTGAAAAGACCTGCGTTCTCTTTATCTTTGGCGCTTTTCGTATGAGTTCGGAACGCTATCAACAACGAGGGGTGTCGGCCAGCAAAGAGGACGTGCACCAAGCCATCCAGAAGCTGGACAAAGGACTTTTCCCAAAAGCTTTTTGCAAAATCGTTCCCGACCTGTTGGCAGGCGATCCCGACTACTGCACGGTGATGCACGCAGACGGGGCCGGCACCAAGTCATCGCTGGCGTATGTGTATTGGAAAGAAACGGGCGACCTCTCCGTATGGAAGGGCATCGCGCAAGATGCCATCGTGATGAACACCGATGACCTGTTATGCGTGGGCGCCACCGGCCCGATTTTTTTGTCGTCCACCATTGGCCGCAATAAGCACCTGATTCCGGGCGAAGTGCTGGCCACGATCATCAACGGCACGGAAGAAGTACTTGCGTTGCTGCGCCAACACGGCATGGAAATTTACAGCACCGGGGGCGAGACAGCCGATGTGGGCGATTTAGTTCGCACGATCATTGTGGACAGCACCGTCACCGCCCGCATGAAACGCACAGATGTGATCGACAACAGTCGCATTCAGGCCGGCGATGTGATTGTGGGACTTGCCTCTTCCGGCCAGGCTGTCTACGAAACGGAATACAATGGTGGCATGGGCAGCAACGGGCTCACGTCCGCCCGCCACGATGTGTTTACCCATGCGTATGCGGCTCAATACCCGGAAAGTTTTGATCCGGGCGTACCCAAGAACCTGGTCTACTCCGGCAAACATCGGGTAACAGATGAACTGCCGGGCAGTCCGCTGAACATTGGTAAACTCGTGCTCTCGCCTACGCGTACGTATGCGCCGGTGCTCCTCCCCATCATGAAACAATTCCGCCAACAGATTCATGGATTGGTGCATTGCAGCGGTGGTGCGCAAACCAAAGTGCTGCACTTCATTGAGCAGTTGCACGTAGTCAAGGACAACCTGTTTCCAGTTCCACCCCTCTTCCAATTGATTCACGGTCTCAGCGGCACCGAATTGAAAGAAATGTACAAGGTGTTTAACATGGGGCATCGCATGGAAATCTACACATCGCCTGCGCATGCAGACGAGATGATTCGCATCGCGCAGTCGTTTGGAGTGCCTGCGCAAGTCGTTGGACGAGTGGAAAACAGCGATCATAAAAAAGTGACTTTACGGACGCCACAAGGCGAGTTTGTGTATGAGTAAATCTCCTTCGTAAAATTGAAAGTTCGCGATAGAGAAAAAGAGGAGGCCGGGAGTGAGGCTTTTGAAGTGTTGTTGTAGGACCTCACCCCTAACCCCTCTCCAGAGAGAGGGGAATCGCTCGATGTAGGTTTTGAGTAAACATGAAAATGAATGAATAAACAAACGGTGCCGGCTATCAATCTTTCCAAATGGTTGTATTATTTGTCCCTTCCGGGGATGGCCATTATTCTCCTTTGCGGGATTTTTCAGGTGGGCGAGCCCGCAGGCTTTTCAGCGATGGTCGGAATTGTATTGCTAACCGCCACGTTGGTGCCGGCTGCTTTTGGGCGGTTGGGTTGGTGGAAAGAAAATGACTATGTGCGCTACTTGCTGCGCCACCAAAAACATCTTGGCATTACCAGCGGGCTGTGGTTTGTAACGCACGGAATTTCGAGCGCCTTGTTTTTCTTCGATCGTACGCAGCCGTGGCTCGCGCAGTTTTCAGTAGAAGCGCTGCATCCCACCTGGCTCTTGATGCCGGTGATGGTGTTGATTTTGATTACCTCCATCAATGCTGTGCAGCAACAAATCGGCAGCAGCTGGAAGCAAATCCATGCGTTAATCTGGCTGCTGCTTGTGCCGATGATGCTCCATGGCAACCTGGCCATCGCTTATTTCGAGAAAGAGGATTTCGCGCCCGCATCGGTTTTTTTAGTGGTGCTTATCGGGCTGGCGGTGTACGAGGCATTTCGCCTGCGGCAGTTTAAACGGGTGGGTTTTATTCTGGCAAGCATTGCGCTGATTACGGTGTATTTCTGGCTGAGCGGAGCTCCAGCCTAGTTTTTCTTCACCACATCCTTCACGAAATCCTTCAGAGGATCCCATAGTTTCACGTCTTCACCGATGTCCTGAAGTTGTATCGATAGCGCGCGGGTGGAGATCTGAATCTCGCGCAGCGACACGGCCAACGACGCCAGCATCAGCACTAGCGCAGTGCCAAAAATGTACTTGGCCATTACTTGCTCGTGGTTGAAAAGAAAAAACATCGACAGCACGCTGAGAAAAAGTGAAAGGATGGAAAGAAACTGCATGTCGCGGATCAAGCGCAAACGCACTCTCAGGTTGCGAATCTCTTTTGCAAGCCGCGCCTCGGGCTTGTCGCGATAATCCTGCGCCAGCTTGCGGATGAGCGAAGAAATGGCCAAAAACCGATTGGTGTAAGCCAGCAGAATGAGCGAAACTGTGGGAAACAGCAGGGCAGGCGTGGTAATGGTGAGTTCCATGTGCCAAATATCTTGGTTTTTGTTCAACTCGTCCGCCCGAATCAGGCGCTTACCGACCTCCGCCTTCCACAGCGGGTTACCATTTTTGCCGTCTGGCCGATTAACTTTTACCTTTTGTTGCTCAATGTCGTTAAGTTAAACTCCGCTGACCTCCTCTCTTTTGGAGAGGAATGAGGTGAGGTGAAAAGAAAGGGCTTAACTTAACGACATTGCTTTATTACTTGTTAAAAGAGATATGACAACCAAACTGTTTTTGTTTCCACTGTTGGCGTTGGTGGTGAGCTGCAAAGAACCGGCTACCGAAAACGAAATCACTCCCGACCAAACACCCACCGACCCGGTGCGGGGCACAATCATTAACTCCGAAAAGCAACGGTTTGGTGTGGATACGTTGGCCACCGGCCTCAGCAATCCGTGGGGCCTCACCTTTCTACCGGATGGGCGGATTTTGGTGACCGAGCGTGCAGGCGACATCCGCATCATCCAAAACAAAAGACTAATTACCGAAAAAGTACAGAACGTACCCGCGGTTTATCGCAACGGGCAAGGCGGCCTGTTGGACATTCAGGTGCACCCGAACTATGCCACGAACGGGTGGATCTATTTCTCGTATTCAAAAGCGGGCGCGGGTGGAGGTGGCACCGCGTTGGGACGCGCGAAACTGCAAGGCAACGCGTTTGCAGAGGTGCAAGAGTTGTTCGTGGCGCAGCCGTTCTCTTCCAGCGGCCAGCATTTTGGAAGTCGCATTGCTTTCGATGGCGAGGGGCATGTGTATCTCAGCACTGGCGATCGCGGGAATCCAGCGAATAGTCAAAACCTGAATAACCATTGGGGCAAAGTGATTCGCCTGCATGACGATGGCCGCGTGCCCACCGACAATCCGTTTGTAAGCACCGCCAACGCGCGACCGGAAATCTGGAGTTACGGCCATCGCAACGTGCAGGGCATGACCTACGATGCCGCCACCAAAACACTGTGGGCGCACGAGCACGGCCCGCGCGGTGGAGACGAACTAAATCGCGTGGAGCGCGGCAAGAACTATGGCTGGCCCACGATTACTTTTGGCATCAACTACGATGGCACCGCCATCACCACCGAAACACAACGCACAGGCATGGAGCAGCCGGTCCGTCAATGGACTCCCTCCATCGCTCCGTGCGGCATGACGCTCGTTACCAGTGCGCGTTACCCCAACTGGAAGGGCAATGTGTTGGTGGGAGCGTTGGCCCTTCGCCACCTGGCGCGCGTGGAGTTGGATGCTGGCGGTAAATATGTACGCGAAGAGCGGTTATTTAACAATCAGGCTCGCTTCCGGTACGTGGCGCAAAGCCCGGATGGGTATATTCATGTGGCCACCGAGAGCCCGGGCATGGTGCTGCGCATCGTGCCGGTAAATTAAGGCGAATCATCAACAGCCGACAGCCGCCCAGATAGTTTCGGCCATTCATCAAATAGCGGCACACGCCAGCGGTAATTCGTGTATTTTCGAATCGCTAAAATCATTCTTATGCGATTCAAACTTCTGGTGCTGTTCGTTGGTTTCGTATTCATCGGCTACAGCCAAAAAAAGGCGGCCCCTGCGCCGGTTGTAAAAAAACCGTTGGATCATTCGGTGTACGATGGCTGGAAGGAAATTCCCTACCGGGCGCTTACACCCGATGGCAACTATGCCGCGCTGCTGATCAATCCGCAGGAAGGCGATGGCAAAGGCATTTTCTACCACATTAAAACAAGCGTGCAAGATTCGGTGCGGCGCGCAGCCGAGGTGGCACTTACCTTCAACAGCGAACATGCAGTCTTTAAAATCAAACCGCCTTATAAGCTCCTAAAGGATTTGCGTCGGCAAAAGAAGAAGAAGGAAGATTTGCCGAAAGACTCACTCGGCATTTACAACTTCAAAACCCGGCAGATTACCCGGGTGGCCGATGTAAAATCGTTCAAGATACCCGAGAAGGCGGGAGGTTGGGTCGCCTATCAGCTAGAGGCAAAAAAAGAAGTAAAGCCCAAAGCTGACCCTAATGCGAAACCAGACGAAAAGAAGGCGCCTGCCAAAAAGAAAAAAGCCAACACCGATGACAATGGCTACACGCTGGTGCTGCGCGAACTTGGCAACGGTCGGGAAACTTCGTTTGGCTATGTGAAGGAGTATTCGTTCGCGCGCTTTGCACAAGGCTTGCTCTTTAGCACCACCGGCAACGACAGCACCCTGAAGCCTGGCATGTATTGGTATGATTTAAGCGCACAACAACTGCAGCAACTCCACACAGGAAAACCGAAATTCAAATACAAAGGTCTTTCCGTTAGTGAAGACGGCACCCAATGCAGTTTCCTGGTGGACACCGATACCACCAAGGCACTGGTGCGCCAGTTTAAGTTGTTCTATTGGAAGAAAGGTGCAGCTCAGGCAATCGAGTTTGAAGTAGGGAGCTCGTTAGGGATTCCGCCCAATTGGCTGGTGAGCGAACATTACACACCCCTGTTTTCAAAAGATGGCTCGAAATTGTTTTTTGGTGCGGCACCCGTGCCGGTGGTAGCCGACACAACGTTGCTGCCGGAAGAAATTGTAAACGTAGAAGTGTGGACCAGCCAGGATGAGCAAATCTACCCGCAGCAAAACAGGCAATTGGAAAACGAGAAGAAGCGTTCGTATCTGCAGATGATTGATCTGGGGGGCGAGGTGCGCAGAATCTGGAATGTCGGTAGTCCCGAAGTGCCCGAGGTGGTACTGGGCGATGAAGGCAACGCCTCGGTGGTGTTGGCAAAAACCGACCGGCCGTATCGCCGAAGTTACAATTGGGATCCGATGCTCCGGCAAGATGTATACGTGGTCGATATGAAGAACAATGTGCGCAAGTCCATCGCCAAAGCGCTTACTGGCAATGCACTCCTTTCGCCTAAGGCAAATTTTGTGTATTGGTTCAGTCCGCCCGATACCACGTGGTTTAGCCACTCGCTGGCGGGTGACAAAACCGTGAAGCATAAACTTCCTTTTTTATTAGCCGATGAGGAAGACGACCACCCCGACTACCCGAACGCATATGGCGCAGCCGGATGGACCGAGAACGATGCCCAATTTTGGGTGTACGATCGGTACGACATCTGGGCACTGGATCCTACCGGAACAACGGCACCCCGTAATCTCACCCAAGTGGGGCGAAAAGAAAAAATTCAATTCCGGTACCCGCGGCTTGATCCCGAACAACGTTTTATCGATACCAAGCAAGAAGTACTGCTAACCGCCTTTCATGAGCTTACGAAACAAGCGGGCTATTACAAGCTGAATGTGACTACCGGTGCGCTTACACGGATTTGGATGACCGACCACCGCTATGCATTTGCCGCCAAGGCAAAATTGGCCAATCAATACCTGTTTACACGGGAGTCCTTTCGCGAGTTTCCGGATGTGTGGACTACCGATGGCACATTTGCGAACGCCAAACGTGTTACCGATGCGAACCCGCAGATGAAGAACTATTTGTGGGGCTCCGTGGAAATGGTGAGTTGGACTTCGCTGGACAACATCCCGCTCAAAGGGCTGCTGTACAAACCGGAGAACTTCGATCCGAAAAAGAAGTATCCGTTGATGGTGTACTTCTACGAAAAATATGCGGATGACATCCACGCACATTACACACCCCGGCCTATCCGTTCGTATATCAACTTCTCGCTTTATGCCAGCGACGGGTACGTCATTTTTGTGCCCGACATTGTGTACAAAGTCGGGTATCCGGGCGAAAGTGCCCACAATTGCATTCTGCCGGGCGTAACGAGCCTTCTTGCCAAAGGCTTTGTGGATGAGAAGCGCATCGGCATTTCCGGCCATAGTTGGGGCGGCTACCAAACGGCCTACCTCGTCACTCGCACGAACATGTTTCGGGCGGCCGAGGCCGGGGCTCCGGTAAGTAACATGACGAGCGCCTATGGCGGCATCCGGTGGGAGAGCGGTCTGAGTCGGATGTTTCAATACGAAAAAGACCAGAGTCGACTGGGTGGCTCGCTGTGGCAAACACCTTTGCGCTACATCGAGAACTCACCCCTTTTCTTTGCTGACAAGATCGAGACGCCCGTGTTGATGATGCACAACGATGCCGATGGAGCGGTGCCGTGGTACCAGGGCATTGAGCTGTATATGGCGTTGCGAAGAATGAACAAGCCGGTATGGATGCTAAACTACAACGGGCAGGGACATGGCCTCAGCCAGCGGCAAGACATGCGGGACTTCGCCATCCGCATGAAGCAATACTTTGATCATTACCTGAAGGATGCGACCCAACCACCGTGGATGCAAAAAGGT
Source organism: Cyclobacteriaceae bacterium (assembly GCA_044339555.1). GTDB lineage: Bacteria > Bacteroidota > Bacteroidia > Cytophagales > Cyclobacteriaceae > ELB16-189. The sequence continues at coordinate 1,739 of JBIIVI010000095.1, read as the reverse complement.
GTTCCGGCTATGGAAAAATCCATCACCACGGGTTACTGATGTTGCGCGGAGTTTAAGGACGCTACCTTTCTGTTAACGCGCAAATCACGATAGGCGCTTCGAAGGGAAATTGAGCGCTTGCCACATGTAGAAAAATGTTATTGCATGAAAATTCTTACATGCAAGTTATTCTTTCGTTAAAACCAACCCGCACCATTGAACCACCCCCATTGGATTTCCGTTATTTGCAGTAACCAACCACTACAAACATGTTACAATCACCTAAACTGGCTATCGTCCAAAGTTTGGATGCGATGGATCAGGTTCAAATGGAGGAGGTGCTGACCTACATAAAGGGTCTGCTGAATCATCCGAAGCGAACGGAGAATTATAAAGATTTTAAGCGCGAGGCCATGAAAGAAATACGCCAGGCTTTGCGCAAAGAAAAACGACAAAAGGTAGCAGCTTAAAACCGCTACCTTTTTTGTTTTCCCTCGCGTTTGGGACACAACCCCCGTGCAGAGGCAGGTTTGCCTGTCGCTATTTCTTGCTACTTACACAAGGAGCTGAATTGCTGTTTAACAGCTATCTAATCTGTTAGAACATCTAAGAGGCATTCGCTTCACATGATGAAAGTCATACTTTCATCTTATCAAAATCATCTCAGGGCCTAGGTGAATATCATGTTCTAACACCTATCGTGTCGGCTAACATTGTATCGCTATTTCGTGATGTTCAAATTCGAGTACGTTACCCAGGAGTACAAAGATTTCCCTACTGGAAATATCTTTGAAAACGGCAAGTTTAGTGGATATATGCTAGAAGGAATCATCGGATTCTAACCGACAATAAAACCGGTCTCGGAGCGAAGAATCCTCTTTGCTCCGAACCCTTTGTAAGCCGTTGGTTTGTGTGAACTTAAACAGGGGTATGAGAAAGAGCATCACGATAGCGTGCCTGTTGATCCTGAGTGGCGGACTCTTTTCGTTTTTAAAGCATCGCGAAAAGCCCACCCGTGTACACCGCTGGGTAGTACAACCGGCCAGCAAACTGAAGGTGACGGGCAAGACAAACGTCAATAAGTTTACCTGCCAGATTCAATCTTATTGCGGGGCCGATACACTGGTTTTGCAAGATATTGGCACGATACCACCCCGTTTTTTGAAAGGGAACGTATCGTTAGAAGCCACCGGATTCAATTGCGGCAATGCGATCATGACTACGGATTTTCACAAAACAATTCAGTCCCGCATTTACCCACAAATCGAGATCACATTCCTATCGCTCGAACGATTCCCCTCCTATTCCTGCCGGAATGAACTTATCAAAAGCAACATGATTATTTCATTGGCTGGCGTGAGCAAAACCTTTGAAATGGATTGTGTGATTGAGGCCGAAGCCGACGGCGTGTTTCATTTGACCGGCAGCCGTTGCTTTCAGTTTTCGGATTTTAATCTGGAAGCACCCTCCAAAATGTTTGGCATGATTAAAGTAGATGAAACGCTAGACGTTAGCTTTCATCTGGTGATGCGCAGTTCCTGAGCTGTTACACTAACACTTCCAGTCATCCGGTCTCAGCGGGGCCTTCGCCCCGAGACCCCGCGTGATCCTTACACGTCCAGACATCTGCGGGGTCTCGAAACGAAGACCCTGTATGGACCATTTGGCATGATTAAAGTAGATGAAACGCTAGACGTTAGCTTTCATCTGGTGATGCGCAGTTCCTGAGCTGTTACACTAACACTTCCAGTCATCCGGTC
>JBIIVI010000385.1:0-2659 GCA_044339555.1 Cyclobacteriaceae bacterium | reverse complement strand
GTGGTAATACAAATCGTACCGGCCGTTGCCCGTGGCGGCATCGTGATAGCCCCAGGTATCATTAAAAGGAAAGGGTGCTTTCTTGTCCCACACCAGGTTAGGGATGATTTTCGGCAGCGTGGTGTATGGCGGTTGCGAGGGAATACCCGTTTCATCTTTGAATACCCAGTCGGGTGATTTTTCTACCAACTCGTAGTACCGCGCCGGGTCCTGCCACGTGTAAGGACCGCCACTGTACACACCGGAGGGCTTGTCGTCCGGCCACGAGCCTTTCCAGCCTGTTGGCAGTTTGGCAAATCCGGAAGAACTGGGAATGAAGGGCCGCGTGCCGTCCAACGCAATGACGCTGTCGCGCATGGCATCGTACAACGGCTTGCGCGCATGGCCTTCATTGCCACCCGTCCATAACAACAAGCTGGCATGGTGGCGAATGCGATAGATCGAGCTGGTCACGTTTTTCACAAACACATGGCCTTCCAGCGGCCAGTCGGGCGAGCCTTTGAACTCGCCTTGCGTGTCGCCCGTTACCCAGAAGTCGTTCCAAACCAACAGGCCGAGTTGATCGCAGAGATCAAAAAACAAATCGGACGGTGTAACTCCCCCACCCCAGATGCGCACCAGATTTTGGTTGGCATTTTTTACGAGTTGAAGTTCGCGGGCAATCCGCAGCGAATCGTTTTGCAGCATCATGTCCGGCACCCACGCTCCGCCTACCAGGTGAATGCGTTTGCCGTTGACAAAAAAGTCTCTGCGTACCGAATTCTTCAACATCGTGGCGGTAGAGGTGGTTGTACGAATGCCAGTGAAAAAAATCCGCTCGTCACTCGGCTGCCCGTTTATCTCCAAGCTGGCCGCGGTGGTGTACAAATTAGGAGCTCCGTAACCCAGCGGCCACCACAAGGCCGGCTGCTGAACCGACAACTCAGGCACCTGGCTGGAGTTAAGGTTGAGCCGAAGTGAACTCCGGGCACCGACTGTAACCGGAAACGAAAATGAAATCGTTTTGCCTGTGCCTTGTCGGGGCTGTAAGCTTACACGTAAGTTGGCTTGAATCGGCTGGTTGGTTGTATTGACTACACGGCATTGAAAGCCGAGTTCCGCGCGCAGCGTGTCGGACGAAACACTCAATGTGGTCACGCGCGGATATTCGAGTTGCAGCGGGCCGGTGGTACGGATAAACACGGGCTGCCAGATGCCCATGTTGCGGTCGCGCACCGGCGGCATCCAATCCCAACCCACCGAGCAGAGCATCGTTACATTCTTGCCGATGTCGCCCTTGGGGCCGCCGTTCTCGTAGAAGTCGTCAAAGATTTTTAATTGCTCCTTGGCGGGACGCCCGGGGAAATCTAATGGATAAATCTTGATGGCCAATGCATTGGCGCCTGAGCGGATCACCTGACCAATGGGAAGCTCGTGCTCGGCAAACATGCCGACCAATTGGGTTGAATCGGCCAACCGAGTGCCGTTGAGCCATACTTCTGCGCGATAGTTAATGCCTTTCAGTACAAGAAATTGCTGGCGGCCGGGTTGCGTTTTCCAATCGAAGATGGTGCGATACCAGTATGGCTTTTTCCAGGGGTTGCCGATGCCCGGCAAGTGGCTGTATTTTTCGAGTTGGTACTGCTGGTTAAATTCATCGGACGCATCCGGAATAAACATGTTGTTCATGCCTTGGTAAGGATCGGGATAGACTCCGTTGCGCACCAAGCCGGTAAGCACCGTGGAAGGAACCTTCACCGGAAACCAATACACGGGTGGTTGGTAGGTGGGATCGGAGAGGCGCGCGCCCGCCTCATTCACAAGCATACTGGCCTGCAAGCGAAAGTCGGTTAGCGGAACGAGGGTTTGAGCCTGAAGCGAAGCAAAGCCCACAACGAAGAGCAGCGAAAAAACGTTTTTCATGTATTTAACTTTTTTTGTTCAAGGTCACATGGAATGCCGATGCTGATTATCATTCCTTTAGGTCTGCTCTGCTGCTGGGCATTTCATGACGGTGGAATGAATCCCTAAAGATGCAAAGCCAAACCCCGCTACTGCGATGATAAATGTCATGGTTTTACACGATTTGCCAATACTACCTTACCTCCGGGCAAACGAAGAAGGCGATGTGATTCGATCACTGCACAAACTGCCATTAGATCAAAAAATTTACTTTATATTGATGCCGATGGCCAACGAAAGGGTCGGAATTCGGCAACCGCGACCACCGAACGCAAAATGAAGCGATCAACTAATCAAGCAATATCAACTATTCAGGCAATCCGTTCACCGGCAATGGAATCAATGTATAGCAAAGCGATAAGCTTTGTAAGTAAGTCACCTCCTCTCCTCGGGAGAGGAGGCCGGGAGGTGAGGTATAACAAGGCGAGATCAATTGCCCAATTATTAACCTCACCCCTAACCCCTCTCCAGAGGAGATGGGAAGCGCTCGATTTAAGTTTGTGCTCAAATATGACAAAGTAGGATCAAACGAAAATTATTAACTCATGAAAATCAGCATTCAAGGTGTAGGGGTAAGCCCCCGGCAAGAACTTCAGGACATGATCAATGAAAAGCTGACCAAACTCGACCGGCTGAGCGATCGAATCACGGAGGCCAAAGTGATTCTACGCATCGAAAAGGCCGAAGCACATGACAACAAGATCATGGAGGTACGCCT
>JBIIVI010000094.1:0-11587 GCA_044339555.1 Cyclobacteriaceae bacterium | reverse complement strand
AAACAGCGGCAGCTTAATGGCAAATCCAACGACCAATAACCAAAATGACCAGGCACGAATCGAAAGACCACCCACCTCAGTGGCATTTCCGAGTTGCAGTATTGAGTCTGCAAACGGCTGTGCAATTAGATCCGGAATACTGAACGTATGGCCGGCCAAATAGAGCACAATAATGGCGATCAGGATGAGCAATGAGCCAAAAAGGGTATATAAGAAAAATTTGATGGAGGCGTATTCGCGCTTTGGGCCGCCCCAAATGCCGATCAAAAAATACATCGGCAGCAGTATGAACTCGAAAAACAAATAGAAGAGCAGCAGATCCATCGCGGCAAACGTGCCCAGGATCGCGCCATTTAAAATCAGCAACAGGATGAAATAGCCTTTTGCCTTGTCGGTCACTCGCCACGAAGCAAGTGTGGCGATCAATAACACCACGACCGAGAGTGCAATCAAGCCCATGCTCAGCCCGTCTACAGCAAGAAAGAAATCGGCTTTAAGTGCACCGAGACTACCGAGGTTGATGCGGAGCCACGGCACGCGGGTCTGCAAATGGGTGTTAGCCGAAGTAGGATCGTATTGTAGGATAAGGGCCACCAGCAGAAGCAACTGAACAAGCGTTACACCGATCGCAACACTTCGGAATACATGGGCGCGAGCAGCAGGGATGACTGTAAGTAGGAGCGCCACCGCAATGGGCAAGAGGACGAGAATGACGAGCAGGTGGTGAGCCATTCGGTTAAATCAACATCCAAAATAGTAAAATAATCATACCTGCTACCGCCCACGTCAGGTAACGTTGCACCTCGCCTCGAACCGGTTTTCGTGTAAGACTGCCTACTGCGCCCAATGAGCGGCCAACTCCGTTTACTAACCCATCAACGAGTTTTTGGTCGAGCCAACTCACGACATGGGCGAGGGTGACTTTTACCGCCACGAGTCCGTGCAGCCAGCCATCCAGCCAGCGTGTGTCAATGTACGAGGCCGCCCACGCCGCTGATTGAACCGGACGAATAATTGCTTGCGTATAAAACTGATCAATCGAAACGGGCAGCGGTTTCACAAGCCTGTAACGCTTATTGACGAGTACAAAATAGGCCGTAGCCCCCGCCAGCGTGATCCAAAGCACGCTAATCAATACCAGCCACCAGCCACCAGAAGCGAGGGGCGCATCTAACCACTTCGCTAACCAGCCAGCATCATGGAGTGGATGCATCGAGATCATGTACCAGCCACTGCCAATCGCCAGCACCATCGCGCTCAGCCATTGGGTCGCGGGGGAAGTCAGTTTCTTATTCAACGCGACACCCAAAAAAATCCCGGCCAGTAACCGCCAACTGTACCACACCGTTAAGAATGTGGTGATAAAAAACAGCGCGACCAAAATCCAACTCCAGGGAGACGCACTCGATGCCGTGTACGCCAAGATGCCAGCCAGCAAATTCTCCTTCGAAAGAAATCCAGAGGTAAGCGGCAGCCCTACCAACGCACTAAGCAAGACCAGCACCAGAAAAAACAATCGTGGTTCGCTGCTGCGGAGCCCACCCATGAATCGAAGATCTTGTGGGTCGGCTTCCGGTTGAATTTTGTGGATGTGATGGATGATGAGGCCTGCCGACAAAAAAAGTCCGGCTTTAAAAAAAGCATGGGCCAACAAATGCATTTGCCCGGCAGATGTTGCGCCGGCTGCTATGGCTGCCATCATCAAACCCAGCTGCGAAAGCGTAGAGTAGGCCAGAATTTTTTTGATGTCGTACGCTACGAGCGCCTGATAGCCACCCAGGCAGGCACTAAACAGACTCAAAAAACAAATAGCAGCATGTAACTCCGGTGGTAGTAGTGCGTACACCCGCGCATATAAAACCACTCCCGCAGCTACCATCGTGGCGGCATGTATCAATGCGGAAACCGGAGTCGGGCCTGCCATGGCATCTGGAAGCCAGGAGTGCAACGGCCACTGGGCACTTTTCGCTGCCATCGCAAAAAAGAACAGGACACCGATTAGCAGCGAGGGCGCTGTATGCTCCGTTTGACCCAGCATGGAACTAAGCTGAAATGTATCGAACGCCACATAAAGCAGAAGAATCGCAGCCAGCAGTGCGCCATCGCCCAATTTGTTCATCAAGAACGCTTTTGTTGCGGCCGCCGCAGCGGAGGGTCGTTCGCGCCAAAAACCGATCAGCAAGTACGAGCAAACGCCCATCAGTTCCCAAAAGCAAAAAAGCACCATCAGGTGATCGCTGATCAGCAGCCCCAGCATGCTAAACGTAAACAAACCCAGCGTAGCAAAATATCTTTTTTTGCTTTGTGTGATATACGAGATCGAGAATGCGTGAACTGCCCATGAAACAACCACAACCGCAAACATCATCAATTTGACGAAGGGCGAAACGAGTATCTGCCAATCCATCGAGAGCTGGCCAACCGTCCACCAACGCACGGTAAGTTCAAGGGTCGTCATGCCGGTAGTCAACAAGCCTGCTGCGCCCGATAGTGCTACCGTAAGTAGAAGCGTGCTAAGCCAACCCGCAGCCTTTTCAGAAGCCGTAATGTGTACGACAAGAGCGGAAAGCAGAGGCGCACACAACGTCAGGAAAACAAAGGTTGAATCCATCAGACTTCTTTCAGTTCGGTAATCTCTTCCGGCTCCGAAACCTGGAAGTAGCGATACACGCGAATGATTAACGCAATACCAACGGCTGTTTCGCACACCGCCAGCACCACCACAAAAAGGCCTACTATTTCTCCCCGCCAGGTGTCTGGGTACAACCGGCCGAAGGCAACCCAGTTCAGGTTAGCACCATTTAGCATTAGCTCTAGTCCGATCAACATGAAAATGAGATTACGCTTGCTGATCAGCAACCCGAGTCCGACGCAGAAAAGAAATGCGCCTAGCAGCAAAATCCACTGAAAAAGATCAGGCATCGGTTTTGGATTTTGAAAACGCACTAACACTGGCGGCTACCAGGCTCACCAGCAGCAGCAGGCCGGCCAATTCGAAGGCATACGAATAACGGGTGTAGAGTGTCAGCCCCAAATCCTTGATGTATTGATCATAACGAATGGGAACGGGAACGTTGAACTCTACCCCCAAAACAAATTTTGTCATCAGCACAAAGAGCGCCCCACTGATCAGGAGGGAAGCCCAGCTGCTCTTGGAGGGCGCGATTAATGGTTTGCCCAACATTCGGGTCGTAAGCATAATACCGAAGATGAAAATCACAATTACACCGCCGGCATAGATCAGTAATTGTGTAACGGCCAAAAACTCGGCCATCAGGCACACAAAGATTCCTGCTACCGACAACGATACTACCAGCAGCGCCAAGGCTGCATGAAACACGTTTCGAATAAACACCAGCGAGATTGCTCCCACTGCGGCTACCAGCAGAAAGCCATACAAAATCCACTCAGTCATGGGTGGGCGGATTTGATGCCGGAGGTGGAATACGCGGCTTGAACACCGGCTTGGCTGCGACCGGTTTATCACTGGCCGATGTAGGAGTTACTTTTGTTGCGGCCTTTTCCAGCTCGTGCCGAGCCCAGGTAGCCTTGCTTGCCTCAATTTCCGCGGCCGTCATGGTGGCGAAGGGAAACTCGTGTTGACGAATATCAAACGTGCTGAAGTCGTACGTGCTGGTCATGGTGAGGCACTCGGTGGGGCATACCGTGGTGCAAAGACCACAAAAGCAGCACTTGGCCATGTCGATGTTGAACTTGGCCGCGTAGATGCGTTTGCTTGTTCCGTCCGAGGTTTTGCCAAATTCTTCGGGCGACTTGACCGCCTCGATGTCGATGCAATTTACCGGGCATACCTTGGCGCACTTATCGCAAACAATGCAGTCATCGATCTCGTTATGCAACTGATAACGGCCTACCTCCGGCACCGGAATTTGGACATGTGGATATTGAATGGTGGCAATACCCTCTTGTTGTTCGAAATAACTTCGCGACCGGATGTTGACGGAGGAGTTCGCTTTTCGCGACTTCCAAAGCTGGCGCCAGGTTAGCTGTAAGCCCGTGGCCACGGTGGTAATAGCGGAAAAAAGTTGGTGAAAATACGTGCGCGAAACAGCCATGTTATCCCAACAAATATAACAGGCAATTGGCTAAAGCCCGTCAGGCTTTTTTGAGGGTGAAAAAGAACGTAGTGCCTTTGCCCACTTCGCTCTCCAACCAAATGGTACCGCCGTTTCGTTCGACAAACTCCTTGCAGAGAATAAGTCCGAGGCCGGTTCCTTTTTCGTTGGCTGTACCGCGGGTGCTGTAACCACTTGTTTTTTCGAAAATGATTTTCTGGATTTCAGGAAGAATACCCACGCCACTGTCTTCAATCGAGATGCGCCAAAAGGTTCCCTGCGTGGAGGAACGAATGGCAATTGTACCACCCTCTTCCGTAAACTTGATGGAGTTGAGGATCAGGTTGCGAAAAATGAGATTGGCCATGTTTTTATCAGCTAATGCCAACTGACCCGCCGGGATGGCATTGATCAGATTCATTTGCTTCAGGTGCATGGAGCTGAGCAGCTTGAAGTTCTCGTCAGCCATTTGCCGTAGATCGATTTTCTCCGCTACGATTTTCAGTTTATCCATCTGCAGCAAGGCCCAGTCGAGCAGGTTGTTGATAAGCGTGCGGGTATGGTTAAACTGGGCACGTAGTTCTTTAGTTATTTTCGGGAATTCATTTGGCTGAATAGCGCCTTTTTCGGTCAGTTCCAAAATGCCCGCCAGGGCGTTCATGGGCGATCGGAGGTCGTGGGAGATAATGGAAAAGAACTTGTCTTTTACTTTGTTCAGTTCTTCCAACTCTTTGGAGCGGGCTTCAATTTCAGTCTGGTGTTCTAGAAGAATCTTATTGATTTTTATTCTGCGCTGGCCGCTGCGATACACTGTAAACAGGAGAAAGCCGGTTAACGCAGCCACTACTACCAAAATATTCCGGAACAATTCTTCCCGTTTCAATGCATCGCGCTGCACTTGCTGGGCACGGCTCAACGTGGCAATTTCGGTGTCTTTCAATTCCGTCTCGAAGCGCACTTGATCCTGAAAGAGTTTCTCCAGCATTTCTTCGCTAAACAAACTGTCCTGGAGGGCTTTGTAGTTTTTGAAATAATCAAAAGCAGCCTTGATATCACCTCGCTGCTCATTCAAATTCGAAAGTTCTTTCAAGCATTCGATTTCCAGAATCCGCGCGTTTAGCTTTTGTGCGGTGGCAAGGCTTGAGGTAATCAATTGGGTAGCACCGGCATAGTTGCCTTGGCGGATTTGAAGTTGTCCGCGGCCAAGCTCCGTCAACGCCGTTCCAAAGACGTTTTTGGTTTTTTGATGCATCCAAAGAGTGGAATCCCAATATGCGGTGGACTTGCTCACATCATTTTTTTGCAGATACAGGCGCGCAAACTTGGCCAGGGTCTGTGGCTCCAAAATCTGAATATTCCTTTCGCGTGTAACCTGCAACGACTTTCGTAAAGTCTCTTCGGCTTTTTCGAAATTCTTTTGCCGTATGTAGAGGTCGCCCAACTCATCGAGGTTGTAGGCCAGGCCGTCTAGGTCGCGGTACTGGTCGCTCAAACGTTGGGAAAAATTGAAATGTTGAATGGCGATTTCGTACTGACCCAATTCTTTGAAAACGCGGCCTACGTTGTGCATGGTAATGGCCATCATTAACGTGTCTTTTTTCGTCTGCGCCAGTTTGTAGGATTTGGTAAAATAAAAATAGGCCTCATGGTATTCGCCCAGTGCGTGGTACGTATCGCCAATGTAGTTCAGGGCATCAATGGTTTGAGTGCTGTCTTTTAATGACACTGCAAGCGAAAGCCGCTGGTTATCGAAACGCAGACACGTAGAGTAGTCGCCTCGCAGCAGTGCACTATAGCTTTGAGCCCGATATATCAGCAAACGGGCCCAATTCCAGTCTTTCGCTTCGGCCAAGCGGTTAGCTTCATCAAGCAGATCTTTCGATCGGTCGATGTCCTTGTATTGGATTTCTTTCCCTAAACTCAGCAAAAGTTGGACGCGGACGGAGTCGGACACGGTTCCGTTCAACGCACTTTTAAGGCTGTCGACCCTCCCTTGTCCGTTTGAAATAAACGACAGCAGCAAGAAAACTATGATGAAGCGGATGTGGGCCATGATTTAGCCCGCAATTTTACTAAGTCCGATTAGAAAAATAAAAAAAAGCGCCAGGGGTGTAAGATATTTCCAACTTATGCTGGTTAATTGATCAATCCGCACGCGCGGCAGCGTCCATCGCACCCAGATTTGCAGCAGAACCATAAGGATGGTTTTAGCCAGCAGCCAGAAAATACCCCAGACTGGGCCGGTGGTCCAACTCGCCAGTGTCCACGAACCAATGTTCATCAGCGGGGAATTCCAACCGCCAAAAAACAAAATGGCGCCCAGAAAACTCACCAGTAGCATCATGGCATATTCGCCCAGCATGATGATGGCAAAGCGGAAACCGGTGTACTCTGTGTGGTACCCGGCCACTAATTCCGATTCGCCTTCCGGCAGATCGAAAGGCGCACGGTTACACTCGGCCAGCGAGGCCACAAAAAAGATCACCCACACAAAGAACAACCACGGCATTTGTACGACATTCCAAGCAGCGATGCCGCCCACTGATGTAAGATTTATTCCGAAAAAATGAGCCGGAGTCTGAGCCAGAATTCCTTGCTGTTTGCAGATAGCCTGCAAATCCAGTGTGCCTGCGTGCATCACCACGGCTACAATACAAAGAGTCAGCGGAATCTCGTAGGAGATGATTTGGGCGGCCGCCCGAAATGCACCCAGGGTGCTGTACTTGTTGTTGGAACTCCAGCCTGCGATAAGGATACCCACTACATCTAGTGAAATAATCGCGAGCAAGAAAAAAATCCCGGAGGCGAGCGGGGCTCCTACCCAAATCGGGTTTAACGGCAGCACAGAAAATCCACCAAAAATGGCCAGAAAGATCACGATGGGGGCGAGCTTGAATAACAGGGGCGTGGCACCCGCCGGCCGAATGTCTTCTTTCTGTAAAAGCTTAAGTAAATCAGCCACGGTTTGGAGGATGCCATAGTAACCCACTTCCATCGGCCCGAGTCGACTCTGTATAAAGGCCGATACTTTTCGTTCGGCATATACTACCAAAACGGTATACACCACCAAAAAGGGCAACAGGAAAAAGAAGGTGCTCATGCTGCCGTTAAGTTAAGACAAATCATTCTTGGGCCGCGGGGCATCAGAACTTTTGTTGCTGGAGTTGGATCTGTTCGCCAAAAAAAATCCGGGTGGCGGCCTCGAAGGCATCCGTATAGTCCGACACATAGAAGCGGTGAACCGGCGGGGCTTCAGTATGAAGCAGGTCGTTCGATTGTAAGTGCTCGAACAAGGCTTCTGCCACCAACTCGGAAGAATCCAAGACATCTACTTGTCCTTGGTAATAGGTGTTGATCTCCTCCTTGATCAATGGATAGTGGGTACAAGCCAGAATGAGCGCGGCAATGTTAGTCAACTCGGGTTTGGATAGGTATTCTTCAATCAGATCGTGACTGATTTTGTTGTGATGATAGCCTTCTTCTATCATAGGCGCCAACAGCGGTGTAGCAACCGACTGCAAGACTACGGTGGGATTGATCTCTTGTAGTTTGCGTTTGTAGATGCCGGATTGTATCGTCCGTTTGGTGCCGATCAGCCCGGTTTTCCGGGTGCCGTAGTGCTGACTTACCCATGCAACCATCGGATCAATTACGTTAATGATTTTCACCTCATTGCGCACATATTCCTTTAAAAGATCATAGGCCGCGGAACTGGCCGAGTTGCAAGCGATCACCAATACTTTGCAACCCTGTTGGAGCAAGAAATCTGCGATGCGGATGCTGTACGCCTGAATGGCCGCCTCGGACTTATCACCGTAAGGTAAATGGGCGGTGTCGCCAAAATAGATCAATGCCTCGTGGGGCATGCGCTTTCGAATGGCACTGGCCACGGTTAAACCGCCAATACCGCTGTCAAAAACCCCCACGGGCTGGTGCCTGGAACGCATGCGCGAAAATAAGCCACGGCAACGGTGAAACATCTAACTGTGGCAATTTTTAGCTATAATTGCTCCCTCGAACAAACGTAATCCGTATGGCTCATCAATTGTTAAAAGGAAAGAGAGGAATCATTTTTGGTGCATTGGATGAGAACTCCATTGCATGGAAAACAGCCTTGAAAGTGAAGGAAGAAGGCGCGAGTTTCACCCTCACCAACGCGCCCATCGCCATGCGCATGGGTAAAATAAACGAGCTGGCCAAAGCATGTGATGCACAGGTGATTCCGGCCGATGCAACCTCAGAGCAGGAATTGAATAATCTGTTTACCAAGTCGATGGAGGTGCTCGGTGGCAAATTGGATTTTGTGTTGCATTCCATCGGCATGAGCCCGAACGTGCGCAAAGACAAGGCCTATGGAGATCTAAACTATGATTGGTTTTTGAAAACCTTGGATATCTCAGGGGTGTCATTCCACAAAGTCATGCAAACGGCCGAAAAGACGGACGCCATGAACGAATGGGGTTCTATTGTGGCACTGTCGTACATTGCCGCGCAGCGCACTTTCCCGGATTATTCGGATATGGCCCAGGCGAAGTCGGTATTGGAATCCATCGCGCGCAGCTATGGCCAACGGTTTGCTAAGCTGAAGAAAGTGCGTGTGAATACGATTTCACAGTCGCCAACGAAAACCATCGCGGGTGCCGGCATTTCTGGATTTGATGTGTTTTTCGACTATGCGCAGATGATGTCGCCGTTAGGGAATGCCACTGGCGAGGATTGCGCCAATTACATTGTATTGATGTTTTCGGATTATTCGCGGATGGTGACTATGCAAAACCTGATGCACGATGGTGGTTTCTCCAGCACGGGAATTACCGAAGACTTGATCGAGCGCCTCACGAAACAGTAAACGGAAATGATTCGCTTTGCTCCATGTAAGATCAATTTGGGCTTACATGTGATCGAAAAGCGGGCGGACGGTTATCACAATCTGGAAACCGTTTTCTACCCGGTGCCTTGGAGCGATGTGGTGGAGGTAGTGCCGAGTAGCCAGTTCGATTTTACGATGTCTGGCAACGAAGTGCCGGGCTCCGCTCAGGACAACTTGTGCATTCGCGCGTATCAACTCCTGCAACAGGAGTTTTCTCTGCCACCCGTTGCTATCCATCTCCATAAAGTGTTGCCAACGGGTGCAGGGTTAGGCGGTGGCTCATCCGATGGTGCACACGTGTTGCGTGCTCTCAATGAGGTTTTTGATCTGCGATTGTCGCGTGAGACACTTCTAAGCTTCGCAGCCGACCTGGGTAGCGATTGCGGATTTTTTTTGTTTGATGAACCGATGCTAGGCACTGGAAGGGGCGAAATCCTTTCGCCTTTGGCAGTGAGTTTGAAGGGCTACTTTTTGGTTTTGATAAAGCCCGCGATACATGTTTCCACAGCCGAAGCTTATGCAGGCGTTGTGCCGAAAAGATCCGCCCATGTGCTGAAGGATGTCTTGCAAGCACCCGTTGGCCAATGGCGCGAATTGCTGGTAAATCATTTTGAAAAATCTGTGTTTGAAAAATATCCAGCTATTGAAGTGATCAAAAGAGAGCTTTACAAACGCGGGGCTCTTTACGCGGCCATGAGTGGATCCGGCGCGGCTGTGTTCGGAATTTTTGATGCGCCTGTTGCGCTCGAATCACACTTTGTCGGGGCAATCTATTGGGCAGGAGAGCTAACGATTTAAACTCGCACACTATCTGGATACACTTTCTTTTTTAGAAGCGGATAGACCACCACAGCCAGCAAAATAATGGCGGTGCCCAAATAGAAATGAAACCCCATGACTTCGCGGGTGCCAAAAATCCAAAGCGCCAATAGAATGCCGTACACGGGCTCCAGGTTGAGGGTGAGCTGAATAAAAAACACCGACAGTTTCTTTGTTAGATTGATGCCGGTGGCAAAAGCATAGACCGAACACACCCAAGCCAAGATGGCGATGTAAAACCAGTCAGCCGCGGTGGGTTGCAATTGCAACGACCCGCTTTCCGACCACAGAATAAGGTACACCGGAAAACAAACGGCTATCAGCACGGTGGCGCCTAGCATTTGGTAGAACGTCATCGTGTAGGCGTTTATTCTACTAACGATACGGGCATTCAGAATGGAAAAGATCGCAGCCGTTAGGCCGGAAAGAATCCCGAGCAACAGCCCGCCCACATATTGAAAATCGTATGAAACGATTACCACCAGTCCCAGCATCACCACTACACCAAAACCTACATCTAGCAAGCGGAACGGCTGTCGTTTTGAGAACGGCTCCAACAGCGCGGCCCATAGCGAGCAGGTTGCAAAACCTACGAGACTGGTTGAAGGATTCGACACACGCCCGGAGATGAAAAAAAACAACCAGTGTGCTCCAACAATGCCACCCACCGCCACCAGTTTGATGACATCCAAGGGCTTTACGCGGAATGATTTTTTGAACAACACCATCAGCACACCCAGGCCTGCCGCGGCCAACAGCGTTCGGTAAAAAACCATTTCGGTGGCCGGCAACGAAACGAGGCTACCCAAAACAGCTGTAAAACCCCACAAAAAGACAATGAAATGTAACTGTAAGTAGTCGCGCCAGGTAGCCATTTACCGCGGTACGTAACGGTACATGGCCAGCGACAACAACGCGAATACCGAATTTGGCAACCAGGCGGCTGCTATTGGCGAGAGTGATCCAGCTTCTGCGAACGTGCGGGTAAGCATGAAGAAAAGGATAAACACGAACGAGAGTAGAAAGCCCAGTGCAATTTGAAATCCGGTGCCGCCGCGACTTTTACGAGCCGACACGAGAACGCCCATAAACACAAGAATAAAAATCGTAAACGGGGCGGCATAGCGGATGTCGCGCTCCACTTCAAACACTTCTACGCCGGTTGATCCGCGAAAGCGTAGTTTTTCGATGTGGTTCGATAGCTCCGGGATAGTCATGCCATCGTATTTGCGATCGTCATTGGCGAAATCAGTGGGTATAATGCTCAGCACCGTGTCCATGGTCTGGCCGGTTTTTTTAAAGTGAACGGCCTGTAACCCGGTGGTTTGAAAGAGATCATCCACTTTACGGTAGGTCCAGTAATTCAACGTCCAGCGCTGTTTTACCGAATCCCATTGAATATGGTCGGCCGTTAATTTTTCCATGAGCCGGTTTTCGTCAAAGCGCTCCAGCGAAAACTGATAGCCAATGTTGGATTGATTGTTAAAGCTGTTCATGTACAGATAGATGTTGGGCTGAATCTGCATATGAATATTTCGCTTATCGTAATAGTAGCGGTTCTTCAAGTACTGCATCTCAAAACTGAGCCGATCCTGATTGGATCGGGGAATGATCCACCCGTTTAAGAAAAATGTGATGCCAGCAATAACGGCCGCACTGATAAAGTAGGGTACCAGCAACCGGTTAAAACTCATCCCACCGCTGAGCATGGCAATGATTTCCGTATGGGAGGCCAAGCGGGAGGTGACGTACACAATGGAGATAAACACCGTAATGGGTGTGAGCAGGCCGGCAATCCAGGGAATGAAATCGCCATAGTACT